>JBBQXF010000029.1:0-43790 GCA_038209965.1 Cytophagales bacterium | reverse complement strand
ACTTTGAGTTCTACCCGCCGGTTGGCCTTGCGCTGCTCGGGCGAGCCGTTCACTACTAGGGGCTTGGTGCTCCCGTAGGCTCTGGTCTGGATGCGATCGGCGGCGACCTTCTTTTGGGTCAGGTAGGTTTTGACGGCCCTGACCCGGTCTTGGGACAGTTTCATGTTTTCCACTGGGCTGCCAATATTGTCCGTGTGGCCCTCGAGCAAGATTTCCATGCTTGGCCGGTTGCTCATCAGTTCGGCAAGCTGATCCAGCTCGGCAAAGGAGCTGGGCAACAATTCATATTTCCCCTGCGCAAAGGTAAGGTTTTCCAACCGGAAGGTTTCCCCTTCGTTCAAGGACTTGCCAGTTAGGCTGGTCACGGGCTTGGTCAGGGTATCCGTTTTGGCCAATGCGACATTTTCGGGCTCTTTTGCGAGCGGCTTGGCGGCTTTTTGGGTAATTGGGGCCTCTTTGACGGGTTTTTCGCTGACAATGGGCGGTTCTTTCTTGGCCACGGGCTTTTCTAGGGCGGGCTTCTCCAGTGGTGGATTGTTGATCTGAATCCCCAGAAAACTAAACGGGCTGCTGAACCCGTCAAGGGGCGGCTCAACGAGATCGATCAAGGTGACCCCGGGAGGTAGTTTCTCGAAATACAGGCTGTAAGTGACCTTTTTGTTGATCGGTACAGACATGGGCAGGGTGTTGGCATAACGTCGAACCGCCGAGTCACCCCCAATGATGGGAATACCGACCGCTTTTAGTAATCGGTAACCCTGGCGGGTCTGACGGTCGATCAAGCGGGTATCCCGCCCAATCAGGATATAGATGCTGTCGGGTGGCATTAGCCTCTTATCGAAAAAAAACAGTTTATCGAGTGCCGAGGAGCTCTTTAAGAACGCGCAATGGACGATCGTATATTTTTGGGTGATTTCCACCCGCTGGAGACTGGTCTCGGGCGAAAGTTTATACTCTATTTTTGGGCTCTCGGTGATCAGTTGGGCGTACAATGGCCCAGTCATTAGAGCCAACAAAAAGCCAACAAGGCATTTCATAAGTTTCTTTGATTAACCACTAATTTCGGCAGAAAAATCCAAAAAACCCTATCTCATCGGGATTTTACAGCGCAAACAACCCCTTACTGAGCGCCCGGAGCACTTGCACCTTGTGTTGAGTATTCACCAAGATCGATACATTGTTGGGGCTGCCCCCGTAAGAAACCATCCGTACGGGAATCCCCTGGAGCGCGGCAAAAATCTGGGCCAAGTAATCATGGCTGCCACTGGCCAGATTGCCCACTATGCACACAATGGTTTGATCGGTATCTACTTCGACGTGGCTGAACTCGCTCAGTTCTTTGACAATCGCATCCAAATGGCTCACTTGGTCAATCGTGACCGAAACGCCCACTTCGGAGGTGGTCACCATGTCAATCGGGGTTTTGTACTTTTCAAACACTTCAAAGAGCCGTTTGAGGAACCCGTAGGCCAGCAGCATCCGGCCTGATTGGATTTTGACCGCCGTAATGCCGTCCTTGGCCGCGATGGCTTTTACGCCCACGCCCGAATTTTGTTCATGAAGAACCGTTCCTGACATTTCGGGGGCCATGGTATTGAGCAAGCGCACCGGGATTTTTTTGAGCCGGGCCGGGTTCACGCTCTGCGGGTGGAGGATTTTGGCCCCAAAATAGGCCAACTCGGCGGCCTCATCGAAGGTCAGTTCAGCCACGGGCTGGGTGCGATCCACCACTCGGGGGTCATTGTTGTGCATCCCGTCAATATCGGTCCAGATCTGCACCTCCTCCGCCATAATGGCCGCTCCGACCAGAGAGGCGGTGTAATCACTGCCGCCCCGCTTGAGGTTGTCCACTTCGCCGTCGGGATTGAGGCAAATATAGCCTTGGGTCAAAAAAAGTTGCTGCTGTGGGTGCTTGGCCAGTTCCGCCTTCAAGTGCTCGGCGATGTAGTTCAGGTCGGGTTCGTCATGGTCGTCAATGACCATGAAATCGAGGGCATTGAGCAGCGTGGAAGCCACCTGAATTTCCTCGAGGTAAAATTGCACCAAATTCGTGGACAAGATCTCGCCCTCGGCCAACAATTCTTTTTCCCGGCGCAGGTTGAAGCGCTTCTTGGTGAATGCCCGCATGAGCCCCATCTGCTCTTCCACAAAAATGGTGGCCTTGGCCTTGGCAGTTTCAGTGCTGTACAATTCGCGGATCACCGCATGATACTTGACCTCCAGCTCGTCAATCATTCGCTCGCTCTCAGTGGTTTCCCTGGCATAGAGTTTCTCCCCAATTTTGATCAGGGCGTTGGTGGTGCCCGACATGGCCGAAAGTACGACGATTTTAGGCTCGCCGTTGTTGATCAACTGGGGCAAATTCTTGATGCGCTGGGCGGTTCCCACCGAAGTGCCGCCAAATTTCCATACCTTCATCGCTCGATCTGTGGTTTCAAAGGGCGTAAAAATAGGGTGTAACCAAAGAAAAGCCAAGGCAAGGGGCATTTCAATCCTGAGAAGAGGGGCCAATGGGTGGCCGGGGAGCAAAATAACGGCCAATGGTGTTGGCCAATTGCACCGAGGGGGCATCAACCAGCCGCTGAAAAATGGCAGCCACACCTAAACTGGTGACCAAAGTGACCGCACAGGCTATTGCGCCGACCCATCCAGTTGGCCAACCATACAGAAACAACCAACTGCCCAACGAACAAATGATGGGCAAGTGGATCAGGTAGAGGCTGAATGATATTTTGCCCAGCCAAGCCATGGGCCTGCTCGCAAGGAACGCGTGTACGGGTGCCAACCGGATGGTCAGATATACAATGAGCACCGCCATCACCAGATTGGCCGGATCGGCGATCAAGCCCATCATGTGCAAGGCGAATTTTCCCCAAATAACCAGTCCGACAAAAATAGCTGTGCTCCACTTGGGACAAGAAAAAACCATTTTTTCCACTTTCTTCAATCGTCCCAACAGGCCCGTGGTGGAAGGTGGCAGGTAGTCGTAGTCGCAGAGCACAAAACCAACGAAAAAACAGAGCAACCAGGTCATTTTGAGCACCACCAGCCCGACCGGAACCAGCGCGTAGATCAGAAAACGGTGGGGCGATTGGCCCAAAACCCCAAAAATGGCAAAGCAGAAGAAGGACCCGTACATTTCGGCCTCAATGGACCACAGCACATGGTTGTAGTTGGGCGAGCCTTGGTAATCAAAAAAAGCGTTCCAAGCCACAAACTTGAGGGCGGCCAGCAAATTGGGGGCAAAATCATAGGTGCTGCGCAGCCATTCATTGTCCGTGGTCAACCCTAAGCTGAACATAAGCCCGCTTTTCATCAGCAAATAGGCGAACAGCACGGCTCCCAAGCACGGGCCAGCCAGCCGGAAATAGCGCTTGGTGGCGGCCGCGACCAAATAGGCCCTTGGCTCGGCCGCCCGGAACAAGCCAATGGAAATCACGTAGGCGCTCAATACCCAAAACACATGGACAGCCAACCGGCCGTCCAGCAGGAACGCATACCCCCACACAATCGCCGAGTTCAAATGACCAGACCAATGCGCTGGCATTGCTTTGAAAACATCGTTCACGTGGTTTGGGTAGAACCCGAGTTGGACATGGCACAGCAGCACAATCAGGGCGGCAGCTCCTCGTAAACCTTCCAAGTGCAAAAATTTGGGCATCCTTTTATTATTTTGGCCGGCAAAGTTCGGTTATTGCCCGGTATTTTGGCGCGGGAAAAACCGGTTTTAAGTCCGTTGACCGATTCTTGGCAAGGTGGGGGCCACTCAATGGCAACTAAATCGGGGGGCCTGCGTAAACATTGATGTTGGAATCGACTAAGCCGATTGGTTTATTTGTCAGTTATTCTGTTATTTTATTTACAAACTAAATGAGAGAGATATTATGTACCATTCACGAATAAATCGCGGCAGCTCGCCTCAATCGCGCAGTTGCTTTGTCCAGCAAATGGGGCATCGCTGGCTTGCTCGGCCAGCCTCAAGCTAAGTGCCATTTATCCCAACCCTAGCACCACCATGTCAAACCAACCCATATTCCCCTTACCACCGCCAGACATCGATCTGACGTACCTGCTACGCTCCGATTTGCTGCTCGATTTCGAGTATTTGAGCAACACCGACCTGCGACTCACTTTTGGCTGTACCGTTTGGGTGCACCAGCATCCTCCCCCCAAAATCGACTATTCGTTTGGCCTTCATCCCGTTTGTGAGGCCTTGTCCACTGAAGAATGCTCAATCGAGCTTCCAAAGTTGACCTTCGAGATGCGGCACCAACAATTTTATGACGCTGCCAACAATTTGATCGGTGGGGAGTCGCACTTTCAACTCTTTAAGGTGTTCCAACACATTGAATCAAACCACTTGAGCCCGGCGCAGCGGGCCCGCAAGACCAATCTGAAGGGCCACCGGGGCACTTTCCCTTGCCGGCGGCTGCCCTTGAGCGAGTTGTTGGCCGAGTAGGTCTAGCGACTGCCACGTTTAAGGTTGTCACAAAGAATGGCCGTGGCCATGGCCGCATTGAGCGACTCGGCACCACCGTAGCGCGGGATAGTGACCCGCCGGCTGATCAACTGGGCAACACCGGGCGAGATGCCCTTGGCTTCGTTGCCGATGAGCAGCACACAGGAATCTGGAATCCTGATCTGGTGGATGCTCTGCCCGTGCATAAAAGCCCCCAACACGGGCACTTGACAGGCCAATAACCAAGCCTCCAAGTCGGTATAATGGGGCTGCACCCGCAGAAACGAACCCATTGAGGCGGCTATCACCTTGGGGCTGTACCATTCAACCGTGGTCTGGGAACAGATGATCTGGCCGACGCCATACCAGTCGGCAATGCGAACGATGGCCCCCAAGTTGCCGGGATCGCGCAGATCGTCCAAAGCTAGGGTGAGACTCCCCAGCGGCCCAGGCTCGGGCGACACGGCTGGGATCTCCACCACGGCCAGCGCGGCGGCGTTGGATTGGAGCGTCCCAATTTGGGCCAATTCTTCCGAGCTCACCATTTCCCCCTCGGCCACTTGCCCAATGAGACGGGGGTAAGCTTGGGCAAACATTGGGGTATAAAATAAACCGACGGCCTCAAACGGCAAGTGAGACGGAGCAGCCGAAAGCAGTTCTTGCACAGCCTTTTCGCCCTCCACTAAGAACAGGCCCTCTGACTGGCGATGCTTTTTTTGGTGCAAAGCCTTAATCAGTTTTTTCCATTTTTGCTGCATACACAATAGCCGGACACGGTACAGTTACACTTATTCAAATCAGTCTGGAACAAACTAGGCTAATAAATCCTTGAAAATCAAGGTAATTATCCGATTAGGCTCCCAAATCATTTTAATCAAGGCATAAAGCAGTTAGCTATTGGCCTTGACCCAGCAAATGCCTAAATTGCGGGGCTGAACCTTGAAAAATGTATTTATCCATTCGCCGGGCGAAGTTAGGACTTTTTGGCTTGCTGTGGGCTTGCCTCCTTTCCTCCTGTATAGGTACAAGTTACCTTACAGGCAGCGAACATTTACTGTTCAAGCAAAAAATTAAAGGGAATCGAGCCATCCCCTCCGAGGAATTGGAGGCTTTTTATCGCCAAAAACCCAACCGCAAACTGCTCTTATTTGCTTTCTCGCCTTATTTAGTGGCTTATTATGAGGGCAAAAAACGGTATGACCCCAAGCTGGCCGAAAAGAAGACCGACCTCAAATACATGGAGGCGGCGTATGCGGCGCAGTTGGCCGACAGCACCCTCACCCAAGCCCAAATCCGCAAACTGACGGCCAAGCGCAACAAAGAAACTGGCAAACTCCGTAAATGGATTGAGGAAGGCAACTGGCTCATGCGTTCGGTGGGCGAGAAGCCGGTCATATTTGACTCCCTGATTATGCGCAAAACGGCGGATCAGATGCAGTTTTACCTCAAGCAGAAAGGTTTTTTTTCAGCCAAGGTCTACCCATCCTACCAACTCAAAAACAAAACGGCCAGTGTGCTTTATGAGGTGGTGGAGGGGCCGCCACACCTCATCCGCTCGTTTACCCGCTTATCGCCAGACTCGGCCGTGGCCAAATTGATTGTGATCGATTCGATCCATTCCCTGGTGAAGCAGGGCCAGCGCTACGACGAGATCGTCTTTGCCCGTGAACGCGACCGCCTCAACCGCCTAATGCGTGACAATGGCTATTATGATTTCACCAAAGATTTTTTATTTTTTGATGTGGATACCCTAGCCGGGGCGGCCCAGCGGCTGGTGGATTTACGGCTGGTGGTCGAGCCGCCGGTGGCCAATGTGCCCCACCGCTTGTTTCGGATCACCGATATTGAAGTAGTCACTGATGAGGGCGTGGAAAGCGAGCGAGCGGCCCGCGATACTACCTACTATCCTGACTACAACGGGGTTAAATTCATCAGTTTTGGCAAAATTACCCGTACTCCTTATAAAAATCGGGTATTGTATGATCGAATTAGGTTAAAAAAGGGTCAAGCGTACAGCCAAACCGACGTGGAAGACACGCAAAGAGCCTTGGCCAGCATGGACATGTTCCGTTTTGTCAATCTGCGCTTCGACACGCTCAAGGGACGCTTCGTGACCGATATATTTGCCAGCCCACTGCCCATAAACGATTTTTCAATCGAGTCGGGGCTAAATGTGAACCAAGCACTTCCCGGCCCGTTTTTTAGCGTTTCGCTCAAAAACCGCAACACCTTCAATGCCTACGAAATCTTCGAGCTGCGGGCCAGGGGAGCGATCGAGTCGCAGGGGAGTGCCATCCAGCAGAGCAATGCCTACAACGCCCGCGAGCTGAGCCTCAATGGTATCCTGTCTTTTCCCCGGCTCTTGTTGCCAGTGAGTTCGCAATGGAAACAGCGGGTGGGCATCAATTCGCCCCGCACCCGCATCAATACCGGGTTTACCTATATTCGCCGACCGGAATACGACCGGATGAATTTCCAAGCATCTTGGGGCTACGAATGGACCAACCGAAAGCGCAACCGGGTTTACACCGCCAACTTGGCCGATCTCAATTTGGTGAACACGCCCCGTTTTGAGGATAGTTTTATCCTGTACTTGATCGAGCTGGCCGCCGGTGGCAACACCCTGCTGCGAAGTTTTAGCCGGCTCATCGTGTCCAGTGTCTCGTTCAATTACCTCTATTATGATCCCAAACGGCCCGATGCCATCTATTTCCGGGCATTTGCCGAGTCGGGTGGCACCTCGCTCAATTTTTTGAGCAACAAGTTTTTGGCCGAAAACCCCACCTTGTTCGGGCTCGAATACTTCCGGTTTATCAAACTCAATGCCGAACTGCGCTATTACGTGCCAAGGAGCAAGAACAACACGTGGGCGTTTCGGGCCAACGTGGGAGTGGCCCGGCCCTATGGCAACCTGGGCGATGTGAAAAATACCGTCTTGCCCTACGAAAAATACTTCTTTACCGGCGGTAGCAACACCATCCGGGCGTGGCGGCCCCGCCGCCTGGGACCGGGCGGTTACTCGCCCATTGATCGCGATGGCCGAATCGATGAGCGGTTCGAGCGCCCGGGCGAATTGGTGGTCGAGTTGAATGCTGAGTACCGTGCCAAGCTTTTTGGGTTTGTCAATGGCGCTTTCTTTGTCGATGCAGGCAACGTATGGATGCTGACCGCCGACACTCGCCCCTTGTCGCAATTCCGCCTGAATCGGTTTTACACCGAAATTGCAGTGGGCACTGGCTTGGGCTTACGCTTTGATTTTTCATTTGTCATCATGCGATTGGACGTGGGGATTCGCGTATGGGATCCCGTATTGCCACTTTCCCAACGCTTTGTGCTGGGAAATTTTCGCTATGCTAATCCAGTTTACAATATTGGGATTGGTTATCCTTTCTAACCAATCTAGCCCCTAGGCAGTCATTGACAGCCATTTTTTCTCTGGACCACACCATTTGCAAAGCGGAAGGTTGAATTCCAATTTTTTGCCCCTGTTTTAGTGAATAAAACATCTAGTAACCAAGCTTTTGAAAAAATCAAATACTCGTAAAAACGGTTCGCAACGAATGTAATTAGCCAATAACCCGCAAGCAAAAAATGGCATTGGTTTCAGGAAACCAATACTCATCACAACCAAGTATCGATCACGATTTTATCAAAATCAGGCCGTCCAAACCACTTTTTTAAAAGAATTTCTACCTAGTTTGCGGTTCAGTACTTTAACTTATGAAAACAATCATCGTCGCATTTTTACTGTTTGCCTTGGCCACCTGCACCGGTGCCCAAGACCGCCGGTTTGAGAATGAAATCCGGGCTTTTGAGCTTGCCAACAGCTTGACCGCACCGCAACTTAGCGGAATCGTCCTTTGGGGCAGTTCCAGTTTTCGGTTTTGGGGCAGTTGCCAAACCGATTTGGCCCCATATCCGGTGATCAACCGGGGCTTTGGCGGATCAGAGATGACCGGGGCCGTCCATTTTTTTACGCGAGCGGTCTTGCCCCACCGACCCAGCATCCTGCTCATTTACGAAGGTGACAATGATCTGGACACTGGCAAAAAAACGCCCCAAGAAGTGTTGGCCAATTTTCAACAACTGGTCAAACTAGCCTCGGGCCACCTGCCCGACCTCAAGATCGGGTTTGTGGCCATCAAGCCCAGCCCACTCCGGGCGAGCTTATTGCCTCAGCAACGGGTGGCCAACGGCCTGATCCGCCAGTTCTGCCAGCGGCAGCGCAATTTGGCCTACATTGACATTGCTACGCCCATGCTCAATGCCCAAGGCCAGCCCCGGCCTGAGCTGTTCCTAGCCGACCAACTCCACCTGAGTCCAGCTGGTTACCAGATCTGGGCGCAAATAATTCAACAATACCTCAAGAAAAATTACCAGCCCTAACCTTTTCCCCGATGCTATTTATGGCCCCATATCTTCCAGTCCGGCGAATGCTTCTTTGCCTCTTTTTGGGTGGCAGTTGGCTGGCAGTTTGGTCCCACACAGTACTGGCCCAAACTTCCGGGCAAGCTTTTGCCCGGCAAGATTCGCTCCGGGGCACACTCGCGCCCGACCGTGCGTGTTATGATGTCATTTACTACGACCTGCACCTCAAGATCCATTTGGCCGAGCGGCGCATCAATGGGTACAATGCCATTTCCTTCCGGGCCGTCGAGGATTTTACCACCATTCGGGTCGACTTGTTTGAAGATTTCAAAATTGACCGGATTATTTACAATAATTACCCGCTTGGTTTCCGGCGGGAAGGCGCTGCCATTGTGATCAATTTCAAACAGTTGGTGCCCAAGGGCAAGCTGGGATCGTTCAAAATTTATTATCACGGCAGTCCCAGGGTAGCGCCTGATGCCCCTTGGGATGGTGGATTTTCGTGGGCCACCGATGCCAAGGGGCGGCCTTGGGTGGGGGTGAGTTGCCAACATTTGGGGGCCAGTGCTTGGTGGCCCAACAAGGATCACCTCACCGACGAGCCGGACAGTATGCGCATTTACTGCGAAGTGCCCGAACCGCTGGTATGCGTGGCCAACGGCAACCTTGTATCAACGATGGCCGTGAGCGGTGGCTACCGGGGCTACGAATGGAAAGTCAGCTACCCGATCAACAACTACAATGTCTCCCTCAATATTGCCCACTATGCGCACTTGCAAGACACCTATGTAGCCCACGATGGGGCTAAACTTGCCCTCGATTATTACGTGCTGGACTACAACGCCCCAAAAGCCACCGAGCATTTCGCACAAGTGAAACCGATATTGGCCTGTTTTGAAAAACGGTTCGGCAAGTATCCGTTTTGGAAAGATGGTTATGCGCTGGTGGAAACCCCCTACTGGGGAATGGAACACCAAAGTGCCATCGCCTACGGCAACGAATACAAAAACAATCCATTCGGCTTTGACTACATCATTGTCCATGAAAGTGCCCATGAATATTTTGGCAACAGCCTGAGCATCGGCGACCATGCCGAGCTTTGGCTGCACGAAGCCTTTGCCACTTATGCAGAGGCCCTGTATGTAGAATGCCTCACTGGAAGTTTTGCCAAATCGGTGGAGTACCTGAAAACCCAGCGGCCCAAAATCGGCAACCAAGACCCGATGCTGGGCGTATTTGGGGTCAACTTTGCCCGCTGGCGAGATTCAGACAATTACTACAAAGGGGCTTGGATGCTGCACACCCTACGGTCGGTGATCCAAAACGATGATCTTTGGCTGGCCACTTTGGCCCAGTATGCCCAACAATTCAAGCTGTCCACCGTCGGTACTGAGCAGGCCATTGATTTTTTTAGCCAAAAATTGGCAGTCAACTTGCGCCCGTTTTTTTACCAATACCTCAAGCATGCTGCCCCGCCCCGGCTGGTCTATCAATTAGTCAAGCAAAAGAAAATATTTATACTCCGCTACAAATGGGAAACCCAGGAAGCTGGTTTTGCCATGCCCGTAAAAGTCAGTTTTTCGGCCAAGGACAAGAAAACACCCGACGAGGAAATCACCATTTTTCCAACCCAACAATGGCAAGAAATGAGCCGGAGCAAAATTAAAGCGGTCACTTTTGCTACCGATCTTTATTATTTTGAGCCTCACGAAGTGAAATGAACCGGACTATTTTCGGGCGGCCTTTACGTCTTCGGCATTGATCACGTCGCCTTGGTTGCCAAAACTATTACGCACGTAAGTGAGTGCAGCCGCAATATCGGCATCGGCCAAATGGCTTTGTTGGGGCATCACGCCATTGTAGCGCTCGCCCTTTACCGTTATTGGGCCGCGCAGCCCGTTCAGCACCGTGCCCACCAGCTTGGCCTTGTCGCCCGTTACCCACTCCGAGCCAGCCAAGGGAGGGTTCAGACCGGGCACCCCATTGCCATCAGCTTGGTGGCAGGCTAGGCAGTTGGCAGAATAGACCGCTTTGCCCGCAGCCAGCAGCTCGGCCGGCACTTGCACCGGAGCGGGAACTTGCACTTCTTGGGCCGTTGGGGGAGTATCTTGCTGGGCCGTCTTTGCTGGTTCGCCCGCGCATCCCGAGAGGCTCAGCCAAATGCCGCAGATGAAAATGGTCTTTTTTATCATGGTTTTGGATCGATTTAAGTTTTTTGGCAGGTCTGGATCTACAATGCCCCGCGCCCCCTCGTTTTGCGAAAATAGCCAAAGTTGGGCTAGGAAAGCGCTCTATGCCCTCAGAATATTGGGGCCTTTGTTGTCCAGCAAAATTGGACCGCGCCAGTAGCGCGATAAATTATTGAAAATCAAGCCCACCGATCAGGAAAATCCCCCAAACTATTTTACTCTTGGCAAGGCCAATTACCTCAACTTGACGCAAAGCAAGGAACCCAAATGCACTTGAGGACGCGAAATTGGGACGAGGGCAGTTTTCGCCTATTTCCGTTGGTTGGATCCAGAGAACACTGGTTTGCTGTGGCTAGCCGAAAAAATGACGCTAAAGGGTGTGTTGCCGAGCAGGTTCTGTGGCCAGACAAGGCTATAACGCAAAAAAGTGCTGGCCTAATTAAAAACTCCAGCTTACCTTTGTTAGTCTGTTTTTTCTAACATCTATGCCCCGTTTGCGCTGCGTTCAGATACTGGTTTTTATTGGCTGGCTAATGGTGGATGGCTTGGCCCAAGCCCAATCGCTGGCCCAAGTACTGGCCCAGTTCCGCAAAACCTGCGATAGCCAAGGCCAATGGCTACAGAGCAGTTCTTACGTCGAAGAAACCGAAGAACTGTGGGGAAAGTACCGGGCGCGGGCCATATTGTACGCCAAACGGCCTTTGTCCATGAAGCGGGTGATTGTGAGGGACAGTACTGAGTATGTGTTTTGTTATGACCACAACAACAACTGGAAACTGGATCCAACCGTATCGAGCCAGCCCGTAAAAATGAAAAAGGAAGAGCAACTGGTCGGCTACCGGTACTTTTCAAGTTTGGACATCCTGTTTAACGATGAGCTGATGGCCCAGAGCCAACTGAGCGGCCCAGTGGAATTTCAAGGAATCAATTGCCACGAAATCAAAACCCCAGAGCCAGACGGTGGTTTTATCTACACTTACATCCGGGTTAAAAACCACTACCCGCTCGCCACCCGGCTGGTGGGGCCATCGGGAAAAGATGAACTAGTGAAGGTTTATCAAAGTTACCAACTGTTCAATGGCGTGTTGATCCCGGTCGTGGCCGAGTATTTGGCCAATGGTAAGCTCATCGGGCGCACCCGGACCGTTGATTTCAAACTCAACGAAACGTTCGCACCCGCCGTTTTTGCTCCCCACTTGCGCAATTTTGCCCAGCAGCAGCACTAGTCCTGCCATTTAGCCCGCTTGGTTTCCGGCGGTTTAGGCGACAAAGCAGCCAGTAAGTATGTGGGTCTGCCGTTTCCCGATGACCCAAAAAAAGGCAATCGTGGTTTTGCCGCTGCCGCCACTTTTTTTCGGCCACATTTTTAACCCTCGACCAAATAGATTAAAATTGGCGGCACAAAAGCAACCAAACATCATGGCACTACACCTCACCCTCGGCGACCGGGAATATTTCCCGGGCATTGCCCCGATCCAATATGAAGGTCCAGATTCGGACAATCCGCTGGCTTTTAAATATTACAATCCCGATCAATTGCTGGCCGGGAAAACCATGCGCGATCACCTGCGGTTTGCCATCGCCTATTGGCACTCGTTCTGTGGAGTCGGCAGCGATCCTTTTGGCCCCGGCACTAAGTACTTTCCCTGGGACATTGCCGCCGATCCGATCGGGAACGCCAAAGATAAAATGGATGCCGCTTTTGAGTTCTT
The DNA here is from genome assembly GCA_038209965.1 of Cytophagales bacterium. GTDB lineage: Bacteria > Bacteroidota > Bacteroidia > Cytophagales > Thermoflexibacteraceae > JALONO01. The sequence goes on along the minus strand of JBBQXF010000029.1, from coordinate 31,062 downwards.
CACCAAGATCGGGGCTGAGTTTTATTGCTTCCATGACTTTGATGTAGTGGCCGAGGGCGGCAGTGTGGCCGAATCGGAGCACCGGATGCGGGTCATGGTGGATTACGCCAAGGAAAAGCAGCGCGCCTCGGGGGTAAAACTGCTGTGGAACACCGCCAACCTGTTCAGCCACCCGCGCTACATGAACGGCGCGGCCACCAATCCCGACTTTAGCGTAGTGGCCTACGCCGGGGCGCAAGTGAAACTCGCGCTGGATGTCTGCTTAGAGCTGGGCGGCGAGGGCTACACCTTCTGGGGCGGGCGCGAAGGCTACATGAGCCTCCACAACACCGACATGAAGCGCGAAGTGGCGCACTTGGGCCGCTTCCTGACCATGGCCCGCGACTACGCCCGCAAGCAGGGCTTTACTGGTCATTTTTACATCGAACCCAAACCTGCCGAGCCTAGCAAGCACCAATACGACTTCGACGCTGCCACTTGCATTGGTTTCTTGCGCGAGTTCGACCTTTTGGCTGATTTCCGGCTCAACCTCGAGACCAACCACGCCACCTTGGCCAACCACAGTTTCCAGCACGAACTACGGGTGGCCGCCGACTCGGGCGTGTTTGCCAGCATCGATGCCAACCGGGGTGACTACCAGAACGGTTGGGACACCGACCAATTTCCGGTGGATCTGTTCGAGCTGACCGAAGCTATGCTCATCATCTTGGAAGTGGGTGGCTTTGGCAGGGGCGGCATCAACCTCGATGCCAAGACCCGCCGCAATTCCACCGATCTGGACGATTTGTTCCACGCTCACATCGGCGGGATGGATGCCTTTGCCCGGGCACTCACCATTGCGCACAACCTGCAAGCCAAATCGCCCTATTACAAAATGCGCCAAGCCCGCTATGCCTCGTTCGATGGCGGGGATGGAGCCGCTTTTGAGCAGGGCAAACTCACCCTCGATCAACTGCACCAACTGGCCAGCACCAGCCCCGAGCCCAAGCAGATCAGTGGCAAGCAGGAATTATTTGAGAATATTATCAACCAATATATCCGCTAAACTGGGATACCCATCGACGAACAAAAACCGGGTTGGTACGCCGATCCGGTTTTTTTGTTGGCTTGGGCAATGTGCCATTGTATTGAACAAGAACCGGATCAGGGCCAAAGAGGGCAGTTGGCAGCGAACCACCAGTGATTTGTCAACGGAGCATTGGGCCACCAACTTCTTACCTTGCATCATTGCCCCATATTCGCCCAAAATGCTTAGCTCCGGCCAACAATTCTCCGTTATGTTATTCTTGGTTCCATTCACCCGCTTGGTTGCTCCTTACTTGGGCCTGTTTGTCCTACTTTTGTTTTTATTGACTAATCTAGCCCAAGCCCAGCCACCAATCCGCGACGTAGTGCTGCGCCCTGCCCGGGTGTTTGACGGGGAACAAATGCACACTGGTTGGACAGTGGTGGTCCGTGGGGAGCGGATAGTCGCGGCCGGTCCAACCGCCGGGATCACCGTGCCCGCTGGGGCCAACGTGCTGGATCTACCCACCGAAACGCTATTGCCCGGCCTCATCGAGGGCCACGGCCATTTACTGCTCCATCCCTACGACGAAACAGCATGGGATGCCCAAGTCCTGAACGAATCGCGGGCCGAGCGCACCCTCCGGGCCGCCAACCATGCCCGGGCCACTCTAGCGGCCGGGTTTACTACGCTGCGCGATCTGGGCACCGAGGGAGCCGAATATGACGATGTGGGCATCAAACAAAGCATCGAGAAAGGCATCATTGCTGGCCCGCGTTTAAGCGTGTGCACGCGCGCACTGGTGGCCACGGGGAGCTACGGGCCCAAGGGATTCAGCCCCGGGGTGGTCGTGCCGCAGGGAGCCGAGGAGGCTGACGGCATCGACGACCTGATTAAGGCCGTGCGGCGGCAAATTGGCCAAGGTGCCGATTTCATCAAGGTATATGCCGATTATCGCTGGGGGCTGCGGGGGGATCCCCGGCCCACTTTTACCGAAACCGAACTTAAATTGATCGTGGAAACCGCCCGGAGCAGTGGCCGCTACGTGGCTGCCCATGCCCAAACTGCCGAGGCCATGCGCCGCTGCGTACTGGCAGGGGTGAGCACCATCGAGCACGGGGACAATGGCACGCCCGGGGTGTTCCAGTTGATGAAACAAAATGGCGTTGCACTGTGCCCCACTTTGGCCGCCTCCGACGCGGTGGCGCAATATCGAGGCTGGAAAAAGGGAACTGACCCAACACCGGAGCACATCCAACAAAAACGGGAAAGCTTCCGGCTGGCCCTAGCCGCCGGGGTGACGATCTGTTTTGGGGGCGATGTGGGCGTGTTTGCCCACGGCGACAACGCCCGCGAAATGGAACTCATGGTGGACTACGGCATGCCACCATTGGCGGTGTTACGGGCCGCCACCGCAGTCAATGCCCAAGTGTTCGGTTTGCCTGATCAAGGGCGGATCCGCGCTGGACTGCTGGCCGATCTAGTGGTGGTAACCGGCGATCCTTCCCAACAAATCAGCGACATCCGGCAAATAAAACTCGTATTCAAGGGTGGACAATTGGTGAAAAACTGACCGATCATTGGAAATCACCTGCCGGTACCGTAAACTTGCCTTTGACTAAAACTCCTGAACCATGAATATGAAGAACTTATTGATCTGTCTGCTCCTTTTTGTCTCGAGCATCCCGCTGGTCGAAGCCCAGAAAAAAGGGAAAAACACATTTCCGCCACCTCGCCTAGATGCCAATAAGCCCGAAGATGCGGTCAAAATAATGCGCAAACTTCAAGCTAGCCTACAAGATGGTGAATCGGTCACTTACTGGTGGGAGGGCAATGTATTCAGTCGCGTGCCGGGCGAAAAAGACCGGTTGCTGTTCACTTACATCGCCATGAACGTAAGGGCGGCCCAAACTATGACCGACCCGGAAAAAGGGTATGGCTATCGGATGGTATCGCGCGAGCTGCTGCTCTACATGGATCCCCAGACCAAACAAGTGCTGAAAACATGGAAAAATCCCTGGACCGGCAAAGATGCCGAAGTGATGCACATTGCCAATGATCCCGTCAACTCGCGCCCCACGTTTGCCAATGCCAACGGCACCACGCCGTTCAAAATATCCGGTCAGTTCAAGGAAGGGATGTTTTTTATGACCACCGAAGTGCCACTTTTTTATAGTAACCCCTTGGCCGGCGACTATCAAGAATTTGTGGGTGGCACTTATCAAGCTATCGAGATTTTCAACTTTGTTTGCAGTGAGGCCGACCTGCTGGATCCCACCAAAAATTCTTCGGAAGGGATTGTGGCCTGGAACCGGGTGTCCAAATGGTTGCCTTGGATGGAAATGGGTGACCGGGCCGGCCAGCTCATCTTCTCGGGCCTGGGCAAAAAGCTCAAGACTTGGGACGACCTGCCAGAAGTGCTAAAAGCCGAGATCAAGGCCAACTACCCCATTTATACCACCGCCCCGCCCGTGGATGACACCCGCCCCAACGAAACCAGTTGGTCTTATTTCAAGAAAGTAATGGAAGCCAAAAAAACCAAGAAATAAAGGTTGGCAATGGGAAAAAACAATTGCCCTAGTTTAGTTGATCTTTAAAATGCAACTGTTTGTGTGTTTTATAGCATGGTTGGAAGCTGTATCACCAACCATGCTAAATTTTTCCCATTGACCAATTCCTTCTTTTTAGAGATTTCCCTGACTGATTAGTTTGATTTTTAGGCATTTGTTCAATTGACTGCCCTAAAATCCACTTTGGTCGGGTATTTATTGCCCTCTTAGTTTTTATTTTTATCCACCAGTTTGTGCACTATGTTTTTGGCAAAAAACGAATCACCGGTTTTTTATTCCAAATTATTGCTCTTTGGCGAATATAGCATCATTCTCCACTCGATGGGATTGGCAGTGCCCTATCACCTGTTTGAGGGCCGGCTGGTCATCAAGCACATTACGGATGCCTCGCGGCGGATCGACCATTCCAACCGGGAACTGAAGACTTTCTGCGAATACCTAAAACTCAAGACCCAACAGAATGCCCTCAGCACCGACTTTGATATTATGTCCTTTGAATTTGATGTAGCTCAGGGGCTTTACTTTCAGTCCAACATTCCCCAAGGATTTGGCGTGGGCAGTTCGGGCGCGCTCACGGCCAGCCTCTACGACCGCTACGTCTATCAGAAAGTGATCCATAACGGTCAGCCGACCAACGAAGAAATTTTACAGCTCAAGCAGGTGTTTTCTGAAATGGAGTCCCATTTCCACGGGTCCAGCTCTGGAGTGGATCCATTGATCTGCTACCTCAACCTGCCGCTGCTCATCCGGTCTAAAACCGAGATCGAAACCGCCCAAATTCCCAGTTTTGCGGGCGGACAGGGGGCAGTTTTTTTGCTCAATACCGGGCGGCCACGCAAAACCGAGCCATTGGTCAACTTATTTTTGGAAAAATGCCGCACTCCGGCTTTCAAGGAATTGTGCCAAAACGAATTAATGGTTCACAATGACAATTGCATCAACCACTTTTTGGCCGGCGAAGTTGATCCCCTGTTTGAAGATCTCAAGCAACTTTCCGCGTTCCAGTACCGCCATTTGGAACAAATGATCCCCACGCTTTACCAAGATCTCTGGCGGCGGGGCCTAGAAACGGACGACTGGCACCTGAAACTGTGCGGGGCCGGGGGTGGCGGTTTTATTTTAGGTTTCACCCGCGACTTCAGGGCAGTGCGCAAGGCTTTTGAGGGTTATCAGTTGCGGATCGTTTACCAATTATAACCCCGCACCTTGTAACTATTGTTCAAATAGCCGATATTTACCTTTTCATCATCCATTGATCTCATGAGACCAACCATCCTTGTACTCTTCATCCTGTTGGTACTGGATGGGGCCGCCCAAGCCCAAACCAAGAAAACCCCGCCCGCCCAAAACGGGCCGATTGGGTTTGACGCCCAAACCAACCTGAATACCATTGGGGGGGCCAATGGGGCCGGGGGCAGTAACGCAGCAGTTCGAACTTTCGATGGCCGTTATGAGGGAGTGAAAAATAGCCCTTACCTGCTCGATGAGTGGTTTAAGGCCGACCTGTTTTTACTCAATGACCGCAAGTATGAAGACATCTTGCTCAAGCTCAATACGCATAGCGATGAAGTGGTGATCCGGCGAGTGGCCAATGGAGATTCGATTATTGTTGACAAAAAAACCATCACTTATTTTGTCATCAAGCCTACCCCAGAGATGGTAATCTATTTCCGCAAAATGCAGCCCAAGGGGGAAACCAAAGCCGACTTTTATCAAGTATTGGCCGAAGGCTCCTATAATTTACTGGTCAAGCATAGCAAAGATCTACTAAAAGCTGATTTCAAGGGCGGGTACAGCTCGGGCCGGTCCTATGATGAATATGTGCCGTTTAGCCAATATCTTATCACTTTGCCAACCGACAGCACCGATTTTATCAAAATCAAGCCCAGCGAAAAAGCAGTGCTAAAAGTGCTCAAAGATGATGGTCAATGGGTTGAATACCTCAAATCGGCTAATTTGAACCTCAAATCAGCAACAGATCTGGCCAGATTCTTCGATTATCTGAATAACAAGACCAAATAAGTGGCGCGGTGTTTCACGGCTGATCCTTCCAATTCCACAAATAACGGCAGGCCCAACTCCTGTAAGGTCGCCAGTTGTCGGCCACGAGTTCCAAGGTTCGGTAAAGGGCTTTACCGCCTTCGGTCAGTCCGTAAAGCCTGATCATCGATTGGCGGATGGCCAAATCGTGCACCGAGAAAACATCGGGCCGCGCAAGGGCAAAAATGAGCTGCATCTCGGCTGTCCAGCGGCCCACGCCTTTGATCTGGGTCAGGTACTGGATCGCTTCCTGATCGGACAGCACCGAGATTTCTGCGTGGCCGAGCCCTTTTCCAAAGGCAAATTGGGCCACATTTTGCACATAAGCGACCTTCTGCCCCGAAAGCCCAGCTCCCCGGAGCATCTCGAGCGGGCAGGCCAAAACCAGTGTCGGGTGGGGGTATCCGTCAGGAAAGAGGGCCAACAACCGCCGCCAGATGATATCCGAAACTTTGACCGAAAGTTGCTGGGAAACGATCGACTCTAGCAATGACAAATACAAATCCTCCGTCGATCGGCTTTGGGGAAAAGGCAACGCATCGACCAACGTTTTCAGGCGTGGATCACCGGACAGTTGGGCAATAATTTCGTTTTTATTGGACATCAGCATCAATAATACCCTGCGCCGGCCGATGATGTTCGGGCCATTTGACCCAAAACTGAAAAACACCGAACGATCTTCTGTTAAAAGTCTAAATTTAAGCTTTTCAATGCTACCGCAAGCAAGTTCGCACCAAAAAAATCGCGCTGTCCAATGTCCTCGCACCATATTATCCGCGATGAGCAAGAACCCGCTTTATTGATTGCCGATCCCGAGGCCGATTATGGCCTCGTCCAGCAATTATTGGAATGGTCGCCTGTGGTGGTGGTCATCGCGGAGTGCCTGCCCCGGGTGCTTAACTGGGGCATCAAAATCGATAAATTGGTTTGCCAGCCCGATCGGCAAGCGGAGTATAAAGTCTTGATCGATCACCAAATGCCGGTTGAAATCTGGACAACCACCGAATATGCCCCTTTGGCCGGGGTCAAGCACCTGTTGGGCCTTCAACAAAAAGCAATCAATGTTTTGTTGCCCATTGGCCCGGCCTATTTTGCCCAGCTACGATCACAATGGACGGAACTGGCGGGTCAAATCCCCTTGGTTTTCTATGGCAACAACTGGAAAGGTTATTTGATCACCGACTCCTTTAAAAAATGGGTGGCGGCCGGTACCAGGTTTGCGATCGAGCAACCAGCCGAAGCCCCATCGCTCAACCACCAAGACGGGCTTGTGTGGGCAAAAGAACAGGCCGGTATGGTGGACATCCGAACCAAAGTGCCTATTTTTATCCTTGAGCACTGAGGCCGAAGTTGGATCCGGCCAAAAAGATTTGAGTAATTTATCTTGATTTTTTTATTTTACTTCACCTATTTTTTTAATCAATCATTATAAAATGTCCACTTTTTCGCCAGCTAATTTTCAATTTCTTACTGACCTCCAAGCCAATAATACCCGCGAATGGTTTGGCCTGCACAAAAACCGCTACGAAGCCGCCCAACTAGAAATGTCGGCCATCGCTCAGGCGCTGATTCACGGGTTTGCTGGGATTGATGAAGCCATTGCCCAGCTAAAAGCCAAGGATACCATGTTCAGGATTTACCGCGATACCCGTTTTGCGAGTGACAAAACGCCCTACAAAACCAATTTGAGCCTCTATCTGAACCGGGGTGGAAAAAAAGCCGAAATGGCGGGTTATTATTTTCACTTTCAGCCCGGTGCTTCCTTTGTGGCGGGCGGCTGCTGGTTACCAGCCAGCGACAAACTGGCGGCCATTCGCCAAGAAATCGACTACAATCCTGCCGAGTTTCGGGGCATTGTTCAGTCGCCCGCCTTTGCCAATGGACTAAAATTCGGAGGGGAATCGCTCAAAACCTCGCCCAAGGGCTATGCGGCCGATCATCCCGAAATTGCGTTTTTAAAAATGAAAAGCTTTATCGCCACTCGCCCGTTTACCGACAAAGCGGTGGTATCCGCAAGTTTTATTGCTGATTTATTGGCCACCTGCAAGCAAATAAAACCGTTAGTGGATTTTCTAAATCGGGCAATTGCCCCATAAATTTAATGCGCCAATTGCCTATTTTTGTTTACTTTTAGACCCATAGTCTTAAAATCTGTGCCTTAACTACACCAATGAGATTTAACGACTACAAGACCCAACGCAAGTTTGCGATCATTTTTAGCTTGGTGTTGAGCATCCAACTCCTATCGTTCTTGCCATTGTTCCCTTTTATCAACCAACTCAACACAAATTCCTATTTGGTGGATGTGGCGGGCCGAAATCGTACCTTTTCTGTACACTTGGCACTTTTTACTATACTTTCACTATCTGACGAGGCGGAGATCAGCAAAAATGCCAAACAGGAAATACTTCGGATCCTCAATACTTACGAAAACTCGCTGACTGTGCTGCGCGAAGGGGGCGTTCCCCCAGCCACTAGCTACGAAGTGGTGCTGCCCAAGGCTGATGCAATTTTGGCTACCAAAATCAATCAGGTCAGGGATCTTTTGACCGAACAAAAAAAATTAATCTTGGTAATTGTTGAACAGCCCAAATACTTGGAACAGCGTGACCCCGGCCTGCCCGAGGAGGTACAAGGGGTGATGGCCCTCAACCCAGCCGTAAGCGACGCCAATCAAGTACTACAAAAAAAGTTTTCCGAGGGCCAATTGCTCAAGCTCAATTATGAAGTGGTGGACATCGTGATAGACCAGTCGGAAAAAGCCCGAACCTTGTTTTATCTGTATTTGGGCGGTTTGTTCTTGGTCAACGCGCTTTCCCTGTTCTTGGTTTATCAACTCATGGCGCGGTTTGTCCAGCGCCCGCTCACCCAGATAGCCCAAGTTGCCGAACGTATCTCGGCGGGTTCGCTCACCGAACACATTCACTATCTATCTCAAGACGAACTGGGAAAAATCACTGGATCGATCAACCTGCTGGTCGGCAATCTGCAAAAATCAGCCAAATTCATCAATGAAATTAGCCAAGGTAACCTCGAGGCAAAATATGAAGTTGAGGTGAGCCAAAGCATAGAGGGGGAAGCTAACTTAACAACTTCCCTGCTCGCCCTGCGCGATCGGCTGCGCACATTGGCCGAAGAAGATAAACAACGGCAATGGGCCAGCGATGGATTGACGAAATTTGGCGAATTATTGCGCGCCTCAACCGAAATCCGGGTCCTTTGCCAGCAACTAATCGCCGAATTGGTGCGCTATCTCCGAATGGAACAGGGTGGCATTTATTTGATCAATGAAGAAAATCTGGATGACCCTTTTGTGGAACTGGTTGCGTGCATAGCTTATGATCGGCAAAAATATTTGGAACAACGCTTTGCCATCCATGAAGGCCTGATCGGTCGGGCCATCTATGAAAAAGCCCCAGTTTACCTGACCGAAATTCCGGCTGGCTACGCCAAGATCGGCTCGGGGCTGGGCCATGAAGCTCCGCGCAGCCTGTTGATCCTGCCGCTGAACAATGGCAAAAAAGTAATCGGGGCCATTGAGCTGGCTTCCCTTACCCCTCAAGTAGCTGATCATTACGTTGCCTTTGCTATCAGAATCGCGGAAGTTGCGGCGGTGACCATCAGCAATGTGATGGTCAATGGGCAAACGGAGACGCTATTGCAAAAATCGCAGGAAATGGCCGAAGAACTCCGAGCCAATGAAGAAGAAATGCGCCAAAACTTGGAGGAGTTACAAGCTACCCAAGAGGAAATGCGCCGCCAGCAGTCGGCCAGCCCCACCAATGGCTAGGTAATTTACTTTCCAGTTTACCATATCTGGTAGTTTGGCCTCAGATAATTACGCACATAATCATCAATTCCAGCTTCCAGCGAGTAAAATTCCTTGGCATAGCCATTGGCCCGGAGTTTTTCCATCTTGGCTTCGGTGAAATACTGGTACTTATCGCGAATATCGGCGGGCGTATCCACAAATTGGATTTGCGGGGGCGTATCCAGGGCCCCGAATGTCAAGTGCACCAAATCCAAGAAGGTACGGGCTTGGCCTGTGCCCAAATTATAAATCCCGGAGGGGGGCCTAGCCTGGCGCAAAAACCGACAAACCGACACGACATCTTTTACATATACAAAATCGCGAAGCTGTTCGCCGTCCCGAAAATTGGGATGGTGAGAGCGGAACAGTTTCATTTGTCCAGTGGCCCGGATTTGATGAAAAGCATGGAAGATGACCGATGCCATCCGGCCTTTGTGATATTCATTGGGGCCGTAAACATTGAAAAATTTGAGCCCATACCAATACGGTGGACGATTGGCTTGTTGCAACACCCATTTATCAAACTCGTTTTTGGATTCGCCATACGGATTGAGGGGGTTTAGCTGCGGGATGATGGCTTCATCATCGGCGTAGCCCAGTTCCCCCAGTCCGTAAGTAGCTGCTGATGAAGCATATACCAGTGGAATGGCATAAGTAGTACATGCCTGCCAAATGGCTTGGGAATACGCTACATTAAGCTCCGCAAAAACTTGGTAATCAAACTCGGTGGTATCGGTCCGCGCCCCAATGTGGTAAATAAAGTCCACTTTATCGTAGTTGAGGTGCAGCCAATCGACAAAAACGGCCCGCTCCACCCGGATACAAGCCTTGCCTGACAAGTTCGGGGCTTTGTCGGCCCGAGAAAAATCATCCACCGCTACCAATTCTCCTTCACCCAGCAATTGGCTCAAGAGCGCACTGCCGATAAAACCTGCGGCCCCGGTTACAACAATCATAAGCTACCTTGTCTAAAGTCTAATTCATTGTCCAAAAAAAGAAAGATTTTCCAAATCACAGTGAGATGGAAAATCTTTCCGAACTATCAACGAAAGGAGGTCGCATTGGCTGATTACACCAACATGCGAACTGGCGCTTCGAGCAACTGCTTAAAGGTCTGGAGGAAAGCCGAGCCAGTCGCTCCGTCGACCACCCGGTGATCGCAGGCCAGGGTCACTTTCATCATATTGCCTACTTTGATTTGCCCGTCTTTGGTCACGACCGGGATCTGCCGGATAGCCCCAATGGACAAAATACAGGAGTCCGGTTGGTTGATAATCGAGGTAAACTCTTCAATCCCGAACATTCCCAAGTTAGAAACAGAGAATGTATTGCCCGCCCAATCGGCCGGTTGCAATTTTTTGCTTTTGGCTTTTGCGCCCAAGTCTTTGACCACCGCCGAAATCTCCGAAAGGGATTTGGTATCGGCAAAACGCACTACGGGCACCAGCAAGCCATCTTCCACGGCCACGGCCACTCCAATGTGGATGTGATGGTTCAACCGGATCTTATCGCCCAGCCAAGAGGCATTTACCATCGGGTGCTTGCGCAGCGCGTGGGCCACGGCTTTTATGATCATGTCATTGAATGAAATTTTGGCAGCGGCAACTTCATTTATGCTCGTCCGGGCCTCGATCGCCTTGTCCATCTCAATTTCCATGGTGAGGTAGAAATGGGGGGCGGTGAACAGGCTCTCCCCCAACCGCTTGGCGATTACTTTGCGCATTTGCGAAACCGGTACTTCGGTAAAGCTTTCTTGGTAAACCGGAGTGGCGGCCAATGGAATGGCTACTGGTGCTGCTTCTTGGGCCGGGGCCGGCTTAAATGCTTCTACATCACTCTTGACTATCCGGCCATTTTCGCCGGTGCCCTTGATCTGGCCCAAATCATACCCTTTTTCTTTGGCCAGCATTTTGGCCAGCGGCGAAGCGATGACCCGGCCACCAGCGCTTTGCAGCACTTCCTCCACTGGGGCCGCAGTGCTCACTACTGTTGCAACAGTGGCTTTGCCAGAAGTGTCCGGAGCGGCGGTACTCGGGTCGGCAGCAGTTTTGGGAGTACCCTCGGCAGCCAATAATGGTTGAAAATCAGTGCCCGCTTCACCGATAATGGCGATGATGCCATCCACGGCCACCGATTGGCCGTTGCCAACGCCGATGTATAGCAAAATGCCGTCTTCGTAATTTTCCAGCTCCATAGTGGCCTTGTCGGTTTCGACTTCGGCCAAAATATCGCCCGCCTTCACTTTGTCCCCCACTTTTTTGAGCCAGTTGGCAATCACCCCCTCGGTCATGGTGTCACTCATTTTGGGCATCCGAATGACGACTGCCTTGATTCCTGACGCATCAACGGCCACAGCAGGCGCGGGTGGCGGACTGGCAGGCGCGCTCGACTCGGTTGGGACTGGTGCAGCCGCCACTGTGCCACTGGCCAATTCAGCCAGCAAACTGGTAATATCTTCGCCAGCTTTACCAATGATGGCAATAACCCCATCAACAGGAGCCGCCTGCTTTTCCGCAATGCCAATATGGAGCAATACCCCGTCCTCGTAATTCTCCAGTTCCATAGTAGCCTTATCGGTTTCCACTTCGGCCAAAATATCACCCGCTTTCACTTTGTCCCCCACTTTTTTGAGCCAAGTGGCAATCACACCCTCGGTCATGGTGTCACTCATTTTGGGCATTCTGATAATTTCTGCCATATTTTTAAATCTAGTGCTTGATCTATTTTACCTTTAATTGACTATCCTGTTCTTAATCCCAAAAATAAGGGATTGTGGAGCAAATGTAAAATAAGAAGGCAGGAAATGCCCACCAAAAAAATAGCCCCGTACACCTGAGCGCACACGGGGCATATCTTTGGTTTCGATTAATTATCCACCAAAATCGTCAAACGCAACGTTTTCGGGTGGCACGCCAAATTCGTCGACCATTTTCAAAACTGCCGCGTTCATCATGGGAGGACCACAAAAATAGAATTCAATATCCTCTGGATCTGAATGTTTGGCCAAATAGTTATCGATCAACACTTTGTGAATAAATCCAGTGAAACCTTCGCCGCTTTCGTCCTCCATGCCTTTTTTAACTGTCCAGCCATCCTCGGGTTGGGGCTCAGAAAGGGCAACGTGGTATTTGAAATTGGGAAATTCCCGCTCAATGGCCCGAAAGTCTTCCGTGTAGAACAGCTCGCGGCGCGACCGGCCACCGTACCAATAAGAAACTTTGCGGTCGGTGGTTTTGAGCGTGTGGAACAAGTGAAAGATGTGCGAACGCAAAGGGGCCATACCAGCTCCACCGCCCACATAAATCATTTCCCGCTTGGTGTTTTTGATAAAAAATTCACCATAAGGACCAGAAATCGTTACCTTGTCGCCCGGCTTGCGGGTGAACACATAAGAAGAACAAATGCCGGGATTTACATTCATCCAACGGTTGTTGGCCCGATCCCAAGGTGGGGTAGCGATCCGAATGTTGAGCATGATGATACTTCCTTCGGCAGGGTGGTTGGCCATGGAATAAGCACGGAAGATCGGCTCGGGGTTATTCATTTTCAAATCCCACAGTTTGTATTTGTCCCATTCGGGCCGGAATTTATCGGCTCCGGCTGAGTCACTGGGATGCGGGGCAATGTCAATGCCCTTGAATTCCACCTCAATGGCCGGCACGTCTACTTGAATATAGCCGCCCGACTCAAAGTGCATACTTTCCCCTTGGGGCAAACGCACCACAAATTCTTTGATAAAGGAAGCCACGTTGTAATTCGAGACCACTTCACATTCCCACTTCTTGATCCCGAATATTTCCTCGGGGATATGGATTCGCATGTCTTGCTTCACTTTTACTTGGCAAGAAAGGCGCACTTTTTCTTTCTGTTCGGAGCGGCTCAAATGACCCACTTCAGTGGGCAACACATCGCCACCGCCATCCAACACCACACACTTGCACATGGCGCAGGTTCCCCCACCCCCGCAAGCGGATGGCAGGAAGATTTTCCGGTTAGCAAGAGTGGAAAGCAGCGTAGTTCCCGCAGAAACTATCAATGGATTGGCTTCGTCACCATTCACAATAATTTTAACGTCGCCGGATTGTACCAACTTGGCCTGCGCAAACAAAAGCAAAAGCACAAGGAGCACTATCACAATGGTAAAAGCAGCGACTGACGCAATGATAGTAGTGGTCATCGGACTATGATTTTGGGTTAAAAACTACGTGCAAAGATAGGCACAACCTAAGAATAATAGTACATTAACCCCAACTTTAAGCCAAAGGTTTTAACTTTGGCTATCCTTAATATTCTTTTTGGAACAATGCGATGGAATTATCACTCAATGTGCCAGCATTTATTTTCCCCACCGTTTCATTGCTCATGCTGGCTTACACCAACCGCTTTTTGGCCATTGCCAACTTGATCCGCAATCTTCATGCCCAGCATCGCCGCCAGCCCGATCCCGATTTGTTGGCCCAAATCAAAAACTTGCGCTTTCGGCTCCGGCTAATCCGCGATATGCAGTTGATTGGGGTTCTTAGTTTGTTTTTGAGCGTGACCAGCATGTTCTTGATTTTTGAAAGCCAGCACGGGTGGGCCACCACTGCTTTTGCCAGTTCGCTGGTATTGCTCATGATCTCGCTCAGTATTTCAATTGCTGAGATCATTGCCTCGATCAAGGCCCTCAATATCCAACTCAAAGACATTGAGGAAGTTCGTGATTTTGAGGTTCACCCCTGATCGATCTTCAACCAGCCCCATGTTCACCTTTGTTGGCCATCCCGAAATTGATAAAGTGCGCTGGGATGAGTGCGTCACCCAACCGCCCCAGTGTTTGTGCTATGCTTTGTCGTGGTACTTGGACATCATTTCGCCGGGTTGGAATGCCCTAATATGGGAAGAAGCGGGGCACTACTTGGCGGTGATCCCCTTGCCCGAATCGCACAAATGGGGGGTTTCATTTGTCCGTCAGCCTTTGTTTACCCAACAATTGGGGGTTTTTGGCCACCATGACTTGCCCAACCAAGCTTGGAAAGAGATTTTTGCCCAACTCCAAAAGCGGGTCAATTTCGTGGCCCATTATCATTTCAACGCAGCCAACACGCCCAGTTTGCAAGCCTTCTTGGCCAGCCAGTCGGCCGTTGGCTGGTCGCTGGCCCATACCCACCATCTTGATCTTTCGCAATCTTATGCCCAACTGGCCGTACGTTACACCCGCGACCGGCGGATGAACCTCCAACGGGCCGAGCGGGCCAAGTTGACACTGGTGGAAAGTACAGATATTGAGCCACTGATCGCCATGTTTGCCCAAAATGTGGCCCCAACGTTTACCAGGGGCATCCACCCCCAAAGTTACGCCTGGCTCCGGGCCATTTATCGCGCCCTGCACCAACGCGGAATGGCGAGCTTGCATTACGCAGCCGGGCCAACTGGTGAATTGGGAGCGGGCACACTGTTTGCCCAAACTGGCAGTAAAATTATTTATCTTTTCAATGCTGCTTTTGATCATGCCCGGCGGGCCAATGGCCGGACTTGGCTGCTTGATCAGCAGTTTCAACGATCAGCAGGCCAGCCCTTGATCTTTGATTTTGAAAGCCCCGAATTACCTGAAATTGTCAGTTTCTACCGCAGTTTTGGGGCAGAGCCGGTACCCTTTTGCAAAATCAGTTACAATCACCTGCCCCGGTGGATCAACGCGGCTTGGTGGGTAAAACAGCAACTGGGACACCGGACTGCCCGTTAAATTTTGCCGACCTGTTTGCCCAATTGGCGGCCCAGGATCCGCCCAAAGCTCAACGCAGGGGTGATCAACATTCCACCACAAAAAGCATTGCCGCTGGTGGCCCCGGCCCCCAAGATTTCCCCGGCAGCGTACAAGCCTGTGATGGGCAGCCCTTGCGCGTCCAACACTTGTAGGTGCTCATCCACGTGGAGGCCCCCAAAACTGATGAGCGAAGAGGTGTAGGTCAGCAAGGCATAAAATGGGGCTTGGGCAATCGGATCGGCCAGTGTGTGGCGGCCAAAAGCTGGGTCGGTGCGCCGACCTACGGCTTGGTTGTATTCGGCCACGGTTATTTGCAGGGCCTTGGCGGGCAGCCCTGTCTTGTCGGCCAATTCGGCCAGGGTATTGGCCCGCCAAGCGAATTTTTCAGATTGGGCCGCTGCCCGGATCTGGTCGCCGTCCCAATCCCGGATCAAGCCATCGCCTTTGTCGATGGAGGCATCGTCAAAAATGGCCCAAAAGCGTTCACCGGGTTGTTGGGCAATGATGCGCTCGCGGGCATCTGGATCCAGTTCGTCTTCATTTAGAAACCGTTGGCCGTTGGCATTGACATAGATCTCACGGGGTGGGCGGTATTTGGCCGTGAAAAACATCCCCCAAAGTGTCCAATAGTCTACTCGGCCCGAGCCAGATTCGGCCTCGATGCCGCCCAAACTCGAAATATGTTGCTCGGCCCCGCGAAACACGCCGCCCACTTGCTGGGCCACTATGATGCCATCCCCGGTGGAAGTAAGGGCGGCGGTGCTGAGCAACCGGGGGCGCTGGGGATGGACTTTGGCAAAAAAAGCGGGATTGGCCGCGTAACCACCCGTAGTCAATACCACATTTTTACCTACAAAAGTAATATTTTCGCCATTTTTATCGGCAACTAATCCTATCACCCGGTCATTGTCAACTACCAAGCTTTGCATGGCATGGCCCAGCTTGACGGTGATCTGGCCCGAATCCACGTACCGGTCCCACAGCGGTTTGAGTACTTTAAAAATGGAGAAGGCCCGCTCGGTTCCCCAATAAGTGCGTGGAGTCTGATAAGGCACATGGCCAAAAACCAGTTTGGGAGTAGTGGGATCAAACGCAAAACCCAGATCATCAAGCCAATCTAGGGTGTGCGGAGCTTCGTCCACGGCAAGGCGCAAAAGCTTGGGATCAGCAGTGTGGCGGCATACGCGCATCACATCTGCATAGTGCTGATCGGGCGAGTCATCGATGTGCATGGCCCGTTGGCGGCGCGTGCCCCCCGCGCTCAAGTGGCCGGCCGAGAGGTGGAGGGTTCCGCCCACTTGATCGCTTTTTTCGATGACCAGCACGTTGGCCCCTTGCTCAGCAGCCAAAATGGCGCAGGGCATTCCAGCACTGCCAGCCCCGGCAATGATTAGGTCATATTTTATTTTCTGGTTCATCGGTTTTTTGGGCTTGATGAAGTGGCCGGTTCGGTTATAAATAGACAGTTTAATATCGCAGCGGCGATCAGCGACTGTGTTCCGATGCTGCCCCAATTTTGGCCAACTTTTATTGGCGATTGTACATTTGTCGGTCGTAAATGCTTTTTAGCGATGAGTCACCAAATCCATACACGCCTTCGCGGTTTGAGAATTCCGAAAAACGTCTTGAAAATGCGTGGTTACTTTTTCATTGTTACAGTCTTCCGGCTAGGCGGCAAGGATGGTTGTCCAACAAAATTCCCCTCCCTTTGCTTGGGCCCGGTTGGCCAAATGAGGGGAGGGGAGTTGGCCTATCGGTTTAGGCCATTATTGAGTGCTCGGAAATCTAAACTACTGCCTTGTATTTCTGACTGGCGGCCAGAAAAGGTGCAACCGTTAGTTAATCCCACTGAACAACCGGCTCCAGCGCACTTTGCTTTCTTCTTCGCTCGGGTTGGGGTTGATGGACAGCCAAACAAACAGGGCCTTGCCCAAAATATGGTCTTCGGGCACAAAACCCCAAAAACGCGAATCGGCCGAGTTGTGGCGGTTGTCGCCCATCATCATATAGTAGTTTTGCTTGAAGGTATATTCCTTCACTTCTTTGCCCGCAATTGATAGTTTGCCGCCCTCCAATTTGACATCCTCATTGCCTTCATAATAACGGATAACGTGTTCGTACAAAGACAAGTTCATGGCATCGATGGGCAGCACTGCCCCTTTTTTGGGGATGCGCAGGGGACCAAAATTATCCATGCTCCAATCAAATTTAGGAAGCATTACTTTCTCGATCCCGTTGACTTGGCTAAAAAAGCGCGCACTCGAGTAGGCATCTGAGCGCTCATATACTTGCTTAGTCAATTTGACGGTAAACGCTGCCTTGCGCAGTTTCTCGGCTGTTAGCGAGTCGGTGTGGACTTGGTAGCCCTCACCGGTCTGATCCACATCGGTGATGCCAAAACCTTGAAAGACGCGCTCTTTCAAAACTTCCCGGGTCTCAAGGGCGTAACTGGTCTGGGACTCGGCCGGGGCCGCAATGGCCTTGCCGTTGATAAATACTTGCTGATTGACCATTGAAATCTCCTCGCCCGGCAAGCCAATGCACCGCTTGATATAGTAGGTTTTCATATCAGTGGGCAGGTCAACTTCGGGCGGATAGTTGAACACTACCGCGTCGTTGCGCTTCACTTCGGAAAAACCCGGCAATCTGAATTGGGGCAATTGGATCCAGCGCAGGAACGAGGGGATGTCCGTTCCCCAGATCTTGTTGGCGGCCAAGGGAATTTGCAGTGGTGTTTTGGGTGTGCGGGCACCGTAGTGCATTTTGCTCACGAACAAGTAATCACCCACCAGCAATGATTTCTCCATTGAAGGAGTGGGAATGGTGAACGGCTCAACAAAAAACCAACGGAACACCGTGGCCACAATGACTGCAAAAACCACTGCGTCTACCCATTCGCGCAGGGCACTTTTGGGGGGCTTGGGCGTTTTGTCGGTCTTTTTATCAGTATTCTGATTCGTGGATAATAGACTCATTTGGCGATCAATTAAACTTTTACCGCAATTATAACGCATTTTTTACTCTTTCTTTATTTCCAGATATTGGACGGTGGCTCCGGGAAGGCCAGCGAGCGACAGCCCTTCGGCCACCAAGCGGTAGCGCGTGGGCGCATCAGCTGTATGGAATACGATTTTGGCCCGGCCCAAGGGATCTGTCTTGATCTGCCCGTTCCAATAAATGGTGGATCGCATATCGGGCTTGGGCGTTTTGGGGGGCGTTTTGGTGTAGTCGGGACTGTAGAACTCACGGGCTTTGTAGTAGCCCAAGGCCACATAATTGACAATGCCCTCGCGGGGGAGCGTACTGGACAGGTTGTCGCTGCCCCGGCGGGTGTAAATCGCAATCACCCCATTGGCCCCTTGCACTCCGTAAATGGCCGCCGAAGTGCCTTTGAGCACCTCGATGGATTCCACATCGTTGGGATTGATGGTATTGGCCGCACTCAAGTCGCTCATGGGCACCCCATCGATCAATAGGAGCGGGGCAGTGCCGCCACTCAATGAATTGGGCCCCCTGATCTGAATATTGAAGCCACCTGTGCCATCGGGGGTTACTTGGACCCCGGCCACCCGGCCTTGTAGGGCCTGCAAGATATTGCCCGAAGCGGCCATCGCCCCAAAATTGTTGTCCTTGGCCATGAGTACCGCATCGGCTTGGCCGTGGATCCGGAAGCGGCCATCCTCTTTGACTTTATCCTCAATTTTGCTGTCTTTGATCTCTACCTCCCGCAATACCTGATCGGCAATGTCCTTGAATGAAAGGTCGGCAAGGGTTTGCTGGCGGCGGTTGGCCAAATAATCTTCGGCTTGGAACGAATGGAAAGGGAATGTGCGCGGTGGTGCAACCGGGAAAATCGGTTCATTAATTTTGATATTGAGCCGTTTGCGATCTTTGTCGGTGCGGGCCTGCACCACTGTTTTGATCGTGTCCAAATAATCAAGCCCCCCAAAGAAAAACCGGCCCAATGAATCGGTTTGGGAGTTGGCAATCAAGCCATCTTGGTTGGTCACCATCAGGGTCAAGTTACCCTTGCTCATGGGCTTGCCGTTGGGCAAAGTAACGGTGCCGCCCAGCCCAAAGGATTGCTCAATGAAGTATTTGGGTTGGGGCATTTCCCCCTTGGCGATTTTCTGCCAAACAAAACGCCGCCAGCCTTGCGTAATCAGCAATTGATCCAAGGATTCGTGCACGGCCTTGGTCACGGGCGATTGGAAGTAGTAGCCGGGCTGTTCTATTACGCCTTTCACCTCGGAAGAAAGTAGTAGATAAGCTTGGATGTTTTCTTGGCCCACTTCGTCATATTTCACTTTTCCGGCATCAGTCACGGCCAGTGATAGACAAGTGGCCATCGGCTGCCCGGTGGGACTGGTCACTTGTATCTCCAGTTCCACCTGCTCGCGGGGCTTGAAAACCGTTTTTTGGGGCACAAGCCGGATACTGAACTGATGGTTGCTGCGATTATAGGTCAGTCGCTCGCACAGCGGTTCGCCCTTGGTGTCAAACAGGGTCCACTGCACCACACCCTCGGGAAAGCGGGACTTGGGCACGGAAACGGTGAACAACGGCCCATCCATTTTGCCCCGGGCGACAAAGTGGACTTTGCCCCGGCTCTGGCCCAGTAAAATGACCTCGCGCTGCGCAGCCACCCACGATTGGCTGGCCGAGATCTGGGCTTTGAACACTGTATCGGTGTCGGTATGTGACAAGGTGAGCATGGCCCCTTCGGCTTTGGCGGGGGGCAGGGCAAACTCAGTAAATGTGCTATCGGGGCGGTAGAGTTTGGCCGTGTAGCCCTTGCCCACCTCGGGCACAAACCGGAACGCCCCGATGCCGGCGCACGCAGCTTGAAACCTGGCTACGGTAACTCCCTCGTTGCTCACCACAAGGCCGCTACCATTGATTCCTTTGCCAAACTGATCGGTCAGTTTGAACCCCACCCGGCAACGAAACCCAGCGATCATCTCGCCGCCCTCGGGGAAAAACTGCAATTTTGCCTCGGGCGTGTAAGTGGTTTTGGCTGCGCCACTGCTGGCAGCTTTGGGGTCAAACACTTCCATCGGCCGATCAAAAGCCGCTTCCTCCCCAAAATTTTGCATCCAATTGGTGTAGGCCCGCAGTCGATAAGTGCCGGCGGGCAGGGAGTCGGGCAGGGAAAAATCGGCCACTGCCGTGCCCGTCACGGTGTCCAGGTTGAGCATCAAGCGACGGTGCAGTTTGGTATCTGGCTGGAGCAGTTCCACGTACACTATTCTGCTCAGTGCAGTTGGCGTATGAATATTGGCATCGGCCACCTGCACTTTGAACCAGATGTCATCGCCCAAGGCGTAATAAGGTTTGTCGGTATTGACCCAAATTTTTTCTTGGGCAAACGCCGCATTGTACTTCTCGAGATTGCCGATAAGGGTAGGCACAATGTCATCGCTGGGCGTGGCTCCCATGAACATCAGCAACAGGGCAATTAATGTCAGGCATTGGTGAAGTGTTTTCATGCGTTGGTTTTGGGCCTCAAACCGCCCCCTCAAGTTTACGATCAAGAAATAATTGGCAACTGTTTTTTAGGAATGTTCGTCGTTCAAAACGAGCACCTATACCAACGCAAATTACGCACTTTTGATTTTTTTGTTGACCTCTCACTTCGCTTTTTATCGAAAATCCTGCGTTACTGCAAGAAAAACGTTCATTATCGGGTGTTGATGGCGGTGAAGTGGTTTGTTCAACAACTTATGGCAAATCTTCATTGGCCGATAAATGAGAATTTCCCATTGGTGGCCCAACCGTCCAAATCTATTAAAAATAGCAATAGCTGGTTTTATTTACGCCGGTAAACAATGCTGGTTGACGATGATCGGCAATCATAAAAAATGGATTGGTGCCTCATCTGCCGATGGCAAAACAAGCAACAATCAAGTTCGATAATGTGACGCGAGTAATCACTTTGCCCTAACCACCGCCGCTTTTTTAAGTAAAAAGGCTTCAAACTTTAGCAAGTTTGAAGCCTTTTTCTATTTCGGTCCCAAAACAATGGACAGACAGGGTTCAGGGGCAATGGGATGGTCATTTCGCAATCAGTTATTCGCGGCACTCCAGATATTGGGCGAAACAACGAAATGCTAGTTCACGTTGTCGCCCCGCAGCAAGCGCAGGCGCTTCCGGGCCTCCACCGTGAAAATGCTGCCCGGGAACTTGGTCAATTGGGCCAAGTACAGTTCTTGGGCCTTCAGTTTGTCCTTGAGGTTCTCCTCGTAGATCCGAGCCATTAGAAAATTGGCATCGTCGGCCAAAATATCTTCTTTGTATTCCTCCCCGAGCCGTTTCAATTCCGCAATTGCTTTTTCAAATTCCCCTTTTTTATAAAAGATGCTCGCTTTTGCCCAATAAATTTCATCAGAAAGCGAGTGATTGGGGAATCGCTTGAGCATATTGTCATACTTGATCAAAGCTTCGTCCAGTTTGCTCTGAAACACCAACAGATCGATGGCCGCAAACTCGCGGAGCGTGGCTTCGGTGGTATCGAGCGAAACGTTGTCACCGATCAAAAGTGACAGTTGCATGGCGTCGTTGGCGATCTCGCGGGTGGTGGCCAGCTTCAGCACATCGAGGTATTCTTTGGCATATTCAAAATCACCTTTGAAATAGGAGAGTTTGGCATTTTTGAGCTTGGCCAACTGCCCGGTATTGGTGTTCTTCTCCGATTTTTCTACTTGCGAATAGAGCAGGGTCGATTCCCACGGTTCGCCCTTGAGCAGGTAGATGTCGCCCAGATCCAGTTTGGCTTGGGCCACCAAGTCCTTCTTCATGCCGGGGGTTTTGGTGAGCCGCTCCAGAATGACAATGGCCGTGTCCTTGTTGTTCAAATAAAACGCCTGCAACAAGGCCAAGCTCCGGGCCGCCTCGGCTGTGTTCTCCAGCAAGCCCAGTTCGTTGATGAGTTGGGTATAATCAGTGGCCAGGGAACGGATCCGCACGTAATCGACTGGGAAGGTGTTTTTGACCTGTTCTTCTTTTGATTTGATGAGCATCTTGCGCGAGACCGGGTAGATGTCCTGATCCCGGTATCGATCGACCAAGTATTCAAAAATCTTGGTGGCCGACCCAAATTCTTTGTTCTCAATGGCCAACATGCCCAAATCATAGAGGTTATAGCCCAGCAGTTTTTTTCGCCGGTCAATGGCCTTGGCTTGGGTGAATGCTTTGCTAAAGTCTTTCATCTGGATGTAAAACCAGACCAACATTTCATTGTAGGCAATTTGATCGGGATATTTTTGGATGTACTTGACCAATGTCGGCTCCAGCTGCGCCAATTCTTCATCGTCACGCACCCGGGACTGCAAAATATTCTGGATATAATCCAACTGATTTTCGCCCTCGTTGAGCAGTTCTAGGTATTCTTCCAGCATTTTGTCCACTTTGCCCGAAATCGAATACAAGGAAGCCATCTCATAAATAAACTTGTCGTTGCCATTTTTTCGCCCGGCAAGATATACCTGCTCGGCGTAATCGAACAAATTGGCATTGATAAAGTGCCGGGCAGCATAGCGAATCTGGTTATCGTCTTTCTTGATCATGGCTATAAAAGCCTCCAAGTGCTTGGCAGCTTCTTCGCGGCGCCCCTGCAGGTTGAGCAGCACCCCGTAGTCTACACTGAACATGGACTCGCTCGGGTGGTTTTTCAATTGTTTTTTCAGGTATTTCTCGGCTTCGTCATACTGTTGGAGCTTGAGCAGCGCATCCATGTAGTTTTTGTGGATGAAGATGACGGCATCTTTGTTCTTGGCCACTTTGGCGTATAAGGTCGCCGCTTTGTCAAACTCCCCGGTGGAGTAATATTCATTGGCCAGATCGGTATCGTCTTGGGCATGGACGAAGGTGGGGGCAAGTGCCCAGCATAGAAACAATAGTACTGTGACTGTTTTCATGAAGCAAAAAACTTGTTCACACAAGATAATAAAAAAGAGTAAAAAAATTGATTTCATCATTTCATTATTGTTCTTATTAGGGTGTGAACAGCTTGAATTGTAGTAAGCCAACGCCCATGGTGAATAAGTGGCAACAGTTGCTCACGGTCAAGGTGAACGCTAAATCGCTATTCATCTGCATAGTTAACGGATAATTCACACTGGGGTTTGATCTTGAATAGAGTTGTTCACGCCATTCACTTTTTTCCCACCTGTGAACAAGTGGGGCACATTTTGGAGTACTTGGTGAAGAACGGACCGCATTCTGGCGGACTATTCACTTTGCTCCCAAGTTATTCACCAGTTTTTCACCACTTGGGCACAGGTTGTTCACGCATAGTGCCCAAGTCCGGGCGGTTTTGATTTTAATGGCTCTCTTGATCCAAACAATGAGCATCATGAATAAGTTTGTCTGGTGGCTGATAACCCAAAGTAGTTCGGCTAATCAAACCATTTCAATTCACAAACGATTTCATAAAAAATCACTGGGGAAGATCTTCGGCCATTACTTTTATTACAACGTAATATCCCTATTTTTGCAATCCTTCGAGATTCAGTTCATTAACTTTTAAAAGTTGGCAATTTCATGAAATTTTATAACCTCAAGGTAAAGGACATTGTCCGAGAAACAAGCGACACCATTACGATCCACCTTAAGCAGCCATTGTTTACCAAGGTGAAATACAAATCGGGGCAGTTTCTCACCCTCATTGTTCCCATCATGGGCAAGAGCGAACGCCGGGCATATTCGCTGAGCAGTGCGCCCAATGTGGACGAGACATTGGCCGTGACCATAAAGCGGGTGGACGGTGGTTTGGTGTCCAACTACCTGAACGATCACCTCAAAGTGGGCGACAACATGGACATCATGGAGCCAATGGGCCAATTTTGTCTGGAACCACACAAAGCCCAAAACCGCCACGTGGTACTGTTTGGTAGTGGGAGCGGGGTCACCCCATTGATGTCGATAGCCAAAAGTGTGCTGCTTTTTGAACCTAAGAGTGTGGTTTCGTTCATTTATGGCAACCGCAGCACCGACACGATTATTTTCAAGGCAAAAATTGAGGAAATGCAGAAAAAGTATGGGGATCGGTTCAAAGTGGTCCACGTACTGAGCCGGGCCGAAGAAGACTGGCTGGGCTATCATGGGCGCATCGACCGCACGCTCACCATCAATGTGCTCAACCTATTGCCCAAACTGGATAAAGATAACACCGAATATTTCATGTGTGGGCCCGAGGGGATGATGGATCAAGTGGTGGATGCCCTCCACTTTTTGAAAACGCCCAAGGAGCGGATCCACCGCGAGAGCTTTGTGAGCAGTGCTGCCGATGAAGTAAAGGACGAGGCCACGCTCAAAGCTTCGGGCATTGTAGAGCAGAAAGTCACCATTTTGATTGATGGCGACGAGTACATCGTCAATGTGCCCCCCACCAAAACCATTTTGGAGGCGGCGCTTGATGCTGGCGTGGATGTGCCCTACTCATGTCAGAGCGGGCTTTGCACCGCCTGCCGAGGCCACAAAAAATCGGGCGAAGTGAAAATGGATGAAGATGAGGGCCTTTCCGAATCTGAAATCACTGAGGGCTACATCCTCACTTGTGTCTCGCATCCACTGACAGAGAACGTAGTGGTAGAGATCGGTTAACGGGATTTGTCACAAAATGAAATCCCCACCAGTTGGCAAAAAGCCGACTGGTGGGGATTTTTCCGTCGTACCTTAAGCAAAATAAGTGGGGTAATATTGGTTTCGTTGTCCTTATTTTCAAAAATTGATTTACGCGATCGCGCACCAATTTGGGCAAAGCAGACAAGCCGCATTTTTTGGGAGAGGCTACTCCCCTGGTCACCCCTCAACTTTTGGCCTAGTCCAGTTGATAGTTGTAACGTTCGAGCCGATCCACTCGTTTGGACAATAAACTCTTAGAAAATGAAAAAGTCAATCTGGTATTGTATCATCTTGCTTTTTAGTGCATTTACCTGCCGGGAAAGCACCGAGTTTGTTCCGAGTGACCGGCTGATGTTGGTCAAAACGGGCACTTCTTTTGGGATGTGTGTAGGGTATTGTATTACTGAAGTGGAAATCAACCCGCAAAAGGTCACCATGTACCGCAAAGCATGGCGGTCTAGTATTCGAGACAAAACCTGCGAACGCGCATTAGTCAGGCAAGAGTGGGAAAACTTGGGCAAAACACTGGACTTCGCTGTTTTTAGCCAACTCCCCGAAACGATTGGTTGCCCCGATTGTGCCGATGGTGGCAAAGAATGGATTGAGATTACTTATGGCGAGCAAATGAAGCGGGTAACATTTGAGTTTGGCAAAGACACCCCCCAAATTACCGGCCTAATTTCCCAAATCCGGAAAATCCGGGAGAGTTTGAATAATTGTGAGTAATAAATGCTTCCGGCGTGTCTTGCTCTCAGAGCATTTTTATGGGTTATATACTTGCTTTTCAATTAGTTATTTTGTTAAATGCTTCTAATCAATTTTGATTTTGTCCAACAGTTCTCGCTAGTAGAAAACGGTTACGCCGGGACTGATTTGGCTCCACCCATCTTCACTGATCACCTGGGCTAGGCGGCAGGGGAACGTTCGGTTCCATTTGCGGCAGGTCAATTGGAAGTGAACGAAACAAAGGTGCAAAATCCCTTTTCCCGGTTGCAAATTAGGCGATTGGCCGCGATCCTCCTTGGGCTGACCGATGGTCAAACCAAAATAAGCCCACCAAAATTTGTATGCAAGCAGAATAATTAATAATTTTCGCCTTATTTCAGAACGGATCAAACCCTCGACCAAAATTGGGGGCCAATCCTTTGAAGATCGGCATTTCAAACAACCTTAATATGAACGCATATATTGTCGCGGGCTTTCGCACCGCAGTTGGCAAATCTGGCCGGGGAGGTTTCCGGTTCACTCGTCCCGATGATCTGGCCGCCGATGTGATCAAGCACTTGGTGGCTTCGGTGCCCAATTTTGACCCCGCCCGGGTGGACGATCTCATCGTGGGCAACGCTGTGCCCGAGGCTGAACAAGGAATGCAGATGGCCCGGATGATCGCGCTGCTCGCCCTGCCCATGAACGTGCCCGGAGTGACCATCAACCGCTACTGCGGATCAGGAGTGGAGGCTATTTCGATGGCTTCGGCCAAAATCCATGCCGGCATGGCCGAATGTATCATTGCCGGCGGCACCGAATCCATGTCGCTGGTACCCACTTCTGGCTACAAAACAGCCCTCAATTGGAAGATTGCCGAGAAGCACCCCGAGTATTACCTTGGCATGGGCCTCACGGCCGAGCAGGTAGCCGCCGATTATAAAATTTCGCGGCAAGATGCCGATCAATTCTCCTTTCAGTCGCACCAACGGGCCATTGCTGCTATTAAAGCCGGTAAATTCCGGGAGGAGATCGTGCCCATTACCGTGAACGAGACCTATGTGGATGAGAGTGGGCAGCGCAAAACCAAGTCGTTCGTGGTTGACACCGACGAAGGCCCTCGCTTGGACACCAGTTTAGATGGCTTGGCCAGATTAAAACCTGCTTTTGCCATGGGCGGCCAAGTAACGGCGGGCAACTCTTCCCAAACCTCGGACGGGGCATCTTTTGTGCTGATCATGTCTGAGCGGATGGTAAATGAACTTAACTTGAAGCCCATCGCCCGTATGGTGGCCTACGCCGCTGAAGGCGTTGATCCCCGGATCATGGGCATAGGGCCCGTGGCAGCAGTGCCCAAAGCCCTGCGGCAAGCGGGTCTCCAGTTGGCCAACATCGATTTGATCGAACTCAACGAAGCTTTTGCGGCCCAAGCCTTGGCGGTTGTCCGCACCTTGGACATGGACATGGACAAGGTCAATGTCAATGGGGGCGCAGTGGCCCTCGGTCACCCGCTGGGCTGCACTGGTACCAAGTTGTCGGTGCAACTGTTCAACGAAATGCGCCGCCGGGGCGGGAAATACGGCATGGTGACTGCCTGCGTGGGCGGTGGCCAAGGCGTGGCTGGTATCTATGAATTTTTGAACTAGGTGATCCTTGATCAAGCCCAACTGCCAAAGTTGGGAACGTCTTTCATTTTGAATGTGCTACTGCCCAAGGCTTCCATCTTGGGCAGTTTTTTTTGGTCATTCCAAGCGGAGCGTAATGCTAAAACGCGGTAATTGAAAGATGATTAAGTGTGCCCATTGTCAGTATAATTATTTTCAAACCTATTGTGTTATAATTTTTGTAATATTTAAAAAATTGGCCTATTTTGTTCACTTTGCTAAGTCCAGCGTCCAGCAATATTTCTATCGAATATTCTCTGTTTTTTCACCCAACTTTTTTTGCGGTGGCCCAACAAGCCCAAATCTGCGCCTGCTTTCCTACCTTTGCCAGCCAATGATGGTTTTGGGCGGGCAAATCCCCAATCAGAGAAAAAATCTTTTTGTTAATAAAAAAACATCAAATGTTGATCGTAGAGCAATTGCGCTGGGGCACCGTTTCCGAATTGATGGGCTTCCATGACGAAGCAATTCCCTTTGCCGACTGGGGTATCAAAGGCCACAACCGGCCATTTATCCTCAAAAACTGTGCTTTTAAACCAGCGATGCGGGTGGTGGAAGTGGGAGGGGCGTACAGTGATCTGCCCCAGCACATTGCCGAAAATTTTGGGTGCGAAGTCCACGTCATCGATGATTTTGGGGTAGAAAGTGGCGAGGCCGAAATGTGGAGCCGCTGGGGCGAGCGCGAAGCCCTCCAACAGAAAAACCCCAAAGTGAAGTATATCTTTGAGCGAGTTGGCGACCTGCAATCCACCCAGATCCCGCTCAATTACTACGATGTTGTGTTCAGCGTATCAACCATCGAGCACATCCCCGAGCCGGCCATGTTTGACGTGTTCCGCCACTTCGAGGCCATGCTCAAGCCGGGTGGCATCATGGTTCACCTGATCGACCTTCAAGTGCCCCTCAAGCTGCACCGGGGCCGGGGGCTCAAAAGCTTGCTGGCCGGCACTTTGGGTTATTACCTGTATTTTTTGTTCAGTACTCCGTTTACCTCCCCCCAAAAACCCCAACTAAAAACCTTGCGCGGTTGGCAAAGCTTTTTGGCCAAAACATTCGCTGGCCAAATCAAATTTGACCAAGTTAACGTCGAAGGGGCGTTTTCCAGCTCGTTCAATGCCGATCTGGTGTTGGAACCAATGGAAATCGTTTATAAATATTATCCCCCAAAAGACCAAGCCAAGCAATATCGCCGCAAGGGAACTTTTGCCCTGATCATGCGCAAACAATAAGTTTTTGATCCAAAGCGTTAAATGGAAATGAAAAAGAAAGCCTTATTTATCGACCGTGATGGAACCATCATTGTCGAACCGGCCGATGAGCAAATTGATTCCCTGGCGAAGCTCGAGTTCCTGCCCGGGGCCATTGGCGCGCTCCGCCAGCTCGCCGCTGAGCGTGACTATGAGCTGGTGATGGTGACCAACCAAGACGGTCTCGGCACCGACTCTTTCCCTGAGGCCAACTTCTGGCCCGCCCACGAAAAAATGCTAAAAATATTGGCTGGTGAGGGCATCCATTTTGCTGCCATTTACATTGACAAAACATTTGCGCACGAGCAAGCACCCACCCGCAAGCCGGGCACCGCCATGCTCACCGATTATTTGGGCGGGGAATATGATCTGGCCCAGTCCTATGTGATCGGTGATCGGATCACCGACGTGCAGTTGGGGGCCAATTTGGGTTGCCCATCAATCTTGCTTGGGGGCCTGCAAGATGATCGGGCAGTGCTTTGTACCAACGATTGGCAGGCGATCCAGCAGTTGCTCAGTGCAAATGCCCGCAAATCGGTGGAGATTCCGCACCTCAACCGGGTGGGAGTGGTGGAGCGCAGCACCAAGGAAACCGATATCCGGGTAGTGCTCAACATTGACGGTGACGGCCGGGGCGAGATAGTGACGGGCATCGGCTTTTTCGACCATTTACTGGATCAGTTGGTCAAACACTCGGGCTGTGATCTGCAATTGCGCGTGCAGGGCGACCTCCACATTGACGAGCACCACAGCATTGAGGATACGGCCTTGGCCCTTGGTCAAGCTTATGCCCAAGCTTTGGGCGATAAATATGGGATTGCCCGCTACGGCCATTTTGCGTTGCCAATGGATGAGGCATTGGCTGAAGTGGCCTTGGATTTTTCGGGCCGCCCTTGGCTGGTCTGGCAGGCCGAATACCACCGGGAGCGAGTGGGGGGGATGCCCACTGAAATGTTCCACCATTTCTTCAAATCATTTTCGGACACCGCCAAGTGCAACCTCAACATCCGGGTGAAGGGCCAAAATGATCACCACCAAATAGAAGCCACTTTCAAGGCATTTGCCAAGGCGATCAAAATGGCGGTACAACGCCAGCCGGGCCAGGGAATCCCCAGTACCAAGGGGGTGCTTTAACCGTTGTTGGTCATTTGTCGGGCCGGTATTTGGCTTGCTCAAAGAGTATTTGCGCTTTGTCCTGAGCCATCAACTGGGGCAGGGTCACTTCTGGGTGGCTTTTTAGGTAGGCCCGCACAATTTGCCAGCCGAGCCAAGTACCCACCCGGCCCGGGCATTTAGCCCCAATCTCAACTACGGCGGGGCGTTGCTCCACATATTTTTTGGTGGCGGCTTGGCTGGGTTCAAAAAACAGGTTCTCTCGCACAAAATGCGCGTAGATATTCGCTTGATTGGCTTTGCAATCAACCATTTGTTGGTTGGTATAGCGGATAATGAGTGAATCGGCCGTGCCCGGCAGTACTTGACTGGTAAACTCATAAGCTTTCCCATAAGCAACCATTTGGGTCAACAAACTGCGGTTGCTCGCTTCCACTTCATTGTATTTGGAAGAGAGCATCATTACTGTAGCCGGCACCAGCATTTCTTTGCTGTATTGGTCTATGATATAGCCGGGGTCTGGTGAGCGATAGCGGGAGCGTTTCCCCAAAAAATAGTCCAAACCAATAAAAATGGCACTATCGGTCACGGTCAGGTCGTTGCTATACCCCGTGACCACGGTATAAATCGTTGGCGGGTTGAAATCGGGATAATAGTATTTGATCGTTTTAAACGCGGCTTCAAATTGGGCTTTGACATCGGCCATGTCACCAAAATAGGCAGCCGCTTCTTGCGTCAATGTATCGATGTAAGTGCTGTTGCCCAGTTTCAACACTTCATTGATCGCGATTGAGTCGTGGGGCAGTCGGCTGCGCATCAAAAACGTTTCGGCAAAGATCGGATTGGCATCCAAGAACTGGCCGGCTTCTTCACGGGTTTTTAGATTGGCAATTTGCTGGTCGAGTCGTTTTAGGTTTAGTTTAAGCACTATGGCCGAGGTATCTGGCCCAGAATGTTCATTTGAGCAAGCTGACAGGCCCGCTGCTGCAATAATGAGCAAGAAAAATGACTTTAAGCGAAGAATCATACTTGTTTTCAGGTTGACTTGCTTATCTGGCTCACAAAAATTGCACCATAGCCCAAGCATGGAATCCCGGCTGAATTTGACAACCGGGAAAGGAAACGGAGGAAAAATAGCGGGGTTTACGCGTTTGCCAAGCCCTGTTGAACGTTCGTCTTTATTTTGAGCCAAGCACCTGCACTGCGAACCGACTCAAAGCATTGCACTTCCATGCCTGCTCCAGTGTAGCCCAAGTTGATCCGGCGGGTCAGCAGTGAGGGAGAATCTGCGCTCAACTTGGCATAAAGTTGCGGACTGAGTACAATTGCGTAGTAGGCGAGGCCGGTTTTGGCCAGTTGTCGCAATTTTTCGTGGAGCAAATAGTCTTGCATCTCTTCGCTCAATATTTTTAGCCGACCCGTATCACAAAGCCCTGCTTGGGCTAGGTGTTCAGTGATGGCCTTTTTTAAAACCGGGGTAACGGTCACAAAACGGGCATAGTCTATAAACCCGTACCAAGTTTCCATTAGCACACC
>JBBQXF010000028.1:0-43973 GCA_038209965.1 Cytophagales bacterium | reverse complement strand
CAAATCAATATCGGCCGTCGATGCGGCCAATACGCCCTTTGTGGATTCACTTTACCTCGATTATCCCCACAGTACACTGGAGGCTTCGGGGTTGGCGGTGGGCCTGCCCAAAGGCCAAATGGGCAATTCGGAAGTGGGCCACATGAACCTGGGCGCGGGCCGGGTGGTGAACCAAACCTTGGTCAAGTTGAACGAGGTAGTGGCCGACCACAGCATTTACCAGAACCAAGTGCTCCTCGACGCCCTCCACTACGCCAAGGCAAACCACAGAACCGTGCATTAC
Organism: Cytophagales bacterium; assembly: GCA_038209965.1. Lineage (GTDB taxonomy): Bacteria > Bacteroidota > Bacteroidia > Cytophagales > Thermoflexibacteraceae > JALONO01. The sequence continues at coordinate 43,690 of JBBQXF010000028.1, read as the reverse complement.
ATCGGCTTGGTGTCCGATGGGGGCATCCACTCGCACATTTCCCACCTTAAAGCCCTGACTACCATTGCCCATAATGAGGGCATTGCTCAATTGTTCATCCATGCTTTTACCGACGGGCGCGACACCGATCCACAATCTGGGGCTGGCTTTATCGAGGATCTGGAACACCATTTGGGCCAAACGAGCGGAAAAATTGCCACGGTGGTTGGCCGCTACTTCGCCATGGATCGCGACAAACGCTGGGAACGTGTCAAGTTGGCCTACGATGCCATGACCTCGGGAGTGGGCCAAGCCGTCACTTCGGCCGGCGAGGGCATCCGGGCCTCCTATGCGCAAGGCGTAACGGATGAGTTCATCAAGCCCATTATAATTACTGATGCCAGCGGCCAGCCCTTGGCCAAGATCCAAGCTGATGATGTGGTGCTGTGCTTCAATTTTCGCACTGATCGGGGCCGCGAAATCACCGAGGTGCTCACCCAGCACGACATGCCCGATCAAGGCATGACCACCCTGCCCCTGCACTACGTCACTATGACCCGTTATGATGCGGCGTTCAAAAACGTCCAAATCATGTATGAAGACGATAATATGACCAATACCTTGGGCGAAGTATTGGCCGCCCACGGCAAACGACAGATCCGGATTGCCGAAACTGAAAAATACCCGCACGTCACTTTTTTCTTTTCGGGTGGGCGCGAAGTGCCTTTTGACGGTGAGCGGCGCATCATGTGCCCATCGCCCAAGGTGGCCACTTATGATTTGCAGCCCGAAATGAGTGCGGAGGATCTCAAAAATGCCATTGTGCCCGAACTCGAGGGAGAAACAGCGGATTTTATTTGCTTGAATTTTGCCAATCCCGACATGGTGGGCCACACCGGGGTGTTGGCGGCGGTGGTCACTGCTTGCGAAACTGTGGATCGCTGCGCCCGCGCCGTGGTGGAAGCCGCCAAGTCACATGGCTACACCGCCATCCTGATCGCTGATCACGGCAATGCCGAGATGATGATCAACCCCGATGGATCGCCCAACACGGCGCACACCACCAATTTGGTGCCCTGTATTCTGGTCGACGACGAACTGGTGGGAAAGATCACTTTGAAAGACGGCAAATTGGCCGACATCGCCCCCACCATCCTCAAGCTGATGGGCCTGCCCCAGCCCGCCGAAATGGATGGAGTGGCCTTGTTCTAAGCAGCATCGCGCGATACCGGGGCAGAACAGCGGCCATCTTTGAAAAAAAGAGGCCGCTGTTCCATTTTTATGGGTCAATGGCTGTTTTGTGTCCGTCTATTTGGTTTTTCCTATAATTTATTGCACTTTAGCGACTCATTTAACCACTCGAGGTGGCCGGTAGATTGATCGGCTAAGTAAACTTTTGGGCAATGTACCGCGAATAGACTGGTTAGGTTATTTTGAAGAGGCTCAAATAGTTAGTAGTCAAGCGTTTAAATGAGAAAAATAGTTAAATTTTTTTCCATTCAAAGTACAGCCCATCGCAATTTTAATTAAATTTTAAATTTCACATTCCATGAAAAAAATGTTACAATGTTTTTTGTTGGTGTTGCTTGGTCTGGGGGCTTCAGCAGCCCATGCCCAGCGGGCCATTTCGGGCAAAGTGCTCTCGGGAGAGGATAATTCGCCCTTGCCCGGGGTAAACGTGCTGGTAAAAGGTTCCACCGCCGGCACTGCCACCGATGCCACCGGAAGTTATCGGCTCAACTTGCCGGCCGGGGCCACTGTGCTGGTTTTTAGTTCAATCGGTTTCCTGACCCAGGAAATTGAGGTGGGCAACCGCAGCACAATCGACCTCACCTTGGCCCCCGACAGCAAAACCATGACCGAAATCGTGATTGTGGGCTACGGTGAGCAGGATCGGCGCATGGTGACCAGTTCCATTGCTTCCATATCGGCCAAGGAACTGCGCGATATGCCCGTGGCCAGTGCCGACCAGTTGCTGCAGGGCCGCGCCTCCGGGGTGCAGATCGGGGCACAATCTGGCACGCCCGGCGGCGGCATATTCGTGCGGGTGCGCGGCACCACCTCCATCACGGCTAACAATGACCCCCTCTACATCGTGGACGGGGTGTTCATGAACAACTCCAACCTGTCCAACACTGGCCTGGGCGGGCAAGTGACCAACCCCATTGCCGACTTGAACCCAGCCGACATTGCGTCGATGGAAGTGCTCAAAGATGCCAATGCCACCGCCATTTACGGGGCACGGGGCGCCAATGGCGTGGTGATTATTACCACCAAGCGCGGCAAGCTCAACAGTGGCACCAAGGTCAATTTGGGCTACTACAAAGGGTTCTCCACGGCCCAAAAACTGCCCGAAATAGTGAATGGCCCCACATTTGGCCTCTTGCAAAACGAGGCCCGGGCCAATACCAACGCCGACCGCGCCCGGCTCAACCAGGCTCCACTCAACCCCGCTGTTCCCTATCCCAATCCTGAACAGTTGCCGACTTTTGATCGTTTCACTGGGGAAAATGGCATTTTCCAGACGGCACCGACCGATAACATTGACCTCAATGTAACCGGGGGCAACGAAAAGACCACTTTTTATGTGGGCGGTTCTATCTTTCGCCAAGAAGCCATCGTCAAGCCTTCAGTTTTCCAACGGGCCAGTGCCCGGATCAACATTGATCACATAGTAAGCAAAAAGTTCAAATTTGGGATCAGCACCACTTTTGCCCGCACCAACCGGAACTTGGGCCAAAACGACAACAACATCAATGGGGTTTTGGGGGCATCGGCATTCATCCCCGCCCTGGCCCCCATTTTCAACGACGATGGCACTTATGCTCGCGATCCGCGCTTTTCGCTGTTCGAGAATTCGGTGGCCGGTTTCCGGGAAGTCAATTTCAATTCAGTGGGCACGCGCCTCATCGGCAATGTCAATGCCGAGTGGCAAATCATTGAGGGGCTGACCTTTAAGACGAGCTGGAGCTTGGATTTCAACGATTTCTACGAAAACAACTATTTCAGCACCCAACTAAACGCCGGGCAGTCGGGCGGACAGGGCCGGGCCACTTCTGATCTCACCCGCGACATCACGTGGATCAACGAACAAACGCTCAATTATAACAAAACCTTTGGCGAACATAGCTTTAGTGCATTGATTGGCAATACATTGCAGGAGAACAAGTTTGAGCGCACCTCCCTTACTGGCAACAACTTCCCCAACAATTCTTTTCGCCGCATTGCTTCTTCCGCCATCCAATCTGGCAATTCCAACGGCACCATGAACGGCCTTACCTCCTTCTTTGGCCGGATCGGCTACGGTTACCGGGGCAAGTATTTGATCGATGCGAGTGCCCGATCTGATGCTTCCTCGCGCTTCGGGGCCAACAAGCAGCGCGGCTTTTTCCCCTCCGTGGGTGTGGCTTGGCGCGCGGGCGAAGAAGCCTTCTTGGACAAAGCCGAGTGGATCAGCGAGCTCAAACTGCGGGCCAGCTATGGCCTGACCGGCAACCAAAACGGCATTGGCGATTTTGCCTCGCGCGGGCTGTGGGGCGGTGGCATTGGCACGGTGGACATCAACAACAACGCCAACTACCTGGGCCAGCCTGGGGTCGCCCCTTCACAATTGGCCAACCCTGAACTTTCCTGGGAAACGACCCGCCAGTGGAACATCGGGGTCGATTTTGGCATCTTGGACGGCCGCTTTGTCTTCGATGCCAATGTTTACAGCAAATACACCACTGGTCTGCTGCTCAACGTGCCCGTGCCCCGCACTACCGGTTTTGAATCCATCACCCAAAATTTTGGCGAAATGAGCAACCGGGGCGTTGAGCTTTCCGTGACCAGCACCAACATCTCCAACGACGATTTCCGCTGGACCACCTCGTTCAACATTGCCCGCAATGTGAACAAGATCGAGCGCATGCCCGCGCCCATTGTGCAGTACACCCGTGAGCTGACCCGTTTGGAAGAAGGAGTGCCCATGTATTCATTTTGGCTCTGGAACCAAACCGGGGTGAACCCCCAAACGGGCGAAGCCATCTATGAAGACGTGAACGGCGATGGCAATATCACCGTGGCCGACCGCAAAATTGTGGGCAACAACTGGCCCGGGTTCTTCGGCGGGATCAACAACACCATCACCTACAAGGGGTTTGATTTCAACATGTTCATCAACTTTGAATATGGGGCCAAACTGCTCAACTGGAACCGCTTTTTCTTGGAGCACGGCGGCACCCGGGGCAACTTCAATTTCTACCCCAAGCAATTGGAACGCTGGACCACCCCCGGCCAAGTGACCGATGTACCTCGCCTAACCGCCGTTGGGAACAACTACAACTTGTTCACCAACCGTGCGCTGGAAGATGGCTCATTCCTCCGCCTGCGCAATGTAACGCTCGGCTATACCCTCCCCCGGGAAATGTTGCAGAAAATCTACATCAGCAACTTGCGGGTGTATGTAATGGCCACCAACCTGCTCACTATCACCAAGTACACGGGCCTGGACCCAGAGGTGAACTCGGCCGGTGACAATGCCTTGGTGCGTGGCGTGGATCTGATGACCATGCCCCAACCCAGAACCATTCAGTTTGGCTTCAACCTGTCCTTCTAGATCCGCCAACTTTTGTTTGTTCCAACCACTTTAACCGGATACCCAAAATGCGCAAAAGACTTTCCATTTATATTGCTTGTGGTGCGTTGTGGCTGGCTTCGGCCTGCAACGTGCTCGATCAGCAGCCTGAACTCCAGATCGATGAGAGCTTGGCCATCATCGACGAGAACAGTGCCAACACCGCCGTGGCGGGCCTCTACAGCCAGTTGCAGCGCAACGCCTACTATGGCTTTGATTTTCAGAGCATTGGCTACCTCTCGGGTGACAATGTGGTATGGCGCGGTTCGCTCAATTTCTATTCGCAGTTCAACCAGCGGGCCGTCATTGCCGATAACCAGACCATCTTGCTGGCCTGGACGGGCATCTACCGCTCGATCAACCAAGCCAACAACGTCATCGCCGTAGTGCCGTCGCTCAATGCTCCCGGTTTTACCGATGCTGAGAAGAACCAACTGGTGGGTGAAGCCCGATTTATCCGGGCATTGTGCTACTTTGACCTCGTGCGCACTTGGGGCGCGGCCCCGATCGTCACTACTCCCACTCGGGGCATCGACGAATCGGCCCGGGTGAGCCGGGCAGCTCCCGAGCTAGTTTGGACCCAAGTGCTCAACGACCTGACCGAGGCCGAAAACCAACTGTCCGACAACTTGAACCGCAACCGGGCCACCCGCAAAACAGTCCGGGCCTTGCGGGCACGCTACCACTTGTATCGCCAGCAATGGGCCGATGCTGAGCGGTTCGCCACTTTGCTCATCAGCGATCCGTCGTATGAACTGGTGCGGCCCTACGCCAACTTCTATACCAACCTCAATACCCGCGAATCGATTTTCGAGTTGGCCTTCAACAATGCCGACCAAAATAGCCACAACTTTTTCTGGCTGCCCAGTGCCGATGGTGGCCGGTATGAATGGGGCCCATCCGAAGCAGTGATGGGCTTGCTGCGCGATCCCAACGTGGGCGGCAGCCGATCAGCGGCGGTGCGGGGCACAAACAACTTGGGCATTTGCAACATGTATTTTCGGGCCGCTACCGACGATGATCCCAGTTACATCATGCGCATTGCGGAAATGTACTTGATCCGGGCTGAGGCACGGGCCCGCCAGAACAACATCAATGGCGGACTGGCCGATCTAAATGCAGTGCGGACCCGCGCCGATACCCCCACCAACAACGCTGCCCAAAGCCCCGAAGCCCTGTTGCGGGCGGTGGAAGAGGAGCGGCGGGTGGAGTTTCCGTTTGAGCCCCACCGCTGGTACGACCTCGTGCGCACGGGCCGGGCCCAAGCAGTGCTGAGCATCCCCAATGCCAGCCGACTGCTCATGCCTCTGCCCATCATCGATTTGCAGGCCAATCCCAACTTGGTCCAAAATCCCGGGTATTAATGCTTTGAGTAGTAAAAAACCAACAATGGCGACCCAAACGGGCCGCCATTGTTGGTTTTGGAGTAAGGGGAAAATTCGGCCCGCGCAAGGTGAGGCGACCGTAAAACTACTTATTTGCGAATGATGGCTTGCAATTGCTGGGCAAAAACCGCCATTAACTTATCCATTGTTTTGTCGATTACATCATCGGTCAAGGTCTTTTCGGTATCCAGCAAAGTAAAATGCACCGAATAGGATTTCTTGCCAATCCCCAGATTTTCACCTTCATACACATCAAATACATTGATTTGCTTCAATAAAGTTTTTTCGGTCTGAAAAGCTAGTTTTTTGATTTCCTCAAAACTAACCGATTGATCTAATACCAGTGAAAGATCGCGGCGTACTTCGGGATATTTGGGCAAGTCGCGATACACATTGCGCGATTTGAACTTACTCACCAAATATTGCCAATCAATCTCCGCATAAAAAACTTCTTGCTTGATATCCAACATTTTAGCCAAGGCCGGCTTCACCAAGCCCAACCTTACAATGTCGCGTTTATTGAGCACCCAGTCGAGTCCATAAGCCAATCCATCAAAGCGGCTATCGACTGGCTGGTAGCCGACCACCCCAAGTTTTTGCAACACTTTTTGCACTGCACCGGACAGGGTGTAAAAACTAGCTTTTTCGGTTTTGGTTTGCCAAGTTTCGCTTTGCTGATTGCCAGTGACAAACAGGGCCAGTTTTTCGTATTCTTGATAACTATTGCTCCCATCTTCTTTGGTAGCTTTGTGATAGGTTTTACCAAAGTCAAAAAATTTCAAGTCCTTTTGTCTCCGGTTCAAGTTGTGGGCAATCACCTCCAAGCCCGAAAACAGCATACTTTGCCGGAGTACTGCCTGCTCGTTGCTGAGTTTGTTGAGCATTTCCACATTGCCACCTTGGCCCAGTGAGGGCAACGCCGCCGCATACTCGGCCTTGGTCAACGAATTGGTCAGGATTTCGCTGAAACCGGCCCCGGCCAGCATCCGGCCCAGTTCCATTTTCAGCTTCCATTCATCGCGATCGGGAAACTCGGCCAAAAAATCAGCCCCCATTTTGTCAGCCAGCTCCACGTTTTCAAAGCCGTAGATCCGTAAGATTTCTTCCACGATATCCGCCGTTTGGGTCACATCCACGCGATAGGGCGGCACCGACAAACTCAACGACTCGGCATCTTCGCCCACAATGGCGATGTCCAAACTTTCGAGGATCGATTTGATCCGGGATCTTTCAATTTTTTTGCCAATCAAGCGATCAATGTGCTGGTATTTGACCACAATGTGCCGATGGGGGATTGGACTGGGGTAATGGTCGACAATGTCGGAGGCAACCTCGCCGCCAGCCACCGCTTGGATGAGCAGGGCGGCCCGCTGGAGGGCATAGACCGTGCCGTTGGGGTCGGTGCCCCGTTCAAAGCGGAAAGAGGCATCGGTTTTGAGCCCGTGGTGCTGCGAACTGGCCCGGATCGAGGCCGGATCAAAATACGCACTTTCCAGAAAAATGCGCTGGGTACTGGCCGTAACCCCAGAAGTAAGCCCCCCAAACACCCCACCGATGCACATCGGGTTTCCGGCCCCATCGCAGATCATCAGATCGGTGGCCTTTAGCTTGCGCTCCACTTTGTCCAACGTGACAAAGGGCGTGCCCTCGGGCACGGTTTTGACGATGATCTGCTGGCCCGCGATCCGGTCCAAATCAAAGGCGTGGAGCGGTTGGCCCAGTTCATGGAGCACATAATTGGTCACATCCACAATGTTGTTGATCGGTGACAGGCCAATGGCCCGGAGGCGGTGTTGCAGCCACTCGGGCGACTCGCCCACGCGCACCCCCGTGATGGTCACACCAGTGTAGCGGGGGCAAGCGGTTGGGTTTTCCAATATAACCTTGAAAGGCGGGGCTTGAGTATGTACCCTAAAATCAGCGACCGAAGGCAGGGACATCTCGAGGCCCAGTTGCGCTTTTAGATCGCGGGCCACGCCAAGGTGCGAAGCGGCATCGGCCCGGTTGGGGGTGAGGCCGATCACAAAAACTTCATCGGTGATTAAGTGCAAATAGTTGGCCGCTGGTGTTCCGTTGGGCAATACGGTGTCTAGCACCATAATGCCAGCGTGCGAATCGCCCAAGCCAAGTTCGTCCTCGGCGCAAATCATGCCTTCGGAGGCTTCGCCCCGGATCTTGGCCTTTTTGATCACCAGTGGTTCGCCGCCGCCGGGGTACAGTGTGGCCCCCACCATGGCCACGAGCACTTTTTGCCCGGCCGCCACGTTGGGAGCGCCACACACAATGGGCACAGCGGCCCCAATACCCACATCAACCGTAGTAAGACTCAGTTTATCGGCATTGGGGTGGCGGGCGCAAGTGAGCACTTCCCCCACGACCACGCCCCGCAGCCCCCCTTTGATAGGTTCGTATTGCTCAATGGCTTCCACCTCCAAGCCCGATGAGGTGAGCAGTTTGCCGATTACCTCGGCGGGCTGATCCAAAGGCAGGAAATCCTTGAGCCACTGGTAAGAAATATTCATGATCTTTTTTCCGTCAAAAATTCCTAAGTTCGCAAAACTAAGGGAAGTAGGTCAAAAACTAAGGGGGTTGGCAAAATTTGGAAGGTTTTTTGATATTAACAAAGTGCAGACTTTATGCTGGATCAGTGGAATAATTTGATGAACAATTTCGCTGCCGATGGGCAGGTAAAGGCGCGGATCGGGCAAAATTTGGTGGAACAGTATCAGTCCCAAGGGCGATATTACCACAACTTGGGCCATATTTCGGCCATGTTGGATCTCTTGGCCCAGTATAAGGCTCAGATCGCCGATGAACCGACCTTGGCCTTGGCCATTTGGTTCCATGATGCGGTGTACCAGCCCTTGCGCTCCGACAATGAAGAAAAAAGTGCTGAACTGGCCCGGGCCGAGCTGCCATTGCTCAATGTCCCGAAAAGTCAGGTTGTTAAAGTAGAACAGTTTATTCTGGCCACCAAGCGGCATGAGCTATTGATCCCAGATGCCGATCTGGCCTATTTTCTGGATTTTGATCTGGCCATTTTGGGATCCAGCCAAGCAGATTACCAGCAATATGTGCAACAGATCCGCCAAGAATATCATTGGTACCCTGATTTGGTATATCGCCCTGGCCGCCGCAAGGTGCTGGAATCGTTCCTCGGGCGGGCAAAATTGTTCCATCGCTTGAGCGATCAATACGAGATGGTCGCCCGGCAGAACTTGGCGCGGGAGATAGCCACTTATGTATAGATTACACTTTGGGATCCAACAGGAATCGATTTTCGTTCGGACCTAACACTGCTCCGAAAACGCATTTAGTTTGCGGAATGATTGCGGCAAAATGAGGGGAAAATCAACCGTGATCATCCACGAAATATTCACCATGTATTGGTTTCATAATTTAATTATTTGTAATTGACTTTTTTCGGTTTGATCTACCTAATTTTAGATGTTTTTTAAAGTTGCAACTAAAACAGTCTTTCCTCGTTTCCAACGTTCAAACTTATGCCAATGATTGATGCCTATACCCGATCGTTATCCGCCGCAGAATCGGCCCATCTGCTCCGGCGGGCAACGTTTGGGCCAAACCCCGCGCAAATCCGCAATTACACCGGTTTTAGGGCCAGTATAGGGGTTCCCAACTTGCTGGCCAATCAACCGATTCCCCCCGGCCCCCTTCACCCCACCGAAGGGCGGACTTGGCACAACTTGCCATTTATTGATACCGATGAGGGAAGCCGCATCAACTCGCTCAAGGGTTGGTGGACCGGCTTAATGGCGGCACAGAACACCGTGTCGGAAAAGATGGTGCTGTTTTGGCAAAACCATTTTGTGTCGTCCCTTTCCACCGTTAATGATGCGCGGTTCATGTATCGCCAACTGGACTTGATCCGGCGCAATGCCCTTGGCAATTTCCGCACGCTGGTGGTCGAGATCACCAAAGATGCGGCCATGCTGCTTTATCTGAACGGAAACTCCAACGTGGCTGGCCGTCCCAACCAAAACTATGCCCGGGAACTCCAAGAATTGTTTACCATTGGCCGGGGCAATTACACCGAAGACGATGTGCTAGCCGCCGCCCGGGTACTGACTGGCTGGCGGGTAGCGGGCTACCGCGTCACCACCACCCCTGACATTACGACCAGTTTTACCACTAACCTCCACGACGCCGCCGACAAGCAGTTTTCTGCCTCTTACCAAAACACCCTGATCAAGGGCCGGCGCGATGCCACCGCTGGTGAGGTGGAACTGGGCGAGCTGGTGGACATGATCCTGCGCCAGCCAGAAACCGCCCGCTTTATTTGCCGTAAACTTTACCGTTGGTTCATCAATTCTGACATTACTCCCCAAGTAGAACGGGAATTTATTGAACCGCTGGCCAAGATCATGCGGGATGGTCGGTATGAGATCAAGCCCGTACTGGCGGCCCTGTTCCAGAGCGAGCATTTTTATGACCGCAATGTCCGGGCCTCGATCATCAAATCGCCAATGGAACTGGTGTTGGGCACGTTTCGGATGTTTGGCCAAGTCGTGCCCGACATGGCCACTCAGACTGCGGCGTTCTATCAATACACTAACTACGCCTGGCAACGGTCCCGCGAACAGCAAATGGACATTTTGGATCAACCCACGGTGTTTGGGTGGCGACCTTATTATGATACTGGTTTTTATGACATCTGGATCAGTTCCACCACCCTCACGTTGCGCAACTCCTTTACCGATGTGATGGTGACGGGCAACCAGCGGGTCGGAACCAACCGGTTGGGCATTGACTCGATTACCGTAGCCCAGTCGGCCCCCAATGCTGGCGATCCCGAAGCATTCGTGGATTATTTGGATGAGATTCTCTTTGCCACCGATCTTTCCAAGGTTCAGAAAGATTTCCTGATCGATCAAGTGTTGATCACTGGTGGCAACCCGCGCTACGACTGGACGCTGGAATGGAACGAGTTCCTCCGCACGCCCACCAACGCCGTCCGCCGGGCGAGCGTGAAAATGAAACTGGATTCCCTGGTGTTGTACATGTTGCGCATGGCAGAATATCAAGTGGCTTAATCATCAACCTATTCCAAACGCTGACAAGAGATTATGAAACGTAGAGATTTCTTTACCACCGCAACTTCCTCCTTTTTCCTGCCCGTGCTCCTCGACGGGTTCGGGGCCAAGGCCCTCAATCCAACCTCGCCATTCATGAAGGCGTTGTTCGATGTGGCCAATGCCAGTGATCGCGTCTTAGTCGTCATCCAGCTCAACGGGGGCAACGACGGACTCAACACCGTGTTGCCGCTGGATCAGATGGAAGTGTATAACCGGGCCAACATGCGCCAGAGCATCGCCATCCCCGAAAACCGCATTTTGAAGCTCAATGGCAATGCGGGTGCGGGTTTGCACCCAGCCATGACCGCCATGCAACGGATGTACAACGATGGCGAATTGGTGATCCTCCAAGGGGTTTCCTATCCCCAGCCGAACCTGTCGCACTTCCGGGCCAGCGATATCTGGTTCACCGCCAGTGATTCGGACAAGACCGTTCCCACTGGCTGGTTGGGCCGCTATCTGGACAACCGCTTTCCCAAATATCCAGTCGAATACCCCAACCCCCGGATGACCGATCCGTTGGCCATCCAGATCGGGGCCATTCCCTCTTCGGCTTTCTTGGGGAGCACTACTTCCATGACCGTAGTACTGCAAAACCCTGATACTTTTGCCCGATTGGTGGGTGACAAACCCAACGTGCCGGACAATGTTGATTTGCCAGCGGGCTATGCTGGACAACGAATTTCTTTTATCCGCCAGCAGCAAATCACTACCGTAGCCTTTGCCGGCCAGATCCGCCGGTCGGCCGAGCGCGGCAAGAACATGGCCACTTACCCAACTGGGAACAGCTTGGCCGATCAGCTCCGCATTGTTGCCCGCTTGATCCACGGCGGGCTGCAGACCAAGGTTTATTATGTGTCCATCGGCGGGTTTGACACCCACGCGGGCCAGACCGATGCCAACAATACCACGATTGGACCCCACGCCAACCTTTGGCGCGGGGTTTCGGAGGGAATAGCCGCTTTCCAAAATGATCTGAAACTGCAAGGAATGGACAATAAAGTGGTTGGCATGACCTTCTCCGAGTTTGGGCGCACAGTGGCCGCCAATGGCAGCCGGGGCACTGACCACGGGTCTTCGGCCCCACAGTTTGTCTTTGGCAAAAACCTCAAGGGTGGCATGATTGGCCGCTCACCCAGCATGACCGATCTGGAAAATGGCCGCCTGAAAATGCAATTTGATTTCCGGCAAATTTACGCTACCCTGATCCGTGATTGGTTTGGTACTGCCCGCACTACGGCCAACGAAGTAATGCTCCGCGAGTTTGGCACGTTGCCCATTTTCAACGACATCGTGACGGCTTTTGACGACAAAGTATATAATGAAAAGAATTTGCGCGTTTATCCCAACCCCACTTCGTCCATGATCATGGTGGAATCAGAAGCTTTGGCGACCAGTGCTGGCGCGGTGCGCGTAATGGACATGAGCGGGCGCGAAATAATGCGCCGCAACCTGATGGCCGGGCAACAGCGCGTGCAACTGGATGTAAGCAAACTTCCGGCTGGCAATTATGTGGTCCAACTGGAAGCGGGCAAAAAAGGCTTCACCAGCCAACTGGCAGTGGTGCACTAAGTTTCGGGATTTTTCTTTGTTGCCAAAAAGGGCGGCCCATTTACTGGGCCGCCCTTTTTGGTGGTTGGAGGATCGGGCGGTCAAAACTGTACTGCCTGGTTGCGCGAAGTCCGGGAAATGGACTGGCTCACCAAACCGATCATCCGGCGGATCTCATCGCCCGAAGTGCCCACTTTGGCCAATAGTTCAATGCCCATGTCCTTTTGGGCTTTTTGGAAATTGGCGGCTTCCCCCACGCCAAACAATACGCTGGCAAAAGAAAACACATTTTGCTCGTCGGCCATCAGGAGGTCAATTTCTTGCTTTACCTTGCTGGCTTTTTGATGGGAACTGTTGTCCTCCCCATCAGTGATCACAAATAGCAAAGTCTTGGTGTTGACCCCTGATCGGGCCAAGTTGTGGCGGTAGGCCAAGGCATTTTCCAAGCCTTTCAGTACCGCGTCGTAGAGGGCAGTGCCGCCTCCACTCGGGGTAAAGTGCATGGCGGGCAGTTGGGCAATGGGCTGAAACCCGCTTCGCACCCGCACAGTATCGTTAAACTCAACCACCGAAACCATCAATTGATCCACTTGGTGGGAATCTTGCATACTTTGCACGAAATCAGCGAAAGCATAGTTGAGTTCGCTGATATAACTGCTGACCGAAGGCGAAATATCCACCACAAAAACGGCGTTGATGGTTTCATCCACCTGCACTTCGGCGGGGTCAAAATTGCCGTAGGTCAAACTAAAATCTAAATTATCGAAAGTTTCCATGTCCTTGAGGTTGCAATAAATGATTATTTTTTGTTTAGTGAAACTAATTTAATTTACATTGGCCGGAAATCCCTAGAGAACATCGGTAGTGCGGCCAAAACGGATGCCTTGGCGCTTGGCTTCTTCGTAGATCGGGTTGCCAAGGTGGCTCATTCCGGGTACATCACTCATACAGTCTTCCAAAACAATGATTTTTTCGGCCAAATTTGGTGCGTATTCCATCGCTTGCCGCAAACTGGTGGCGACACAGTGGCTTTTGGCCTCGCCAGCCAAATAGACATGCTGGTAGTTTTCCAGCGTACTGATCAAGCCTTGGTTCAGCTGGGTTTCTGGGCGGTCGGGTACGGGAATTTGGGCCATGAAAATCCCGAAGTGTTCGGTGAGCGGGTAAGTTCCCTTGGTCACGGCTTGGTACCATTTGCCTTCGCGGGTCCAGGTACGCAAAGCGTCAAGCAGTTGGTCGTCCAGCGCGGCCCCTTTGGATCCGATCAGGCAGTGTTCTGGCCAGATAAAGTGCGGGAACTGGCCCTGAGCCTCCAGTACAGTCAAGTATTTAATCGCTTCTTGGGGATAAAACCGGGGCGACCACCGGCCCGCTTGCACTTCGGCTAGCGTAATCTGGGTAAATGGCGCGGGAAATTGGCCGTCTTTGTCCATCCAGAACGAAGGGTGCGAAATATCATTCACCGGGTGGCTGTCCAGCGTGACGCAAATGTGATCCAACTGGGCTTGGTTGGTCAAAATAAACTGACAGAGCTTTTGTATGTCCTCGGCTGCCCCGGGCACAAACAAGGCACCATTGGGGTTACAAAAGTCGTATTGGGCATCGATAACGAGCAAGGCATTTTTCTTTCTCATGATTTTGTTACAGTTATGGGTTTTACGTCAGGAATCAAGCGACACACTTGGTCAATTGCTTTCGTTGAGGATCTAAACGTAAAAATAACACGAAGGTTTGTGTATTTGTTACACTTTTAAAACATTTTTTTAATTGCGCAGCAAGTTATTGTTTATCAAGCAATTAAAAAATCATTGCTATTGACTCGGCGATGGGAGGGGGAGATTTTGGGGCTGAGTTGGGCCGTTGGCAAGCGTCCGCCTGCTCGGTTACGGGATGATAATGTTGGCTGTGTCCCGCTAGAAAGACAGACCAACGCCGATTGGTTCCTTAGGCCAAGTCCTGCCCGGTACTGATTGATGGCTGAAGGCGGATTGGTTACGGTTTGGTCCGCTCGATCAGCCAGACCAGATCGCGCACCGTGCGCACCTTGGCTAGTTCCCCATCGGGCAGATCAATGGCAAAACCATTCTCGACCGAAGCCACCAATAGCCAAAACTCCAAGCTGCTCAAAGCCAGATCGTTGGCCAAATGCTTGTCCAAACGAATGGCCGAAGGTTTGACAAATAGGTTCTCGATGAATACTTGTTTGAATTTTTTGTAGGAGGCTTTCATAAAAGTTGAAATAGCGTGGATAAGTGACAGATGCCCGTCCAATGGATTAGGCTGCATGACCTAGACAATTGAGTTGTTCATTACCCCTACGCGAGTTGCATAATTTAGATAATAGATGAGTGGAACTGGCTTTTTACCGCCCAAACCACTGTTAGAGTCTGCGACCACTCACAGGGTTGGTGTTCATGTCCAAAATAACCCCTGTTTTGTAAATTAACATTTTATTACGTTTTCATTTATACGCATCAGTCAATTTTTTGATAGTCAAATATTGCCAAATTATTAACAAACGCATTCCCGGTTTGGGCTTCGCCTGCCGATATTTTTGCACAAAATGGATGATAAATAGTTGTGACAAGTTGTTGTTCATCAATTTATGGTTAATTCTGCCCGGTTGAAGCTAGATAAATTAAAATTTTGTTTACAAATACGCAATCTTCTATTTACAGCCGCATTGTTATTTTGTGGGAAATTCTAAAAAAATCAGATATGAAAGCTTTTCACCTCTCAAGTTATGCAGTTTGCCTAACCACTTTGCTTCTTTCCGCTTGCGGGACTAAAGATAGCGAACCTACTACCGCCGTGGAACTGAAGAACCACTCAGTAACCCCAAGCTTGGTAAAAAAGATGCCCGGTTTTGAAAACATTGAAGTGTTTTCGCTGGTGGGCAGTGATGACCAATTGGCCCAATCGCCCAATTTCATCTTTGGTGGCTCGGCCGACGGCGCGGGCATTTTGAAAAACATGGATGGCACTTTCTCGCTGTTGGTAAACCACGAAGACAATTTCGCCGTTTCCCGCATCACCTTGGATGCTACTTTCAAGCCCGTGAAGGGAGAATATGTGCTCAACTCAAGCGGCGGTCTGTGGCGCTTGTGCTCGGCCACTTTGGCCACGCCCGAAGAACACGGCTTCGGCCCCTTGTTTCTTACTTGTGGTGAGAGCGGCGAAGAATCACGTACCCATGCCCTGAACCCCAACGAGCCAGTTAGTTTGGCCAATCAAAGCCGCGAGGTGGCCGGTTTGGGCCGCCAAAATGCCGAAAATGCCCTGCCATTGAACAAAGCCGCCTACCCGGGCCGCACTGTCATCGTTATTGGTGATGATGATTCGGGCACAACTGGCGGTGGCCAAGTGATGGCTTACGTGAGTGATACTCCCGGCAACCTGAACAACGGCCGCTTGTACATGCTCCGCCGCACCGACCGCAACCAAGTGGAAACTGCCATGCGGGTGGGCCAACGTTACGACGTAGAATTTGCGCTGGTGCCCAATGCCGCTTCGCTGACTGGCCGCCAAATCAATGAGGCGGTGAACGGTCTTGGGGGCATTGCATTTGGCCGGGTGGAAGATTTGGACTACCGCAAAGGCAGCGCGACCAACAACCGCGAAGTTTATTTTTGCGTGACTGGCCAAAACAACACTGGGGTAAACGCCAACAACTCGCGCACCAAGTATGGCCGCGTTTACCGCTTGCGCATGAACGATGCTGATCCGTTGCGCGGATCGCTGGAAGTAATCTTGGACGGTGACGATCGCCAAGGCCCCGCCCGCCAGTTCCAAAACCCCGACAACATTTATGTTGGCGAAAATTTCGTGTACGTTCAGGAAGACCCCAACAGCTACGGTGACGAGACCCACGATGCTTTCATCTACCAGTACAACATTGCCACGCAAGCATTTCGCCCAGCCGTTGAGTGCGACCACCGCCGCGACGGGACCGATGCTGCCAAGTACAATGTAGGTGGCCGTTCACGCTTCGGCTCTTGGGAATATGGGGCCATGATTGATGTGTCCAAGGAAGTGGGTCAGGAAAATACTTTCTTGGTCTGTGTACAGCCACACACTTGGACGGGCGAACGCTACCGCAATGCCGACGGTGGTGCCTTGCGTCCCAATGAAAGCCAAGCCAGTCAGTTGATCCTGATCAAGGGCCTGCCCAAATAAAAACTGACCGCTGCTAGTTGATCCTGGGAAATTACCCAGTCATTGCCTATTTAGTCAACAACTGTGGAGGAAGGAGACTTACCAAAAGTTTTCTTCCTTCGCAATTATGTCAGAATTATAAAAATTTGGTCGATTGTATAAATTGACTGCCTTGATTTTAGTGATTTATGCTTTTGTTAATATCTCCGTCAGTTTGAGTTAACTAAACGACATTTTCCCTTTCCCAGCGATGAATCGATCGATTTACCTCTCCTTTTTTGCTCTCGCCCTAGTGATTGGCTGCACGCTGCAGCAGTCCAAATCCAAGCCCGACCGGGCCGGATTGGTTGAGGCCATGTACCAGCAGCGGATTGTCCATTTGGCCCAACAAGTGGCCACCCTCCAAACTCAGGCGGTTCAGCGAAGCGGCGCGCCCAGTATCCAAAAAGCCTTCTACACTGCCCGGGTGGCCTACAAGCAAGTAGAATTTTTGGCTGAATACTACAATCCTACTACAGCGAAGAGCCTGAACGGTCCCGCCTTAGACGAGGCCGAAGAAGACGAGGGCAATCTGGTGGTGAACCCTCCCCAGGGTTTTCAAGTGCTGGAGGAACTGTTGTTTCCTTATGATACCGCCCAACAAGCTAAAATCCAGAAAGTATGCGAGGGCTTGGTGATCAATGTGCGGCACTTGGAATACGTGAGCCGTGATCTGCGGCTTACCGATGCCCACGTCTGGGACGCCGTCAAATTGGAAATGTTTCGCCTCGTCACTTTGGGCATTTCAGGGTTTGATTCACCCGTGGCTTTCCATTCCATGCCCGAAGCCCAAGCTGCCATTGCGAGCCTGCGCGAAGTAGTGGACGTGTACTTGACCAATGAAAGTGAACCAAAAACCGCCTCGGTATCATTGGCCCAAGCCTTTGATCGGGCCATTGGCTATTTGGAACAGCACCCCGATTTCAACACATTTGATCGCCTCGCATTTATCACCGACTGTGCCAACCCGCTTTCGGTTGCGCTGTATGATGCCCAGCAAACCTTGGGCATCCCATTTTTTGTCAATGAAAACCGTTTCCTGCGCGTATCGGCCAAAACATTGTTCGATTCGGGAGCCTTTAACCCCGATTATTTCCGGCCCAATAATTCCCCACCCACCAATGAAACAATGGTGGCCTTGGGCCAGGCCCTGTTCAACGACCCGTTGTTGGGCGGCAACGGTGCCCGGAGCTGCGCTTCGTGCCACCAGGCCGAGCGTGCCTTTTCCGACGGGCTAGCCACCAGTCGCCGGTTCAGCGGGCAGGGTTTCATCGCCCGCAATGCGCCTTCGCTCTACAATGTGAGCCTGCAACCGACCCAGTTTTACGAGGGCCGGGTGGCTTTTATCGAGGATCAGATCACCGATGTTTTGGCCACTCCCGACGAAATGCACAGTTCAGTGGAGGAAGTGGTTGCCAAGATCAATGCCAGTGCCCATTATCCAGCAAAATTTGGCCAAGCATTTATCCCAAAAGTAGCCGAATCTGGCCCATCGGGCATCACCACCGACCAGTTCAAAACGACCTTGGCGGCCTATCTGCGGTCACTTACCAGCCTTGATTCCCGCTTTGATCGATACGTGCGCGGCGAGCGCAGTTTGCTGGATGATCAAGAGAAATGGGGGTTCAATCTGTTTATGGGCAAGGCCAAATGTGCCACCTGCCACTTTATGCCCTTGTTCAACGGCACCGTGCCGCCCCATTATCAACAGGCCGAAACCGAAGTGCTCGGAGTGCCCGCCCGCCCCGATACTGTCCAGGCCACCATTGACCCCGATCAGGGACGCAAGCAGCTTACCCGGATTCCCCTCCATACCTTTGCGTTCAAGACTGTTACTGTGCGCAATGCGGAGCTGACCGCTCCCTACATGCACAATGGCGCTTACCAAACCATGGCCCAAGTGATTGATTTTTACAACCGGGGCGGCGGGGCGGGCATTGGCATTGCCCTAGAAAATCAAACGCTGCCCCCCGATCCACTGAACTTGACCCAGCCCGAACAGCAGGCCCTGATCGCCTTTATGGGTGCGCTGACCGATGTAAAAAAGAAATAAACAGGGCTGGGACAATCAAATTTTCCGTTGTGACGTTTGGGCAAACTGATCAGTGTATTTATTGTAAATCATAGACTATCAATAATTTAGCTCAAACAGTAAAGCCTAAGTACCTTGATGCGGTTTACCAATCCAATGACTATTTTATGAACCGGCGAAATTTTTTGGTACAAACCAGTGGATTAGTGTGTGCCTGTGGCTTGGCGGCTTGCCAAACTGGCACCGAGGAATTGCCGGCCCCCGTGCCCACAACTTGGCGGCTTGATCTCCGCCTGCCCATGTACAGTGGGTTGCGCCAGGTGGGAGGCTGGTTGGTGGTGGACAATCAAGTGCTGGTGATTGCCGCTACCCAGGCTACTTGGGTAGCCCTCGAACGGTACTGCACCCACGCGGCGGGCATTTTGGATTTTGTGCTTAGCGAAAATTTGCTCCGCTGCCGGGTGCATGGCTCCGAGTTTGCCCTAGATGGCAGCGTGCTCCAAGGCCCGGCCGTCAATCCCCTACGCCGCTACCGGGCTGGGCTGGAGGGCGACTGGCTCAAGATCGAGTAGCCGAAGCAGCAAAACGCCAAATCGCACTTATGGGAATGTCCTGATTTTCAATTGGTACAATCGCATTTGTGCGATTATACGCGGTGGGTGAATTATACTGTGAAACCACTGGGAGGGCACAAAGTCACTCGCAGGGTTTCTCTGCCAACTTCAGCCGCAAAACCCATCGTTGCATTGGGCAACCAAGGGGTTTTTGTGGTTTTCCCACCAATTACAAGCGCGTCAATTTACGTTCCGCTACCGATAAGGCATTGAGGGCGATTCTTTGCATCAAAGGATCACCCTCATAGGAGGATCGATAAAATTCATACAAACCCGGAAACCGGTCTCCTAACTCTTTCAAAATTTTTTTCCGCTCCGAAACCGATTCGGTCGTTTTTGCCTCGCTAAATTTTTGGGCAGTCTGCTTAGCACGGTTCACAGAGGCTCCAACAAGTTCAGGCATATACAGCTCTTTGGTAGCACTAATCGACGCTAAACGAGTATAGAGAGAGTGCTCGGTTTTGTGCAGCAAGATACAGGGCAATTCTAACTGGTAAGCGGCTTCATACTCCCCCCAAAAATCAATGAGGGAGAAATGGCGGCCTTCAAGGATATGGTGCAAATCCCAACCACTTCGGTCTTCTTTCTGGCCATGGCGACTGAGAAGTTTAAAAAATTTCTCCTTCTGGGCTTCGCCATCTTGATAAGCGCAGATGTAACGCCATGATCCGGGTTTGGTGTGGTGTCTAAAAGCGACCCAGCCAGGCAAGTTTTCTGCCGGATCACCATTCAATCCATTTAAATATTCAGGCCGTAGCATCTTTAAAATAGGTGTTTAGTGAATGTAAAACATGTCCAGACAAATTTAATGGGGTTTGCCGCCAATTCAATATTCACTAACAAAAGTTATCAATTTCAGGCTACAATAAGTAAGGTTGCATCATCGATCACCAATAAATTACTATTTTCTTATTCAAAAACAAATAATTGATAAACGGTCAGAAATCAACAAACATGAAACGGGGCAAATGAATGTGTCTTGCGCACGGTTCAAAGAAAATTATAGTGGCGAAACCGTTAAGAATATCATGGTTATTCCCACAAATGATATTTCGGCACATGGGGCATTTAGTCAAGATGTGGGGGTTTTACGGAAAGGAGGCTTAAATAAATTGATAAAAAATATTCGTCAATCCTTTGACGAATCTAAAGATCTCGACATTCAAACTTTGACGGAAAAGCAAATAAACGATTATCTGAATGTCCACAAATGGAGTGTAGATAACATTTTACATGACTATACAGATAAGCCATACCAAAAGAGGTGAAAAAAATAAATAATAAAACGCCCAAACAGATACCTTCAACCCTATTTACCTACCTAAAAAGTCAGTAATAATCTTGCTTTTTGAGTGTAGCAAAACCATAGCCTATCCCGCCAGTTTTCGCATTTCAAAAAAACTGGAAAGTGCTATTTTTGAATCCCTTCGCAATAGCACCTTCACCTGTATCAGAAACTCAATTGGTTTGGTTTGGCAAATCACTAAACCAATTTACATCTATTAAGTAAAAAGCTGATTACCAAATGATTGAAGTGCCGAAAAATGCCCTACATCCGTTCGGGCATTTCAACCCCGATCAGCCCCATTGCGTGGCGGATCACCTTGCCAGTGGCTAGCGAGAGCGCTACCCGGAAACTCCGACGGGCCGGGTCTGGCTCATTGAATATGGACAGTTCATAGAAGAAACGCCCATACGCCCGCGCCACTTCGTAGGCGAAACTGGCCACGGTGGCCGGCGAAAATTCCTCGGCGGCCAGTTGCACTTTCTTGGGGTAAACGCTCAAGAGTTGAACCAGTTCCTGTTCAACCGGGGCCAGTTGGGACACCACATTGGCGTAGTCGGCCCGATCAAAGGACATTTGTTCGGCCGTGGCCCGCCGCAAAATGGCCGAGATCCGGGCGTGGGTATATTGGATATAAACGCCGGTATCACCCTGAAAATCAATGGATTCTTCGGGATTGAACAACATTTTCTTTTTGGGATCCACCCGTAAAAGGTAGTATTTGAGCGCACCCATGGCCAGTTGGTGGTACAAGTACAGGGCTTCGGCCGAGTCAAAATCCTCGATCTTGCCCAGTTCCACGGTGCGCTCCCGGGCGATCCGGTCCATCTCCGCCATTAAATCATCGGCATCTACCACTGTACCTTCGCGGCTCTTCATTTTGCCGGTGGGCAGTTCCACCATGCCATAACTCAAATGATAAATGCCCTTGGCGTAGGGCCGGCCGAGTTTTTCAACAACCAGTTGCAGGACCTTAAAATGGTAGTCTTGTTCATTGCCCACCACATACACTGATTTTTCCATCGGAAAATCGGCGTATTTCGTATCGGCCAGGCCAAAATCTTGGGTAATATAGACCGAAGTGCCGTCAGCCCGCAAGAGCAGTTTCTGATCCAAGCCGTCGGCGGTGAGGTCGATCCAAACCGATCCATCGGGCTTGCGGAAAAAGAGGGCCCGGGCCAAGCCT
This sequence comes from Cytophagales bacterium, assembly GCA_038209965.1. Taxonomy (GTDB): domain Bacteria; phylum Bacteroidota; class Bacteroidia; order Cytophagales; family Thermoflexibacteraceae; genus JALONO01. The sequence continues at coordinate 21,753 of JBBQXF010000028.1, read as the reverse complement.
TCGTCCACTATTTTTTTGCCAAGCAGGTAAGTATCTGATTCGTAATAAATTTTATCAAAAGTGACTCCCATTTGTTCATAGGTGGCATTGAAGCCCGCATATACCCATTGGTTCATCGTTTGCCACAGGTGGAGCACTTCGGGATCGCCCTCTTCCCAGCGCAGGAGCATAGACTGGGCCTCGAGCATGAGGGGCGTGTTTTTGGCCGCTTTTTCTTTGAGCTTCTCAACATCGGCACTGGGTTCGGCCGCTTGATATTCAGTAACTAAGGTGGCAATTTGTTTTTTATTTTCCCGATCGAAGGCGACATAATAATCGCCGGCCAGGTGGTCTCCCTTGATCCCGCTGGAGGCGGGGGTTTCGCCTTGGCCGAATTTCTGGTAGGCCAACATCGACTTGCAAATGTGAATGCCCCGGTCATTGACCACTTGGGTTTTCAATACTTGGTAGCCATTGGCTTCCATGATCTTGGCCATCGAGTAGCCCAGAAAATTGTTCCGCAAATGCCCCAGGTGCAGCGGTTTATTGGTGTTGGGCGACGAATATTCCACCATTACCCGCTTACCATTGGCAGGCAAGTTACCATAGTCGGCTTGTTCCACTAGGCTGGCCAACGTTTGCACCCACAATTGGGCGGAGAGTTCAATATTAAGGAAGCCTTTGATAACGTTGAAACTGTCAACGATCTTGACGTGTTGCTTGAGGTATTCGCCCAACAGGCGGGCGGTTTCTTCGGGGCTTTTTTTGGTCAATTTTACCAACGGAAAAACCACGAGGGTAAAATCCCCGGCAAATTCCTTTTTGGTGGGTTGGAGTGCGATGCTTGCCGCAGGTACTTCCACCCCAAAAACTGTTGATATTCCCGTTAAAATTCCCTGTACGATGGTTTGTTCCGAACTCATTGTGGCAATCGATGTGTCAAAAGTAAAAAATTAAGTCAGGGTATCCCTAACTTCCATAAGGGCAAATCCCAATAAATTTTGGCCCGGCCAGTGGTTGGGGTCGGTAATGTGTGGGTGATCCCCGGCCAGCCCGATCCCCCAGATTTGGTCTAACGGGCTAGCTTCCACCAAGATACATCCAGCGGTATGCTTCAGATAGTCACCTAACGCCTTTTGTTGGCTAAATTTGTGCAAGTTTCCGGTCTTGACGATTTCGTATTTGACTTCATCCCAACTCGCCGGGTCAAAATTGCGCACTTGTCGTCCAAGGTTCTTGACGGCCCCGGGCGATTTAGCCGCTAGGATTTTAGCCAACGTTTCTTCGTCGCCGCAATGGCGGGCTTTTTCGGCCATCATCCAGTGCTCGGCAGTGGGGTAGGGGAGCTGGTCAACGATAAAGGGGGCTTCCCACCATTGGCTGAGGCAATTGTCGCCCACTTGGCCGTCGGCCCGGGGTTGATGCCCCCAAAAGCAAAGGTAGTCCAACGTCTCGCTGCGGGCATGAAGGTCGATGAGCCAAGGCAAAGAATATTTCATACCGGTTTTTTCGCAGTTGGTTTGGTGCCAAAAGTAGGAAGATTTACTGGGATCACGTTTTTTGTTTCTTCTTTTTGGCCGCTGGAAACAGGATATTGTTCAGGATTAAGCGGTAACCCGGCGAGGAGGGATGCAAGTTGAGATCGGTGGGGGCCTCATTGAGCATGTGCATATAATCTTCCGGATCGTGGCCGCCGTAGAAGGTCCAAGTCCCTTTGCCAAAAGTGCCATGAATGTACTTGGCTTCATTGAGGCTCTTGGTTTCGCCCATGATCACCGTTTCGGGCTTGATCAGGCTTTTTTTAAACCCGGTCGTTTGCCCCATAAAGCCTTTTATGTTGGTGGCGTGGTTCTGGGTGAGCATGGTGGGGATTGGATCCCATTTGGCCGAAAATTGAAAAAGCTTGAAAAAATCGTTGCGCTCGGCCAGTCCGCGATCCCGGGGCTGGGTGTCAATATCGGCATACTCGTTTTCGTAGGGGTCCAGCTCGAGGGTAAAGTTTCTGAAAGCGAAAGTCTTGGTGAAATCCAGCTTGTGGTTGGCTTGCAGATCATACGCATCGCCATCATAGACCTCATCGCAAATGTCAACCCCGTCGGCGGCCAAGGCGATGTCATACGTGTCAGAAGCCGAACACATGGCAAATAGAAAGCCGCCGCCCGCGCAAAAGTCGCGCATCCGCTTCACGACGGCCAGTTTGAGCTGGGAGGCTTTTTTGTAACTATATTTGCGCATCAACGCTTGAGTTTCTGCCAGTTGGGCCTGGTACCAAGTTTGCCCGCTACTGCTGCGGAACATTTTACCAAACTGCCCGGTAAAGTCTTCGTGGTGCAGGTGTAGCCAATCATATTTGGGCAATTCGTTTTCCAATACTTCGGTATCAAAGATAGTGGTGTAAGGGATTTCGGCATAAGTCAAGACCAGCGTAACAGCATCGTCCCACGGTTGTTTGCTCTTGGGGGAATACACCGCAATTTTTGGGGCCACTTCCAGCTTCACCACGTCCATGTTGGCTTCGGGGTCAATGATCTGCTCTTTGAGGCTCACGGCTTGGGCATCGGAGAGGACTTCGTAGCTCACTCCGCGTACAATTAGTTCATTTTCAAATGCTTGTAGGTATTTGTACATAAAGCTGCCGCCCCGATAGTTGAGCAGCCACTCGGCTTCCGCGTTGCGTTGGAGGACCCAAAAAGTCATGCCATAGGCTTTGAGGTGGTTTTTCTGGGTTCCGTCCATCGCGACCAACAGGTAAGCGGCTCGAGCTGGCAGGCTGACAAAAATACCAGCTAGGCAAAAAACGAGGCAATAAAAACAGGTATGTTTCATAATTAAGTGACCCAGCTTGTAACTTTGCCCCAATTTACTGGATCTTACTTCAAATATTCACTTGCTTACTGAACGAATTCGCCAAAAATTACAAGAAAGGGAGCAAAATAATACCTTGCGCGGCCTCACTTTGCCCAGTGGCTCGGTCGATTTTTATTCCAATGATTACTTGGGCTTGGCCAGCAGCCCAGCCTTGGCCGAGCGCGTGCAAGTGCAGTACGCGCAAGCCAGCGAGCTCAACCGTCTGGGGGCAACGGGCTCCCGGCTGTTATCGGGCAATTCGGCCTATGCAATGGCCTTGGAACAGAAACTGGCCCAGCTTTTTCAGGGCGAAGCGGCCCTGCTGTTCAATTCTGGCTATGCAGCCAATCTGGCAGTATTGTCCAGTTTAGCTCAAAAGGGTGATTTGATTTTGTACGACGAGCTGATCCACGCCAGCTTGCGCGAGGGCTACCGATTGAGCTTAGCCACCCACACGGCCTTTGGGCACAATGATCTGGCTGACTTGGCCCAGAAACTGGCCCGCGCCCGCCACACTTCGGCGGGGGCAATCTTGGTAGTCACCGAAACGGTTTACTCAATGGACGGTGACAATGGTATTCTGCGGGAAACCTTGGAACTTTGTGAACAATATGGGGCATTTGCAGTCGTGGACGAAGCTCACAGTACCGGGATTTTTGGGCTCGGCGGCAGCGGCTTGGTGTGCGGGGAAGGGCTGGCCGCGCGTTTTTTTGCCCGCATCTATACCTTCGGTAAAGGCATTGGGGCGCACGGGGCCTGCGTGGTGGGCAGTTGCGATTTGGTTGATTATCTCATCAATTTTGCTCGTCCGTTTATTTATTCTACGGCCATGCCTCTGCACAACTTGGTGAGCATTGCCTGCGCCTTTGACCATTTGGCGGCCCATCCGGCCTTGGCCGCACAGTTACAGGCGGTGGTGCAGTATTACCGCGCAAAAATCGGCAAACTGTCATTCCCACTCGATGTTCAAGTAATCGTCAACGCTGGCCCCATCCAAGTGCTGCTGGTGCCGGGCAGTGCGCGTTGCAAAGCATTGGCCGCGCACCTGATCCGGGCTGGCTGCGAGGTTAGGCCCATCGTTGCCCCCACGGTCAAGGCGGGGGAGGAGCGGCTTCGGATCTGTCTCCACAGTTTCAATACCCCCGCCGAAATTGACGGTTTGGTCAATGCTTTGCACCAGTTCGATTGGTAGGCCGATTGGCTTTGGTGGCGAAAATCCTACCTTTGTTCCTCGGTACTGTGGCGATCGGAACGGGTTGCCCGGTGCTTATTTTTTAATTGTGACCCTAAAAAACAATGATTCTCAGCGATTTGGAAATTGCAAAACACATTGGGAACCGGCAAATTGTCATCGAGCCTTTTGATGAAACTTGCCTGGGAACCAATTCCTATGATGTTCATTTGGGCAAATGGTTGGGAACTTACCGCGATGAAGTGTTGGATGCCCGCCAACACAACCAATTAGATATTTTTGAGATTCCCGCCGAAGAAGGGTACGTGCTTTTACCCGGCAAACTTTACTTGGGCGTGACCTTGGAATACACCGAGACCCACGCCCATGTACCCTTTCTGGAGGGCAAATCGAGCGTCGGCCGCTTGGGCATTGACATCCATGCCACGGCTGGCAAGGGGGATGTCGGTTTTTGTAACCATTGGACGCTCGAGATTTCGGTGTCGCAAAAAGTGCGGGTGTACGCTGGGATGCCCATCGGCCAATTGATTTTTTTCGTCATTGAAGGACAGATCCACAACTACTACAACAAAAAATCCTCGGCCAAATATAATGAGCGTACCAATAAGCCCGTTGAATCTATGATGTGGAAAAATACGTTCTAATGGTTGTCAGCTTTTAGCTACCAACTCAAGCCGCGTAGCCACTGCAAATCTGGGCTTAGTTGGGAGTTATGGGCAAGCTATTTGCTTATTTTCTTATATTGTTCTTTTTTGGCCTAATTATGAGAAAAAACGTGATTGATTTACTTCGGCCTTGGTGGTGGGGCGTGGGGTTCTTGCTCAGCTTGGGCGCTAATTTTACGGCGGCGGCCCAGTATTTTACCCAAATTGCCACTTTGGATGACCATTTGCCCTCCAATAAAGTTAACTGTTTGGTCACGGATCGGGCTCAGAATGTCTGGGTGGGCACTGACAAAGGATTGGCTAAATTTTCGGCCAAGGATTCAACTTGGCAAACTATTGACCTCCCAGAAATAGGTCAGGTTACTGCCTTGGCCGTGGATAGCCAAGGGCAGATTTGGGTCAGTGGCCTTCAGCAGTCGGTCAAGTTGGTGCAGTTGGACATCAGTGGCAAAGTACTGTTTCAGAGCGAAGTGCCCAACTTTCAGAACAAAAGCTTGTATGTCAATGGGTTGGCTGTTGATAAGCAACGCCGCAAATGGCTCGCCACCGATGAGGGGGGCGTATGGATGATTGACCAAAACAACAAATGGTTTTGTTACGATCAATCTACCCAGCCCGATATGCCGACCAATAAAATGAACAGTGTGGTGATTGACGAAACCGATACCAAGTGGTTTGGCACCGAAATGGGGCTGTTGTCCACCGAAGATGGGAAAGATTGGCCACTTTATTATGTCGAGGGGGCGGTCAATGCCTCGGCCGCCGATGGGGCCGGAACGGTTTGCGTCGGCGTGATCAACCGCAAGGGCCGCTCCGAAATGTATTGCAACAAAGATGTGTACAAACTGGTGGGGCAACGCCAAAAAGACAATGCATTCAAAATTAGGGCGATCCTGATGGAAGAACAGGGCGGCGTGGTATGGGCAGTGGGCACTGGTATTGCGCGCTATGCCAAATCGAGCAAAGATATATTTGATCTGGACAATTCCGGGCTGACCAGCAATTTGGCCACGTGCATCGACAAATCGGTTTCCCGGAGTGGCGAAAAAGTATTTTGGGTAGGTACTGCTGACAAAGGGGTGTTCCTCTTGCGGTTTTCGGCCCCCCCGGCTATTCTGGTGGAAGAACCCGTGGTGGCAATGGCCAAGGTGGAGACCAAAGAGCTTGACCTTCACCAGCCCGTAACCCTGCCTGCCGGGGTCATCGGACACCAGCCGGAGCTTAGAAAGGTCGAGATAGTGGCCTTGCCCGAGGTAAAGCCGGAGCCCGAACCGGAACCCGAGCCCAAGCCAGCCGAGGTCGCCGTTACCCTTAATGAGCAGAAAATCAAGGCAGGCGAAACCATTAGTTTGGAAAAACTGAGCTTTGTCAAGGGCAGCGCCCGGCTCACCGATTACATTGGGGCGGATGTACTGGTCAAATTTATGCAGGCTCACCCCAATGTGGAGATTGAACTTTCGGGGCATACCGACAAGAACCCCGATACTTGGCATCCCGAATATGCCCGGATCAGCAGCCAACACCTCGAACTGTCCAAACAACGGGTGGAGACGGTGGCCAACTATCTGATCAAGAAAGGGATCGCCCCAGAGCGGATCAGAACCAAAGCCTACGGTGGGGAAAAACCGCTGGTCAACAAAAGTTCGGAGAAAAATATGCGGGTGGATTTGAAACTATTGAAGGTGAATTGACGCGGCATTTGTTTTTCACTTAACTACATTCGCATTTATGCGATACTACAAGTACATTCGCATTCATGCGAATCTTTGGTTCTTCACTTGGTGGATTCCAGTGATAAATGCAACAGCTTGTTGTTGCATTTATCACTGGAATTTAAGCTTACTTATCATCGTCTGAGGGCAAATGTAATTTGCGTTTTTCCTTTGCCTATTCCAATAAAACAATGCATTGCTTTTTTCTTTTTTGCTCGTACCAATGGTCAAATAAAATAGATAGAACTGCGGGGCGATGACCAAGCGGAAACCCAAGATGCCGTCGCGAACGGTGGGCGAGTCGTAATGGTGATTCGCCATGCGATAGACCTACGTGTAGCTGCACCAGCCACGTTCACGAATCCACTCGGTTAGCCCCGTTGCTGCTGCGCTTGTAGGATTGGCCAGGGTGGAAGGTGATCCCAATGCAAGTTGCTGCACCCCTTCCATACATTTGGTTAGGTGCGCTAGATCTTGGTTTTGGGATCAAATTGCTCCAAGTAATCGGCCACCTTGCGGACAAACATCCCGCCGAGTGCCCCGTCCACTATCCGGTGATCATACGAGTGGGAAAGGAACATCAGGTGGCGGATCCCGATCAGGTCGCCCATTTCGGTTTCAATCACGGCGGGCTTTTTCTGGATGGCTCCAAGCGACAAAATGGCTACTTGCGGCTGCAAAATAATGGGAGTGCCCATTACATTGCCAAAAGATCCGATATTGGACACGGTGTAAGTCCCGCCCGATAGTTCGTCGGGGGTAAGCTTGTTTTCCCGGGCGCGTTTGGCCAGATCGTTTACTTTATAGGTTAGCCCGACGAGGTTGAGCTGGTCGGCATTTTTGATCACGGGCACAATCAGGTTGCCAGTGGGCAGGGCCACGGCCAGCCCCACATTGATGTCTTTTTTGACAATGATGGTATCCCCGTCCACCGAGGAGTTGACCATTGGGAAATCGCGCAGGGCTTTGGCCACCGCCCAAATAAAAATCGGGGTATAAGTAAGGTTTTGGCCTTCCCGCTCCTTGAATGGGCGCACGTTGGCATTGCGCCACTGGACCACATTGGTCATGTCAGCCTCGACAAACGACGTGACGTGGGGCGAAATTCGTTTGGAATCCACCATGCGCTGGGCAATCATTTTGCGCATCCGATCCATTTGGATCAAATCGGCTTGGCCGCTGTACGAAACGGCGGGTTTAACGCTCTCCGTTGGGGTTTCGGCCGCTATGGGGCGTGCTTCTGGCTGGACTTGTGGTTTGGGCTGGGGAATAATTTCCTCCACCGGCGCCATTGGGGGGAGTTGGGTCCGGGTTTGAAGGTAATTTAGTAGGTCGGTCTTGGTCAGTCGGCCATCTTTGCCGGTGCCCGCCACCCGATCCAGTTCGGTCATGGGAATGCTCTCCGAGCGGGCGATGTTGAGCACCAGCGGGGAATAGAACCGTCCCACTTCGGCTTCGGCCAGCAGTTGGGCCGGGGCGGTCAGGGCAATGGCTTCGGCCACCAGTGCTTCGGCCTTGGCCACGGGTGTTTCTTCCGGCGTGGGGGTAGTGCCATTGGTTTGGCCGGTAGCGATCCGGGCAATCACCCGGCCCACTTGCACCACCTCGCCCACTTGGGCCAATATCTCCTGCAATACCCCTGCGTGGGTGGCCGGGATCTCGGTGTCCACTTTGTCGGTGGCCACTTCCAGCACCGGTTCGTCCTGCCCAATGGGATCGCCCGGTTTTTTGAGCCAGTTCAGGATAGTCCCCTCCATGACGCTTTCGCCCATTTTGGGCATCACCATATCTACCAGAGCCATTTTGAGTGTCGTTTAATGGATATTTTGCCTACCCGCCCTACTGCCGGTACGCATTGATCAACTGGGGCAAAGATAAATCAACCCGGCAAATTCTCCCTTTTACTGGATAGTATGGGGCAAATATATCTTGAAGGTGCTCCCTTGATCCAGTTTACTTGCCAGATCAATGCGCCCTTGGAGGGCATCCACTTGGGCTGCGGTCGGGACGGTAGGTGCCCGCTCGCCGGTGCACCGCGGTTTGATCGGGCAGTCGCCAACAGGGATGGATCAAATTGACATTGAGTTTATTGCTGAACTCGAGCAGCCATTGGGTGCTTGATTGGAAGCGGTTCATCACCTTCAGCCTTACAGTAACCTTTTCGGGGGTTGATCAGTTGGCTGGATTTGGCAACTGGCTGGGCCAACTGGCAAGCTATTTGCCAGTGTGGCGTAGTGACTATTTCTTCAAACAGGAGTAGATTTTTGCAGATAAATGGTTCATCATCCGATAGACAAATCGTTGGCCAAGAAAATTCCTCAACAAAGGTATCTTCTGCCCGGAGGGTCAACGAGATAAAGCCCAAAAGAAGTGTGAGGCTTAGCCGGTGAAAAATAACAGTCATCCCGGCTGACGTAAAAATAAATGAGATGCGCATGATCTCTTCCTCCATAAGTGATGAATTAGGCCCCTATAATTCGTAAATAAATTAACAAACGCAACCCTGAATGTGCAGAGGTTGTCTTTCGGATAAATATACGAAATTCGCCCTTATGGAACCATTGCTAGCAGAAGAAATAGAAGAAAAACGTCAACAATACAGCCAATTGCGCATAGGCGGCCTTATACGCAAGATTCGCGGCATGAAGCGCATGGTGCGGATGCCGCGACCCGGACGCAGGACCCGGGTCTATTTTTTGGTCTATTCCATTGAGCTTTTGGTCGTGATGCTGGGGGTTATCGCAGGTTTTGGGATGAACAACTATGCCGAGTCGCGGCGCGAAAAGAAACAGTTACTTGAGTTTTTGAACGGGCTGGAAACCGATCTGGCCACCGATTTGATCAATTTGAGGGCGGGCGACAGCATGGCCAATCAAAAAATGGCGGAATTGATCGGGCTGGTGGGGCTGCTCAAAAGCAACGACACCTCCCAGTTGGCCATGATTGATGAACTGATCCAAAAGACAATTCTGGAAAACCGATTTTTCTACTCAGCCAATACCACCTACGAGTCGGTCAAACAGGGCGGCCAGGTGAACCTGATCAAAGATTTTCAGCTCAAAGGCGACTTGATTTACCTTTATGAATTTCAATACGGGCAGTTGCGCGTTCGGGAGGAAATTATTCTGGACGACCTGCGCACCAAAATCGAGCCGTTGGTAATGGCCAGTTACGATTTGGTGGAATTCCGAGCCTTCGATCCCGATAATTTGTTCAGTGTCCAGTTCACCAACTATTTACAACAAATGATTGTCAACCACACGGCCACCCTCCAGTATTTCAAAGAGGCCCAAGCCAAATGCGAGGCTATCCAAAAGCGGATTCAGGAAAAGAAATTGCACGGCGACTACTAACGGCCCAAAGCACAGCTCTTTAGCTACTTTTAACCAGTTGCTCGCAGGTTGGGCGGGCTGCACCCCCAGCCTATTTCAGGCCCAACTTAGCTTTGAGTGCCTCGAGGGCTGCTTGATCTTTCTGCTTTTGCAAGCCGAGGATATCGTTGACTTTTTGCTCCAAAAGTTCATCCGCTTGGCGTTTGGCGGCTTCCTCTTGGTAGAGGCCACTGAGGATTTCTTTCTGGGTGATTTTGGCTTTCATCCGCTCAAGCATGGACAGGGTTTCCGAAGAGTCGGGCATCTCCACAATCCGGCGGCGATAGCTGGCTTTCAGTTCGCGCAGGCGGTCGGCCTGGGCTTGTAACTGGGCCTTCAAATATTCTAGTTCGGAGATTTCGCGCAGTTTCTGATCGGCTTGTTTGGTGGTCGTTTCCTGCTCGGTCAATACTTCCATGACCACCGCATTCACTTCTTCCATGGGTTTTTCACCAGTCCGGCCCTCCTTCATCAGCACAATGGCCCGGTTTTCCCAGTCGCGGGCTTTCTGGAGCAGCGACTCATGGTCTTTCTTGATCATGATCAGGGCGGCTTCTATCTGGGCCAACCCCTCGAGTGCTGTCGCCACATCCTTGGCATTAAAGTATTGGCCAAAACGATCCGTGGGCGAAGCCGGCTGGCTGGCGGCTTCTTTGGCCGGGGGGGTGGCCGGCGATGGATCCCCGGGGCTGGCATTGGCCGGTTGCGGGTAGGCGATCAATTGGGCGACCACTTTGTCCCCGTCCAGCACCAGGATCTGTTCGCCCTGTTGGGCAGCCGACACAAAAGATTGGGGGTTTTGTTGCAATTGGTGAATGGTAATGGCCTGCATAAGTCAAGTGTTAGTCCAGCAATTTAGGAAAAATTGGAGTGATCCGTTTTATTCTTGACATAAATTTGCCTTCTGTTTCATCTAAGCTTTTTTGCGAATGTTCAAAAATTTTAAATCGGTGGCCAAAACCGTTTTTGGCCGGGGGAGTTTTGATCAATTAGACAGTATCTTGGCCGAAAAACGGACGGATAACGCCTCTTTTGTCGTTTTTTTGCTCGACAACTACTTTGCCGGGCAGGAACTACAAGGCCGGGTGCCCGCCCACGAAGGTGATCTATTGCTGCTCGTGGACGTGGATGAGCACGAGCCCACCACCCAGCAGGTAGATGCCCTCCGCGACCAGATCTTGGCCAAGGGTTTGCCCGTGGCGGTAGTGGGCATTGGCGGCGGCAGCGTTATGGACATTGCCAAGGCCGTGGCCCTGATGCTGACCAGCGAAGGCTCGTCCACGCGCTACCAAGGATTGAACTTGATCAAAAAGCCGGGCGTTTACCATGTGGGCGTGCCCACGATCTCGGGCACGGGCGCGGAGGTGTCCATGACCGCCGTGCTGACCGGGCCGGAAAAGAAATTGGGCCTCAAGTGCGACTGGACGGTTTTTGACCAGATAGTGCTTGACCCGGCACTGATCGCCACCGTGCCCCGCAACCAATGGTTCTACACTGGTATGGACACCTACATCCATTGCGTGGAATCAATGACCGGCCATCTTAAAAACACGTACAGCGAGGCGTATGGCTACAAAGCAATGGATTTGTGCCGGGAAGTATACCTGGGCCCAGAAAGTGGCCAAAACTCCGAAATGGACGAGAAATTGATGGTGGCCTCCCTATTTGGCGGCCTCAGCCTCACCTATTCCGAAGTGGGCGTGTGCCATGCGCTATCTTATGGGCTGTCTTATGTGTTCGGGACGCGCCACTGCTTTGCCAACTGTATTATTTTTGACCAATTGGACGATTTTTATCCCGAGGGCGTGCGCGAGTTCCGTCAAATGGTGCAAAAGCACGAAATATTTATCCCCCAACAATTGGCCAAAGACTGGACCGAAGCCCAAATGGATAAAATGGCTGACGTAGCCTTGGCCCTCACCCACATGTGGAACCACGCCCTGGGGCCAGATTGGAAAAATAAAATCACCCACGCTGACATTAAGAAACTATATGCCAGAATGTAGGTACGGCCACACCTTGCCGTTTTAGCTACCCAACGATTGGCCAAGTGCTGATTAGCCTTGGTGTGGTCGTTGGGTGAATCTCAGTTTAAGAATTGTTAACACTATCACCCCTGTTTCCCAGCCCAATTTTGGCAAATTAGCCGATCATAGCCAGAGATGGTATATTTTTGCCAAACGACATTTGGGGATCCCAAACTATCTGATGACGACACAATCTGTACCCCCCCCGGCATTCAAGTCGGATGTAGAAGCGGCGGATGCTATGTTCGCAGCCTGTAAAAAACTCAACCAGGAAATTGGCAAAGTAATTATTGGTCAGGATGAAGTAGTGCGGTTGCTGATAACCGCGATTTTTTGTCAGGGCCACTGTCTATTGGTGGGTGTGCCGGGCTTGGCCAAAACTTCATTGATCCAGACCTTGTCAAAAGCGCTGGATTTGGATTTTAGCCGGATCCAGTTTACCCCCGATCTAATGCCCTCCGACATTTTGGGTTCGGAAACGATGGATCAAGATCGCAATTTCCGGTTTATCCGGGGGCCGATTTTTGCCAACGTAATCCTAGCCGATGAGATCAACCGCACCCCGCCCAAAACCCAAGCGGCCCTGCTGGAAGCCATGCAGGAATATTCGGTCACCATTGCCGGACAGTTTCATGCCTTGGAACGGCCATTTTTCGTACTGGCCACCCAAAACCCGATCGAGCAAGAAGGCACTTACCCGTTGCCCGAAGCCCAATTGGACCGGTTCATGTTCAATATCTGGCTGGACTATCCCTCTTACCAATCAGAGGTGGAAATTGTCAAAAGCACCACTTCGGACAAACGCACGCCCGTTGATCATGTTCTCAACGGCCCGCAGATCAGGCAGTTTCAGGAGTTGGTGCGCCGGGTCCCCATCGCCGACAATGTGGTGGAGTATGCGGTCAAGTTGGTGCACAAAACCCGCCCAGGCAAAGAAATGGGATCGGCGCTGGCCAATGACTATTTAGAGTGGGGTGCAGGCCCGAGGGCTTCCCAATATTTGGTGCTGGGTGCCAAGTGCAATGCCATCATCAACGGCAAATACTCGCCCGATATTGAAGACGTGCGGGCCGTGGCTGTGCCCGTATTGCGCCACCGCATTGTACGCAATTTCAAGGCCGAGGCCGAAGGAATGAGTGTCGAGCAATTGATCAAAAAATTGCTTTAGCCAGTTGAACCTGACCATCTCCGCCGCAAAACAGTTCGTTTTGGGCTGGGCTTGGAGCGGACGTTGCATCTCAGTAAATCATTCTGATCGAAATGTCAAGCACTAAGAAACCTTCCTTGATCACCCCCGAAGAATTTGCTTCTTCACTTAATCTGGATCGCTTTAAGCTGAATTTATTGGCGACACCGCTGATGAAATTGCTCAGAATTGACAAAATAAATGACGTATACAACAAAGCCCGGCAGCATCCAGGGCTGGGTTTCATTGATCGTGGGTTGCAGGAGTTCAACGTCACCTACGAGGTGCCACCCGAGGAACTGGCCAACCTGCCCACCGATCGCCCGTTCATTACCGTGTCCAACCATCCGTATGGCGGCATTGATGGCATGATCCTCATCGCCGCCATTGCCGGTGTGCGCCCCGAGTTCAAAGTAATGGTTAATTATATTTTGCAGGCGTTCGAGGAAGTGCAACAATATTTTATTTCAGTCAACCCGTTCGACAATATAACCAATAAACAGGTCAATGTCTCGGCCATAAAGGCCGTGTTGGAACACCTCAAGCAGGGCCACCCAATCGGGATTTTTCCCGCTGGCGAGGTATCAGCGTTCCAAACCGACAGCCGCCGGGTGATGGATCGCGAGTGGCATCCATTGGTGGGCAAAATCATTGCCAAAGCCAAGGTGGATGTAGTCCCGGTGTATTTTGCTGGGGGCAATAGCCTGTTTTTCAATTTATTGGGGTTGATCCACCCCAGTTTGCGGACAGCCCGGCTACCATCGGAAATGTTCAAGGTGAAAGAAACCGTTCACGTGCGGATCGGCAAGCCCATCTCGCCCAAGCAGCTCGCCGAGTTTGCCGATAGCGACCAGATGTTGCGCTACCTACGGGCCAAAACCTACGCGCTCGGGTCTCCCTTGAAGCTAAAACCTTTCTTTTTCCGCAATCCACTGGGCTTTTTGTCCAAACCCGAACCCATAGTGGAGCCTACTCCATTGGATAAACTATTGACCGATCTAGCCAATATTAGGAGCCGGGATATAATTTGTTCAATGCAAAATTTTGAGGTGTTTTTATCCGAAGCGCCCCAAATTCCCAATATTTTGCGGGAAATTGGTCGGTTGCGGGAAATTACCTTCCGGGAAGAGGGCGAAGGCACCAACCACAGTATCGATATTGACGAGTACGACATTCACTACAACCATTTGTTCATCTGGGATACTGAAGCCCAGCGGATTGTGGGGGCTTACCGGATTGGCAAGGGCAAAGATTTGTACGATAAATTCAAGATCAAGGGGTTTTACCTCCACGAGCTTTTTACCATCGATAAGAAATTTGCCCCTATTCTCAAGCGTTCGCTGGAAATGGGCCGGTCGTTTATTGTGGCTGATTACCAACGCAAACACATCTCGCTATTGTTGTTGTGGAAAGGAATATTGATCACGGTGCGCAAAAATCCGGGCTATCGTTACCTGATTGGGCCGGTGAGCATTAGCAACAACTTTTCCAACTTGTCCAAAGAATTACTGGTCAAGGTTATCATGGACAATTATTTTGATCATGATTTGGCCAAACTGATCAAGCCGCGCCGCAAGTTTAAGGCCAAGCTCAATGATTCTGAGCTGCTCCTGTTGCCCAAGCACAACGATATCAAGGAACTGGACTTGCTCATTGCCGAGATTGAATCGACCCACAGCAAACTGCCCGTGCTGCTCAAAAAATACATATTGCAGCTCAACTCCAAGATCATTGGGTTCAATGTGGACCCCAAGTTCAACAATGCCCTCGATGGGTTCATCATTATGGACTTGGAAAAAGTGCCCGCCGAAGTGTTCAAAATGGTGGACAAAGAGGGGCTGTTCCACTAAACCAAGGCTTTATTTCTTTTTGCTCAAGTTCCTGATCCTAAATAGTTTGACCAACCTTGGCACATAATCTTCGCCCGTTTTGACAAACAGGTAATTGGCTTGGTGTTGTTGGCATAGCTTTTCCAGTGCTGCCTGTTTTTGGTGAAAATTGCCCGATAATTTTTCGCGAAAGGCCCCCGAGGAAGAATTGATCCAAATTGTCTTTTGGGTTTCTTTGTCAAACAAAGGGATAATGCCCAAGCCGGGCAGTTCAGCTTCGCGGTGATCGGCCAAGTGGATCACAATCAGATCATGGCGTTTGGCAATGGCCTTGAGATTGGACTCGTACCCTTCATCCACAAAATCTGATACCAGCACAATAATGCTCTTGCGGCGGATAATGTTCATGGCCGCACCCATTGCTTTGTTCAGGTTGGTTTTGAAGCCTTCTGGCATCAAGTTGAACATGGTGCCGATCATTTCGTAGGCATGTTTGGCCCCTTTTTTGGGCTTAATGTATTTCTCCCGCTGGTTGCTGAAGCACAGCAGGCCCACCGAACTCCCCTCCTTGAGTGCCGCGAAAGTGAGCACGCCGCAAATTTCGCGGCCAATATCAATTTTTTGGTAATCAGCCTTGCCAATATATTGCGAGCCACTGACATCCAAGATAAAAAAAACGTTTTGTTCCTTTTCTTCTTTAAATGTTTTAATGTAGACCGCGTGGCCTTTGGCACTGGTGTTCCAATCAATGGACCGCACGTCATCGCCGTATTGATAGGGCCGCACATCGTCAAACTCGAGGCCCGAACCCTTGAAAACGGAGTGAAAATCACCCTGCATCTGGCTGTTTATCGCCTTGCGCACCTTGATTTCATATTTGCGCAGTTTATAGAACAGTTCCCTGAATTTATCCATGTTCCTAAGTCGGTTTGGTATGGTCCCCCAAAATTAGGCCAGCCCACGGACAAATGGCATAAAATCCTTGGGCTGGCCCACCTCGGGCTGGTTCGTGGTAAACGCTTGGCGAAACTATTTCGTGTAATGCGCACGAAGTCGCAAAGAACTGGGCTAAAAAAGCTCCCCAATTTGTTCTACAACCGCGCTTTCAAGAAGTCCAATGTCATTTTGTAGGCTTCTTCGGTGGCCTGCTTATCAAATTTGGGGTTACTGGGATTGGCAAAACCGTGATCCGCCTCAAAAATTTTATACGTCATTTTCTTGCCCACTGAAGTCAAGTTTGTCTTTAATTCTTCAGCCACTTGCGGCGGGATGCCCTTGTCTTGGCTGCCAAAAATGCCCAGTACGTCCCCGTTGAGCAGTTTGAGCTTGGACACATCCTTCTCTGGGCGACCGTAATAGATAACGCAACCAGCGCCCTGTTTGCCCGCCAAAATAGAGGCTTGGAGCGACCAGCTCCCGCCCAAACACCAGCCAATGGTATAAAATTTGGCTTTTTTGCCAGCGTACGCTATCACACCCTCGATGATCGCGTTGCCCCGTTCTTTGGTCAGGCCCTGCATGTACTTCATGGCATCTTCGCGGGTATCGCCCACTTTGCCATCGTAGAGATCCAGTGCAATCACGTTTACTTTCCCCCCTAGATCGTTGTATAATTTTTCAGCTTCTTGCTTGATTTGGCCATTCAAGCCCCACCATTCGTGGACAACCAGCAAATAGTCTTTGCTTTTCTTTTTGGCCTTCCATTCCAGTGCCTTGGATTCCTTGCCGTCGGTCCCCTTAAAAGTGATTTCTTGGCCGTCCTTGGTTTCAAAACGCAAGAAAACGGGGTTTTCGTGTTGCCCGACAAAAGCGTGGCTCTTGGTAAGGGCCACCATCGCATCGTGGCCCGACAGGCCATGACAATGCACCTCTGGATCTTGGATCGGTTGGTTGCGGTACTGGCCCAGATAAATGCCCGGTAACGCCAAAGCTACGAGCGAAAAAAACAGCAATTTTTGCATTGTAACAAGTTGTTGAAAAAATAATGAATTGCTTGATGGGGTAAGCCCCTTAAAAGTAATAGTTTTGCCTAGAAAAAGCTAATCCAGATGCTGGCCCTCCACTCCTACATTGAGCACACTATGCTCTCCCCCTTGATCACCGCGGCCGATGTGGAACGTTTGGCCGAAGAGGCCCTGCACCACCAATTCGCTGGCCTGTGCGTACCGGCTTATTGGGCCAAAAAAGCCCGGCGCGATCTGGGCAGTTCGTCGGTCAAGTTGGTCGTGCCGGTGGGATTTCCCCTTGGCTACCAGCGGTCGGAAGTCAAGCTGCGGGAAACCGAAATCGCCCTGGCCGATGGGGCCGACGAGATTGACGTAGTGATGAACCTCTCAGCGTTCAAAACCGGCGTAATGGCTTGGGTAAAGGGCGAACTGGCCCAACTGGCCAAATGCTGCCACGAAAAAAATGCCTTGTTGAAGGTGATTCTGGAAACCGCCTACTTGAGCGATGAGGAAATAATCAGGGCGTGCAAATTGAGCCAAGATGCTGGGGCCGATTTTGTCAAAACCTCGACCGGGTTCGCGCCTGCGGGGGCCACCGTGGCGCACATCCGCCTCATGCGGGCGAGCGTGGGCCCTGAAGTGGGCATCAAAGCCTCGGGTGGGATCAAGACCTTGGCCCAAGCCCAAGCTATGATCGAGGCCGGGGCCGACCGGATCGGCACTTCGTCGGGCCTAGCCATGATGTACGAAGTCGGGCATTCGTGAGCGATCGGAGAACCCAACCCTTTGAGTGGTTTTATGCCCACACTAAAGTTTGTATCGCGGTTGGCTCTCAACCAATGTTGGACTGATTATACTTCTGGTAAATTTGCTCAAAAGTAAAATAAACATATAATTGCGCAAAATATTGGATGTAAGCCTTTGTTGGAAAATCCTGCGTGAAATTTGCTGGGCAGTTGGTGTTGCTTTTTCTGCCTGCCCACTCGGTGAGTTGGGTTAAAATGAAGATTATTTCACCTTCAAACAGGGACAATGACAAGCCATACAAGGTTACCGGCTGGTTTTAGCTGGCCAAAGAACGGCCGCTGGGAGCAAAAAGTGGTACTTTTTCCTTCACCAAACCACAAAGGTTTTACTGAGGTTTTTGTTTCACAAATTATTGAAAAGCAAGTGCTAAACAAAAAAAATTTATTTAGCACTTGCTTTTTTTGAGTGTGGGCGATCAAGCGTCCCCGATTTTGCGCAGCCACCGTTCCAATCGCGGGGAGCGGTAATCCATGAGTTGTTGGAGTAGGTTTGGGGCTTGGGTATCGGCCATGATCAGGGCGCGGTGCTCGGGCCGGATGAACTTCTCGGCCGCAGCATGATCCAAAAAGTTGAGCAGCGGTGTAAAATAATCGGCCACATTGAGCAGGCCGATGGGCTTTTCGTGCAGGCCCAATTGCCCCCACGTGACCACCTCAAACAGTTCCTCGAGTGTGCCCATGCCGCCGGGCAGGGCCAAGAACCCTTCGGACAGATCCGCCATTTTCTTTTTGCGCTCGTGCATCGATCCTACGATCAGCAGTTCGTTGAGCCGGTTGTGGGCCACTTCCTTGTCCACCAAAAACTTGGGGATCACCCCGGTCACTTTGCCCCGCCGGGCAATGCATCCGTCGGCCAAGGCCCCCATCATGCCCACTTTGCCGCCGCCGTAGATGAGCCGGATGTTCTTGTCGGCCAGCATGCCCCCCAATTGCTTGGCAGCTTCCAAATAAGCGGGGTTGGTACCGGGATTGGCCCCACAAAAGACACACAGAGATTTCATAGCTACCAATTTATCGCGCACAACACCTGCATTCGCCGTGCGCGCATGAGGTTTGTAACGGCCAAATGTAGGTCAAAAATCACAAACTGGTTGCCGCTGCACATTTGCCCAGATAATATTTAACTTTGTGGCAGTTTTACTTTCAACCCCAAAAAATTATGCCCGGGTCAGAACTCATCGGCGCGGAAGAGCGCAAAGAAGTCAACGACGTGTTGGAAACAGGGATTTTGTTTCGCTACAACCACGACGAACAACGCAAAGGCATCTGGAAAGCCAAAGAATTTGAACAAGAACTTCGCAAATTCACTGGGGCCAAGCACGCCCTGCTGTGTTCAAGTGGCACCACGGCGGTTTCGGCCTGCATGGCCGCCTGCGGGATCGGCTTGGGCGATGAAGTGATCGTGCCCACGTTTACCTACATTGCCACTATTGAGGGCGTGATGCTGGGCGGGGCCATCCCCGTATTTGCCGACATTGATGAGACACTCTGCCTCAGTGCGGCCAGCATCCGGGCGGCCATTACTCCCCGCACCCGAGCGGTGGTGCTGGTGCACATGTGCGGGGCTATGGCCCAGATCGACGAGATCGTGGCCCTCTGCCAAGAACATGGCCTAGCCCTGATCGAGGACGCCGCCCAAGCCCTCGGGGCCAGTTTCCGGGGCACTTCGCTGGGGTTGTTTGGTCAAGTCGGCAGCTATTCGTTCGACTTTTTCAAGATCATTACGGCGGGCGAAGGCGGGGCAGTAGTGACCAACGATGCCCAACTGGCCCTCAATGCGGAAATGTTCCACGACCACGGCCACGACCACGTGGGCAATAACCGGGGGATGGAACAACACCCCGTGCTGGGGACCAACTTCCGCGCCAGTGAACTGCACGCGGCAGTGGCGGTAGCGCAGATCCGCAAACTGGATTATATACTGGCCCAAAACAAAAAGCACAAAGCCGTCCTGAAAGCTACCTTGGCCAAATTTCCCGAAGTCACGTTCCGGCATTTGCCCGATCCTGAGGGGGATTCGGCCACTTTCCTGTCATTTTTCTTGCCCGACGAAGCCACTACCCGCCAAGTGGTCAAAGCATTGGCCGAGCAGGGCATTGGTGGCATCCAATATTGGTATGACAACAACTACCATTACCTCAAAAACTGGGAACACCTGCGCGAAATGAAATCGCTGTTCAAGCTGCCGATGCAAGCATTTGACGTGCCCCAGGACTACCGCACCATGCAGTTTCCCCAATCCGATGCTGTAATGGGCCGGCTGATCTCCATGGTGATCCGCATTACGTGGACCGAAGCCGAACTGCAAGCCCTGGCCGATAAGCTGGAAAGTGTATTGGGCGGGGTGCTAAAGCCAGTAATGGTCTAACCGTTCCGGCCCAGCAAACGGTTTGCTGGGCCGGAGTATTGGCGTTTTTTTGGCGGGGCTGGTTTGCTCGACGAAAGTCACAGACTTTCGCTTATTTTGAGTACAAAGTCGCAGACTTTGCACAACGCAGCGGCTTTTGTTTGCTCGGCGAAAGTCACAGACTTTCGCTTATTTTGAGTACAAAGTCGCAGACTTTGCACAACGCAGCGGTTTTGTTTATTTTCAGTACAAAGTCACAGACTTTGCACCTCACAACAGATAAATGGTTATTCCCATTTATGCCTAGAGCCGCGCCACCACGCGCAGGTTGAAAAACCGCTGGGACAAACCATTGGGGATGGCGTACTGCGTCCCGGCGAAATCCCGGATCCAGAGGTAGGAAATAGTGTTGTCGATGCCCAGCAGGTTGAGGATTTCCAAACCCAGCCACAAGCTTTTTAGGCCATTCTCTTTTTTGAAATCAATGGTTTTGGAAAACCCTATGTCCACCCGGCGGTAAGCTGGGCCGCAAAATGTCGCCCGCAAGTTGGGAAAATTGGCCGGGCCAAATGGGAGCCCACTGCCGTAGAGCAGCCGCAGGTTGACCCGCACACTGGGGTTGTTGGGCAGGTGATCCTCGAAGTAGGTGGTGAAAGTGACCCGCTGGTCGGTCGGTCGGCGGATGAAGCCGCGCTCGTCGCCGTCCACGCGCTCGCGGGCCGAGAGCACGCTCAGGGCAAACCATGACTCTGTCCCTTTGATAAATTCGCCACTCAGGCGGAAATCGGCCCCCATTGCGTAGGCGCGGGCGCTGTTGGTGGCATAATAGCGCAAGCGCAAGTTGTCCATGTCGTAGGGCACTACATTCCACAAAGCCTTGTAATACACCTCACTGATAAACTTGAAAGGCCGGCCCCATTGTTTAAAGTTCCAGTCCAGGCCCGCGATTAAATGGGCCGATTCTTGGGCTTTTAAGCCTCGGTTCAGTTGGCCATTGAAGTTGCGGAGCTCGCGGTAAAAAGGTGGCTGTTGGTAGATTCCGGCGGCCAAATTGAACGAGATGTCCCTTTTCCAGCGTGGTTTGATGGCATATTGCAAGCGTGGGGCAACCAATAATTGGTTGTTCACGCTCCAATGATTCAGGCGCAAGCCGTACGTGAGCGTTTGGGTGTCGCCCAAATACAGGGTGTGCTGGGCATAGCCCATCCAGCGCTGGGATCGGAGGGCTAGATCGGCCTCCAATCGGGAGGTAATGGTCACGTAATCAGCCGAGTCGACAAAACCATATTGGGATAGGCGATCGGTAACCGCCTCATGCGAATAGCGCACGCCAAACGCTATCCTGCTACGCGGCCCAGGCCGGTACTCATTTCGGCTCTCTACTGATAAAATATTGGCAGCCAATTCGTTGCGTCCATATTCATACAGCGACCCGGCCCCCCGCGTCACGATGCAGCGGTTGAAATCGGGCGAGCCCAAGTTGGTGTTGACATCGCACAGACGATAAGCCCCTTCCACGTTCTGGTATTCCCGCTCTTGGGTTTGCAGCCCCGAGGCAATCAAATTGGAGGTCAGTTTGTCGCTCCAAGAGTGGGTCAGGTTCAGGCCGATCTGGCGCGTGTCATAGCTCAACTGTTCACGGCCCTCAAAGCCCACCGAGAGGCGGAAGGCTTGGGAAAAAGTCCCGAAATCAGTCTGCCGATCTTGGGGCAGCACTTCATAGCGGTTGCTGGCCAACGAAAACAGGATGGCCAAGTTGGTGCGGGGGGCGGCCAGTCCCTTCGGTTTGCTAAGGGCAATGTTCAGCATGGCTTGCCCATCCAGAAAGCGTGGGAAGTATTGCCCC
>JBBQXF010000027.1:0-44056 GCA_038209965.1 Cytophagales bacterium | reverse complement strand
GCGCTCGGCCAGCGAGGTAGCGGGTGCCCAGATCGGCGAAACTGCCGGGGCCTTCGCCTTTGGCCGGGATCTGTTCGTGGGGGCCAGCGAAACCGCCGAGGTGGCCGTTTACAGCACCCTGGGCACCCTCGTCCAGCGCTTCGCCAGCGTGCCCCCGGGCGGGCTGCGCCGACTGGCTGCCCAAGTGCCCACCTCGGGCGTGTACGTGGTCAAAGTGGCCACCGCCACCGGGTCAGTGGAAAAAAGGGTCTGGTTGGAAAAATAAACTGGTACACAACCGCTGGCAGCGGTGCAAAACCGTGCCGGGGGTTTTCCTTGATTTACCGTTGTTGGTGTTAGCGAAGCACACCGACAACCCCTGTTGTGCAAAGTCTGTGACTTTGCACCCGAAATAAGCGAAAGTCTGCGACTTTCGTCAGCCCTAGCTTTTTATGAGGGCACGGGCGGCGGGATTTTATATGCAGAACATCGCCGAAGTTGATTTTTTAACTCACTACTTGGAGCAGGCTTTTATTGGTCGGGCAGCTTTGTTGTTGGTGCGATTCGCCAACAACAACGGTAAAACGGCTCCCAGCCCCGCCAGCGTTTATCATCCCCCCCGACAGCGGTAGCCCTGCCTTTCCTTTTGATGCAGTTTATGAATTCCAATTGGTTATCCATTTTGTTGATTATAGTAGAGTTGTAAATTAAAATTACATTAAATTTTAAAAATAAATAAACAGTTTAATTTTTTATTAATTTACTCTTTATTTTCATTTGCTAATTCGGTATAATTAACAAAAATAATTCACTATTTCGGCTAAATCAGAAAAAATTGCGCACAGTTTTTGTTAAATCCATCTTTAATCCCAATTAAGTTTGATTATTTAAACCCTATTGTAATGACCTCTCTACCGACCATTCCTGCCCATGGCAGGAATTTGTTCAGCTATGCCATTTGTTGCATAGCTGTCCTCATCCTTGGTTCTGCTTCAGTGGCCCAAGGCCAAGAAGTGAAAACCCGCACCTCGCTTGCTTGCGGCACTGCATCGCCCTCGCCCGAAGAGTTTCAAACGATGGGGCAACAATTCTTACAGTACGCCCGGATCCGGGGCCTCCACCGCACCGAGGCCAACACTCTTACCTATGTGCCTGTCCGGGTGGTCATTTTTCGGCGCACCAATGCCACCGTGGCCGTGTCGGAGCTAGACGTGCTGAGGGGCATTATGCAGACCAACCAGCGCTTTCGCAGCATCAACCTCCAGTTTTACGTATGCGGGGGTATCAACTATTTCACCAACGATACCCATTTTGACATGGATCAAGCCAATGAAGCCACGGTGGCGAGCCTGGCCGGCCAAGTGTCAGGGGTGGTCAACCTGTATTTCCCCAATAGTGTAGTAGCAGGAGGGAACAGTATTGGGGGCTATGCCTACCTGCCCAACGGGTTCAACTCCCCAGAGCGGATGTTTGTCGTGGGCAACCAAGCGGCCGATGGCAAGACCACCCCGCACGAGATGGGCCATTATTTCAGCTTGTTGCATACCTTCCAGAATGCCAATAATGCCACAATCGCCGAAAGGGAACTGGTGACCCGGGTTGCTGGGAATTGCTCCACCAAGGGCGACCAGCTCTGCGGTACTCCCGCCGATCCATTCGGGCGAACCGGTGGCGACACCTATACCAATTGCACCTATTCGGGCGGGCTGACCGATGCCAACGGGGCCACCTTTACTGCTGATGCCAGCAATATCATGGGTTATATGTTCAATTGCGGCAACACCTTTACTGGAGATCAGAGCACCCGGATGGAAAATTCGTGGATCAACCAAGCCGATCGCCGATACACATCCACCGGCCGGGGAGTGGCCACCGGATGTGGCAGCCCCACGCTAGCAGCCAGCCCAACGCTCAACGCCCCCACCTGCAACACCAGCGGCCTAAGCTTGAGCTGGACCAATGTTGCGGGCAATGCCGGCTATTTTATTGAGCGATCTGCCGATGCTGGAACTACTTTTGGCACCGTCGGCGCGGTAGTGGCCAACACCACCAGTTTTACCGATGCTGAGGCTACCGCCAACACCGCCTATATTTATCGCATCAAACCGGCCAACTCCAACGCCAATTTTAGCAACAGCGCGAGCGTGACCACCTGCTTGATTTACTGTACCCCCACCTATGCCCAGCCTTGTTATGTTTCCGGGGGCGCCACAATGGGCATGAACAGTTTCACCACCACTGGCGCCACAACCAACATCACCAACACCAACTCTGGCTGTTCGGCCAATGCCTACGGTGATTTTTCGGCCATCTCGGGTACTTTTGCTGCCGGGGCGACCATCAACTATTCCATCAGCTTTAACATCGGGGGCTGTTTCCCTCAATCCCATGCTGTCTGGATCGATTTTAACAACAATGGCACTTTTGAGGGATCGGCACCGGGAGTGGGCAGTGAAATGGTGGCCCAAGACAATGTTACGGGCTGCACCCGGGCGGGCTCTTTCACTATCCCAGCCACTGCTGCCGCTGGCACGGTGCGCATGAGAATCCGCAGCGACGGGTGGAATCCGAGCGTGACCAGTCCTTGCGCCAGGCTGACCTTTGGCGAGGTGGAAGACTACACCGTGGTGATCACCAATACCACCACTTGGAACGGTGCAGCCTGGTCCCCAGCCGCTCCCTCGGCCGGGGCCAATGCAGTGTTGGCGGCCAATTATCCCAACGGCGTAGCGGGGCAGGGCGCTTTCACCTGTAACAACCTCACGGTCAACACCGGAACAACGCTCACCATCGCCAGCGGCCAAACAGTAACGGCAAACGGCGCACTGGCCTACGCTGGGGCCACCATCGAAGTGCTCACCGGCGGATCGTTCGTTCAGTCCACCACCAGTACCTCCATCTCCAGCAATACAGCAAGCCGCTTCCGGGCTGTGCGCACCGACGGTAAAAATGCCACTGGCTATAACTTTATCTCCAGTCCCGTGGGTGGCGAAACCATGAACAGCATTGGCACCAATACCTTTGCCAACAGCCGCTTCCGCTACAGCCCTGTTCCAGTTGGTGGTATTCACTGGGTTCCCATGGCTGGGACAGACGTGCTGGCCACTGGCCGGGGCTACACCTTTATCCCTGGCACGGGTGGCACCAATACCCTCACCTTTGAGAACACTACCGACGGGGTAGTGGGCCAGCCGGGCAATGGCAACCTCAATGTGCCCCTCACCTTCACTGGTGATAATTTCAACTTGGTGGGCAACCCCTATCCCAGTCCTCTTAGGCTGCAAGCGTTTTTGGCCGCCAATGCGGGCGTGACCACGGGCACGGCCTGGATTTGGAACGACAACAACAATGCGACCGGCACCGGCACATACACTGCCCATAACAGCGTCACGCCGGCCATTCAAGTCGCCGTTGGTCAAGGGTTCTTTGTCTTGGCCAGCGGAGCGGGCAACGCGGTGTTTACCAATGCCCTGCGGGCGAGTGGCAATCCCACTTTCTTCCGGGGTGAAGGCAACATGGAGCGCTTCCTCTTGCGCGTGAATGCGGCCGATGGCACCAGCGATCAACTCTGGACCGCTTTTGGTAACCAATTCACCCAGGGTTTTGAAAACGGCTTTGATGCGGAAAAACTGGAAGGGGCCACTGCCCTTTCACTGGCTGCGGTAGTGGCGGGCGGGCCGTTGGCCATTGCGGCCCTACCCAACCCCGAGCCGGGCAGCCGCTTTGAACTGCCGTTGGCCGTGTTTGCCCGGCAGGCCGGGGCGCTCACCTTCGCGGCCAGCGAAGTGGAAAATCCCACGGCCCAAAAACTCTTTTTGGA
This sequence comes from Cytophagales bacterium, assembly GCA_038209965.1. Lineage (GTDB taxonomy): Bacteria > Bacteroidota > Bacteroidia > Cytophagales > Thermoflexibacteraceae > JALONO01. The sequence continues at coordinate 40,257 of JBBQXF010000027.1, read as the reverse complement.
GGATCGCCAGTCGGGTGAATTTTATTACTTGCAGCCGGGCCGCAACCACACCCTGAACCTGTCGGCCGGCCACCACCGCGACCGGTTCTACCTGCGCTCGGCCAGCGAAGTAGCGGGCCAATCTGTCCAAGTGGGTGAAACCGCCGGGGCCTTCGCCTTTGGCCGGGATCTGTTCGTGGAGGCCGCCGAAACTGCCGAAGTGGCCGTGTATAGCATCCTGGGGACACTCGTCCAGCGCTTTGCCAACGTGCCTTCGGGCGGGCTGCGCCGCTTGGCTGCCCAAGTGCCCAACTCGGGCGTGTACGTGGTCAAGGTGGCCACCGCCACCGGATCAGTGGAAAAAAGGGTCTGGTTGGAAAAATAAACTGGTACACAACCGCTGGCAGCGGCTTTCCGCACTGCCAGCGGTTATCATTCCAGAAACCCTGTCAGTGGTTGAAAACCCTGCCAGCGGTTGTAGTTAGGAACCCCCGACAGCGGTGCAAAACCGTGCCGGGGGTTTTTATTTGGCCTTGCATTGAGAAACCCTGCCGGCGGTTGAAGCGCGAAAAGCCAAGTTCTAAGCGTATTTTCCCATCCGGGTACCAAGCCGTAGCTATTTGGCAAGTTGCGGCATCGATCCGTCAACAAAAAAGTCAGCCTTACTTCGATAAGGCCGACTTTTTTAGTTAACAAAGCAAGTGCACTAGGTATTACCTAGTCCCACTTTAACTTTCCGTCAATGTTGTCGAGTTCTTCCTCCCGATCAAATTGCTCAAAGTCAAAATCGGGCAACAGATCGGTTTTAACGTACTGCACCGTTTCTTGAAAAGCTTCCATGAATTTGTTAAAATCTTCTTTGTAGAGAAAAATTTTATGTTTTTCATAGCTGAAACCATCATCGTGAAAACGCTTTTTGCTTTCGGTGATAGTCAAATAATAATCGTTCGAACGAGTAGTCTTCACATCGAAGAAATACGTCCGCTTGCCTGCCTTTACCCGCTTTGAGAATATCTCCTCTTTGTCTCTGTTCTCTTCCACTTTTTCTGTAGTTTAGTTGAACGGGCCAAAATTAAGATATTTTGTGATTTTGTCAAGAGTGCCAATAATTTTTTTATGGCACTCTACTCAGTTAATATCTCAACAAATTGATTAACAGCATTTTAAAAAATACATAATTTATTTTTTTGTTGAAAAGTTGGGCCAAGCCGCTTAATAATGCTGTTTAACAAAACCACTGTAGCCTTTGGTCTTGAGTTCGGCCAGTTGCCCGATGGCCACCGAAGTAGGTCCCTCGCCCACCAGCAGGCGGTAGATCCGCTTGTCGCCGGCCCAGCCAGTTTGAATGAACACCTCGGGAAACCCTTGATCGTTGAGTTGGCGCCCCTTCTCCAGCACTTTTTCCAGCACGGCAAAGGAGGCCACTTGCACCCCAAACCCTTCGGGATATTTGATGGTGCCCCAAATGCTGTAAGTATTGATGCCTTCAAAAGTTGCCTCCGTCAGGGGCATTTTTCGGCGGGGGCGCTGGGGCAGATCCACTTGGCCGCCGCCGGGCGTAGGTTTGGTTTCGGCCTCCCCGGGATTGGGATCTTGGGGCTGGTTAACCACTACTGGCTCCTTGGTTTTAGGCTGGGGCTGGCGTTTGGGCTTGTCCAATTGGGGCTCGGCTTTGGGTTCAGGTGCTCTGCCCTTTTTCTTGCCAAGCACATTGCCAATTTTTTCTAATAAGCCCGGCTTTTTCTTGGCTACTGGCACATCGCCGGTTTTTTTATCCGCTTCGCGCCGTTCTTTTTCCAATCGTTCCTTGACAGCCACCGGCATATCTTCCACGGCCACCACTTCGTAGCGTAGCTTGGCGGTGCCACTCCTGATCATGTCCAGCTTTTTGGCGGCCGCCAGTGAGAGGTCGATAATCCGGTTGTCCACATACGGGCCCCGATCGTTGACCCGCACATTGACCGATTTGCCATTGATCAAGTTAATGACCTTCAACTCGGTGTTGAACCGGATGCGCGGGTGGGCACAGGTGAGTTCGTTCATGTTGAACCGCTCGCCATTCGCTGTCTTGCGCCCGTGGAATTGGTCGGCATAATAGGATCCTATCCCCTCCTGCATGTAGCCGACTTGGTTATAACTCTGGTCAAAAGTACTAAGTGAAACATTGAGCAACCCCGCTGTAACCAGCAAAACAAGTTTGATTTTCATTCTTCAAAGTGTTTTTTGGGAATAGTGTTGATTTTTTTCTTCTTGAGCGCAATCGCTGCTTTGTCGACTTCGGCTTTGGTCAAGTAAGTACCTACCATAACCCGATAATTTTTTTTACCATTGGTCCAGCCCGATTGGATAAACAGTTTGCCCGGCTTTTTGCTCTCCAATTTTTTGGCCTCGGCAATGGCTTTGCTCAATTCCCCGAATGCCCCCACTTGCAGGCCGTATCCCGCCGGTTTTACTTTTTCGCCTTTGAGACTATAAGTGCCGCCTGGGGCGAAAGAACCATCGTTTTTGGCCTGGGGCTTTTTAGTGGTCACTTGGTTGGTCTTGGCCACCTCCGCATTGCTGGTTTTGGCTTTGACTATCGTTTTGTTGACGTTCTCTTTTAGCGCAACTATTTTCTTTTGATCCTGAACGGAGGTCTTGACGTTCGGTTTGGTCAAAGTCGCTGATTTGGCATTATTGGGTGGTGAAGCAACCGAATTGGGCTTTACCTTAATTTTATCGGCGGCTAGTTTGGGGGTGGTCGCGGGGCTGCCCGTAATGTTGAGGTATCCTTTTTCCCCAACCCCTGCCTCGTTTTCATAATATTTCCTATCAGTTGCTTCATCGGATCCGGGCTGGCTTCGCACGGTGGCAGCCACCAGATCGCTGGGGCTGCGCGGCAACCCCAGGGCGATCACCTCCAAACTCACCTCAGCTTCTGATCCTTTGAAACCCAGCAGGTCGGCAGCGGCTTTGGTGAGGGCCAGCACGTACTGGTCGGCAAAGGGCCGGTCGTTGATCCGCACCACCACACTGCGCTGGGTGGCCAAGTTGGTCACTTTTACCAAGCTGTTGAACGCAATGAACTTGTGGGCTGCTTCCATTGCGTTCATGTCGTAGGGATCGCCACTGCGGGTGGTGGCCCCGTTGCGGTTGTCGGGATAGAAGGCAGCCTTTCCGCGTTCTGAGTAACCAATCCGGGCAAATTCTTGGGCCAAAGTGGCTTGCCCGACAAGCAGGAATGAAAAAATAATGAGATGTTTCATATCTGGCCAATGCTCAATAGGTGGCTATTGGGCGTTCAAGTTATTAATTTTTTGCCCTTTATTGCGGTATTGCACAAATGTTTGATCGTTTTGCCGGCCCCTACGACCTATTTGGCCTGCTGCCGAGTGTTGTAGTCCGTTCATGGACAACGCCCGCTGGCGATTAGGCATCGAGCAGATCCAGCAACTGGGGCAAGCGGGACGCTGAGCGCAGGCGGAGCGAATTGTCAAAAATATCCATTTTCTGGAGCCAAGCCTCAAACTCTGGGGCCGGACGCAGGCCGAACAGTTGGCGCAGGTACATGGCATCGTGAAAAGACGTGCTTTGGTAGTGGAGCATGATGTCGTCAGCTCCGGGCACGCCCATGATAAAATTGCAGCCCGCGCAGCCCATCAGGGTGAGCAGGAGATCCATGTCGTCCTGATCGGCTTCGGCGTGATTGGTGTAGCAAATATCGATCCCCATGGGCAAGCCCAGCAATTTTCCGCAAAAATGATCTTCCAGCCCAGCCCGAATGATTTGCTTGCCATTGTACAAGTATTCAGGACCAATGAACCCGACAACGGTATTGACCAACAGCGGGGAGAATGCCCGGGCCACTCCGTAGGCCCGGGCCTCACAGGTTTGCTGATCCACTTGGTGGTGGGCATTGGCGGAGAGCGCACTGCCCTGGCCGGTTTCGAAATACATCAGGTTGGGGCCAGTGCCAGCTTGCTCGAGCGTCCAGCGCTGGAGGGAGCAACCAGCTTGGTAGCCCTCGCGCAGGATGCTCAGGTTGATCCCAAAAGAGGCGTTGGTGGCCTCGGTGCCACCGATGGACTGGAACACCAGGTCAACGGGAGCACCCTGGTTAATGGCCTCGATGGTGGTGGTGATGTGGCTCAACACGCAGGTTTGGGTCGGGATGTCGTATTTCTGGCGCACGTGATCCAGCATTTTGAGCAGCCCGATCACTTTGGGCACGTTGTCGGTGGCGGGGTTGATGCCGATCACGGCATCGCCGTTACCGTAGCGCAGGCCGTCGAGCAGGCTGGCGGCAATGCCCCGGAAATCGTCGGTGGGATGGTTGGGCTGCAGCCGGGTGGCCAAGTGGCCCCGCTGCCCCAGCGTATTGCGAAAACTGGTGACGACCTCGCACTTGGCCGCCACTGCCACCAAGTCTTGCACCCGCATCAGTTTGGCCACGGCCGCGGCCATTTCGGGGGTGATCCCCCAGCGCACCCGTTCCAAGGTTTGGGGCGTGGTCTGGTATTCGAGCAGCCAATCGCGGAAACCGCCGACGGTCAAGTGGGAAATTTCCCCAAAAACGGCTTGGTCGTGCGTGTCGGCAATGAGGCGGCTCACTTCGTCCTCTTCGTAAGGGATCACCAGTGCGTTCCGAAATTCGGCCAAGGGCAGGTTGGCCACCGCCATCTGGGCCGCTACCCGCTCTTCGGCACTGCTGGCGGCCAAATTTGCCAGCACATCACCCGATCGGGCGGGGCTTGCCTTGGCCAGCAACGTTTTCAAATCAGCAAAATAATAGACCCGTTGGCGAACGGTATGGCGATAAGGCATGGTTCAAACGGTTATTGGAAAATGGCCGCGCACTAAGTTAACGCATTAACCCGGTTTTCCCCGGCTGGTGGGGGAATAAACGAAAAGATATTATTTTATTGAAAAATCAATAAAATAATATCTTTGTGCCTGCCAACGGGCTTGCTTTTGCCGGCCTTGCTGGTTTGTCGAATTCCCAGTTAACTTTGCGCCGTTATGGAGAATCAAAATGGGCCGATCCACGATATTTTGCCCGTGTCGGGAATGTATGAGAACTGGTTTCTCGATTACGCTTCTTATGTGATTTTGGAACGGGCCGTCCCAGCGGTAGAGGACGGCCTTAAGCCAGTGCAACGCCGGATCCTGCACGCCATGAAGGAAATGGACGACGGCAGGTACAACAAAGTAGCCAACATTATCGGCCAAACCATGCAGTACCACCCCCACGGCGATGCATCCATCAGCGATGCCATTGTGAACTTGGGGCAAAAAGATTTGCTCATCGACCCGCAGGGCAACTGGGGCGATGTGCGCACTGGTGACGGCGCGGCGGCCGCCCGTTACATTGAAGCACGGCTCTCCAAATTTGCCATTGAAGTGGCCTTCAACCCCGAAACCACCACTTGGCAAGCCAGTTACGACGGACGGAAGAAGGAGCCCACTTCCCTGCCCATGAAATTTCCCCTGCTCCTCGCCCAAGGCGTGGAAGGAATAGCTGTGGGCCTGTCCACCAAGATATTGCCCCATAATTTCTGCGAACTGATCTTGGCCTCCATCGATATCCTCAACCACAAACCGGTGGAGATTTTTCCCGATTTCTACACGGGTGGGCTGGCCGACGTGGGCAATTACAACAATGGCCGCAAAGGGGGCAAAGTGCGGGTGCGGGCGCGGATCGAGGAAATTGACAACCGCACCTTGGTCATCCGCGACATTCCTTTCAGCACCACCACGGGCAGTTTGGTGGAGAGCATCATCAAAGCCAACGACGCGGGCAAAATCAAGATCAAAAAAGTGGTCGACAACACGGCCAAGGACGTAGAACTGCTCATCAGTTTGGTGCCCGGCACTTCGCCCGACATTACGATCAGTGCGCTCTATGCCTTTACCGACTGCGAAGTCAGCATTTCGCCCAATGCTTGTTTGATCATTCAGGACAAGCCCCATTTTGTGGGCGTGGACGAGATCTTGCAGGTCAGTACCGAAAACACGGTGCGCCTGCTCAACCAAGAATTGTTGAACAAAAAACACGATTTGCTGGAAAAACTCCTCTACTCATCGCTGGAAAAAATATTTATTGAAAACCGAATTTATCGGAATATTGAAGAATGCACCACCTGGGAAGAAGTGATCAAGACCATTGACAAGGGAGTTGAGCCCTTCAAGCCCCAATTTTACCGCGTCATTACCCAAGAGGACATCGTTTCTTTGACCGAAATCAAAATCAAACGGATTTCCCGGTTTGATGCTTTCAAGGCCGACGAACTCATGCGCAAACTCACCGAGGAGTTGATCCAGGTGGAGCACGATCTGGCCCACTTGACTGACTTTGCCATCCGGTATTTCAAAAATTTGCTCCAAAAATATGGCAAGGGGCGCGAGCGAAAAACCGAACTCCGGGTGTTTGACGTGATAGCCGCGACCAAAGTGGCGGCCAACAACCAAAAATTGTATGTCAACAAAAAAGAGGGATTTATCGGCTTCAACCTCAAAAAAGACGAAAATGTCGAGTTTGTGGCCGATTGTTCCGATATAGACGATGTGATCGCCTTCCTGCGCAATGGCACATTCAAAGTGGTCAAAATCTCCGAAAAGGTATTTGTCGGAAAAGATATTTTGCATACCGAAGTATTTTACAAAGATGACGAGCGCCGGGTCTATAACTTGGTCTATTTTGATGGCGAAACTGGCACCACCTATGTCAAGCGCTTCCAAGTGGGCGGCGTCACCCGCGACAAAGACTATGATCTGACCCGGGGCACGAGCGGATCCAAGGTCATGTATTTCACGGCCAATCCCAATGGCGAGAGCGAGATCGTAACCGTGCAGCTCACGCCCGGCTGTAAGGCCAAGCAAAAAGTATTTGACTTTGACTTTGTCGAAGTGGGCATCAAAGGGCGCACCGCCCAAGGCAATATCTTGACCAAGTATCCCCTCAAATCGATCAAGTTCAAGATGAAGGGAGCTTCCACGCTCGGTGGGCTGGAAGTCTATTACGATCCCATCATTGGGCGGCTCAATACTGACAAGCGCGGCAATTTTCTGGGCTCTTTCCACGGCCAAGAATACTTGCTGGTGCTCTACCGCGATGGCTGCTACGAACTGACCAATTATGATCTGGCCAACCGCTATGAGCCAAAGGACATGCTGGAACTGGTGAAGCTGGTTCCTGAAACTGTGATCTCGGTGGTTTATTTTGATGGCGAGCACAGCAATTATTACGTCAAACGGTTCCGGGTCGAGACCACCACCAGTGGCAAGAAATTCAACTTTTTGAGCGATCACCCCAAGTCCAAGCTAGTATTGGCCACCACCGAGCAACAGGCCCAAGTCAAGGTCGGTTTTGTGAAAGAGGGCAGCAAACTCGTGGAATCGGCCGTGTTTGACCTCGATATGCTGGTGGACGTGAAAGGTTGGCGGGCCTTGGGCAACAAACTCACCCAACACAAAGTAAAAACGGTGGAGATAGCCAAAGAGTAAAAGACCATTTTCACCTAGACATTAGCCACAACATTGCAGATGACTGACCTTTTTCAAATCGTACCCCACTATTTCCCCGACTTGAGCGAGGAACAAATCCGCCAGTTTCGGGCCATGTACCCAATCTATGAGGATTGGAATGGTAAAATAAACGTGATTTCTCGCAAGGACACCGAAAATTTTTATGAACGGCACGTGCTGCATTCGTTGGCCATTGCCCGGGTGGCCAACTGGCTGCCAGGAACCAGCGTAATCGACGTGGGCACGGGCGGGGGCTTTCCGGGCATTCCCTTGGCCGTGATGTTCCCCGAGGTGCAGTTCAAACTGGTGGACGCAACTGGCAAGAAAATCAAAGTGGTGGAAGATGTGGCCCAGCAAATTGGCCTCAAAAATGTAACTTGCCAGCACATTCGGGTGGAAGATCTGCGGGAGAAATTCGACTTTGTGGTAAGCCGGGCCGTGGCCGAAGCGCCCACCCTGTACCGCTGGACCCAACACTTGGTGCGGAAAAAGTCGGCCAATGAACTGGCCAATGGTTACCTGTTGCTCAAAGGTGGCGATAATTTATTTGAGGAATTTGGCGATTTCCCCCATTATTTTCAGATCCACGAGCTTAAAGATTTTTTCGCCGAGGAGTTTTTTGCGACCAAAAAGCTCGTGTACATGAAAATGGGCCAGTGAGTGACTTCATACGAAGCGGTCCAGCACCCGCTCCACCCCGCTCAGGTAGGCCGTCCCGAACAAATTGACGTGAACCAGCAACGGGTAAAGGTTGTAAATGCCTGCCCGGTCGGCAAATCCTTGTTCCAACGGGAGAACTTCTTGGTAAGCAGCATAAAAAGTATCGTCAAATCCCCCAAAAAGTTGCGTGAAGGCAATTTCTGTTTCGCGAAAACCGTAATACACCGCCGGGTCGATCAGGCCGGCCTGGCCCGCGATGTCCACCAGCACATTGCCGCTCCACAAATCGCCGTGCAGTAAGCTGGCGGGCTCATTGGGCAGTAAATCAGCCAGTTTGGGGTACAGTTGCTCCATCCGGTTGAGCAATGCTTTGTTGATCAATCCATTGTAGAAAGCCAAGCCCGCCTGGGCCTGCAACCGCCGCTCAATAAAAAACGCCGTTCCGTTGGGGCTGGGGGTGTTGTTTTGCACCAAATCACCGATGTAATTGTCAAAATCCAGCCCGAATTTGGCTTGATGGTGGCCATGCAAGGCGGCCAGCCCCTGGCCCAAAGTGGCCCAATAATTTTTGGCCCGGAAGCCAGGTGGTAAATACTCGAGCAACAGGTACCCCCGGCCGGCCTTTTGCCCTTGGGCAATAACCTCCGGGATGCGCAGCGTGCCAGTGCTGGCCAAGAGCGCCAGGCCCCGGGCCTCCGCCGCAAACATGGCTGAAGCCTCGGGCCGCTCGCTAAACTTGACGAAAAAATTCCCCGCCGTAGTTTCCAATTTGACCGCTATATTGATGCAGCCCCCGCTCAGAAATTCCATGAACAGGATGGTGGGCGATTGTCCGGTGGCTTCAAAAAGCACCGACTCAAAAAATTGGGTTTGTTCGTCAGCCGTAAACACGATGGAAAAGGGTGAATGGAGGATTAGCTGGCCCCAACGAATATTCGGTGGGGCCAGTTAAGAGATAAATTCATGAAAATCAAGGTACTGAATGCGGTAAACCCCCAAAATTGGTTCGATCTTGGGCTCAATCATTGGGACAGCCGACCGTTTTTTGGCGGGTAGTTGCCCCAAAACTGGGCCTCGGTTTAGGGCACTTTGATCAGCCCGGCCCGTTTGAGCAGTGGTTTGGGCGAAGGCTCCTGCCCACGAAACCGCTTGTAAAGCGTCATGGGGTGCTCGCTGCCCCCCTTGGAAAGCACGTTGTCGCGGAACGATTTGGCCACTTCTTTGCTAAAAATGCCTTTCGACTTAAAGTAGCTGAAAGCATCGGCGTCCAGGACTTCGGCCCATTTGTAGCTATAATAGCCGGCCGAATAGCCCCCGGCAAAAATATGGCTGAAGGCAGTACTCACGTTGGTGCCGGCCACTGCGGGCAGGAGGTTGGTCTTGGCCACTGCCTGCTGCTCAAACTGGCCAATGTCATCGATGTCTTGCACCTTGCCGTGGTAGGCCATGTCCAACATGCCCAGGCTCAACTGGCGCATGGTTACGTAGCCTTCCATAAAGTTGGCACTGGCTATTATTTTGTCCACCAATGCTTGGGGAATCGGTTCGTTGGTCAGATAATGGCGGGCAAACAAATCCAATGCCTCCTTCTCGGTGCACCAGTTTTCCATGATCTGCGAGGGCAACTCGACAAAATCCCAGTAAACACTCATGCCAGAAGTGCTGCCGTATTGACATTGGGACAAAATACCGTGCAACGCATGGCCAAATTCATGGAACAAAGTTTCCACTTCGCCAAAAGTGAGCAGCGAAGGTATGGTCTGGGTGGGCCGGGTGAAATTGCACACGTTAGATATGTGTGGGCGCACATTGGTTTTATTGATCACTTCTTGCCCCCGGAAACTCGTGGCCCAAGCTCCGTTGCGCTTGCCCGGGCGTGGGAAAAAGTCGGTATAAAACACCGCCAAAAATTCGCCCCGTTCGTCGAACACTTCGTAAGCCTTTACTTCGGGGTGATAGACCGGGATTTGGTCGTTGGGCTTGAAGGTGATCCCGTACAGTTTCTGGGCAACCATAAACGCCCCCTCCACCACATTCTCCAATTTGAAATAGGGCTTGAGCATTTCATTGTCAATGGCATACTTTTCCTTTTTCAGTTTCTCGGCGTAGAAACCATAGTCCCAGCGCTGGAGTTGGTTTTCGGCGAAGCCCAGCTTTTGGGCATACGCCAGTAATTCTTGCATTTGTTGGTCGGCCACGGGCTTGGCATAGTCGAAAAGCTCGGCCAAGAAACCGTTCACTTTTTCGGCCGAACCCGCCATGCGTTCCTCCAGCACAAAATGGGCGTGCGATTCGTAACCTAGCAACTTGGCCCGTTCGTGGCGAAGCTTGACTGTTTCTTTGATGATGGCCTGATTATCGTTTTTATCGCCATGAAATCCACGCGAACTGGAAGCCACAAACAGCACTTTGCGCAGTTCCCGGTTCTCGCTGTAAGTCATGAAGGGCATGAAACTCGGCGCTTGCAGGGTAAACGCCCAGCCGGGCTTGCCTTTTTCTTGGGCCGTCAGTTTGGCGGCTTCCTTGACGAAATCGGGCAGGCCGGCCAAATCTCGCTCTTCGGTGACTTCCAACAGGTAGTGGTTGGTTTCTTCCAGCACGTTTTCGTTGAAAGTGATAGCGAGCTCGGAGAGCCTTTTATTGATCGCCCGGAACCGATCTTTGTCCGGCCCACTCAGATTGGCCCCGTTGCGGGCAAACGACTTGTAGGTTTTTTCCAACAACATGGCACTTTCGGCATTCAGCTGCAAGGATTCCCGGTTCTCATAAACGGTCTTGATCCGGGCAAATAGTTTTTCGTTCAGCGAAATGTCGTTGCTGTATTCGGTGGTGAGGGGCGAAGCCTCGCGTACGATCTGTTGCAGCTCGGGGCTGGTCTCGGCCGCGTTCAGGTTGAACAGCGCCGAGGACACCCGGCTCAACCGATCGCCCGACCGATCCAAGGCCACGATGGTATTGGCAAAACTGGGGGCTTCAGGGTTATTGACGATGGCATCCACCTCACTCCGTCCTTGCGCAATGCCTTCCTTGATCGCGGGCAAAAAGTGTTCGTTCCGAACTTTGTCAAATGGAACCGTTTCATGCACGGTATTAAATTTTTCCAACAATGGATTTTCTGGTTCTTTTAACGGATCCGAGTAGGAACTTAGCAATACATGGGTCACAGACATACCAATAATTAAACAAGTGAATACAATTATTTTTTTCATGATCAGCTGAAAAAAAGGGAAATAAATCCAAATAAATGGATGGTGACTAGGTTGATAGGGCGAATATACTGCAAGCAGCGGGCTTGGGCCATAGAAGATCAGCTTAGATTTGTTATAAAATGTTAATCAAAGGCCAAAAATGACTCCTGCCGATGGGTGAAACAGATTGGCCGTGAGTCAGTCCAACATTTTTGGCAAATTTTGCCTAATATTGCCCCAAAATGCTGGCAAACTAACTGAATCTTTTTGAGCCTGTTATTTTTTGCCAACATTCTTGCCAATAGATTGTTTCCCCTTTGTTTTGGCAAGTTATCAATCAAACGTTTGTCATTATTACCCAACTCAACGCTACTAATCCAAATGGATGAGCACCTCAAACAGTTCATTTATCGCTACCTCAACACTGTTTCACCCACTGGCTTTGAAACTGCCGGCCAACAGGTTTTTTTAGATTACATCCAGCCCTACATCCATGAGTATCAGACCGATGCCTACGGATCACTGGTTGGGATAGTAAATCCAGGCATGGACTATTCGGTGGCGATTGAAGCCCATGCCGACGAAATCTCTTGGTTTGTCAACTACATTACCCCTGAGGGCTACATTTACGTGATCCGCAATGGCGGCTCTGATTACGTGATCGCACCCTCGATGCGGGTGCTGATCCACACAGTCAAAGGCCCGGTGCGGGGGGTGTTTGGCTGGCCGGCCGTCCATGTGCGCGATGACAAGGAAGACCTCAAGCCCACGCAAAAAACCCTGTTCATTGATTGTGGATGCAATACCCCCGAAGAAGTGCAAAATCTCGGTATTCATGTGGGTTGCGTGGTCACATTTGAAGATGGACTAATGGAATTGAACGACAAATACTACGTTGGCCGGGCTTTGGACAACCGCATGGGCGGCGTGATCATTGCCGAAACCCTGCGCCGCCTCCACGAAAGTGGAGTCAAATTGCCCTTCACACTTTATGTGGTCAACGCTGTGCAGGAAGAAATCGGCTTGCGCGGGGCCGAAATGATGGCTGCCCGCCTCCAGCCCAATGTGGCCATTTGCACCGATGTGACCCACGACACCAAATCGCCCCTGTACGACAAGATCAAGAGCGGCGAATGTGCCTGTGGCAAAGGACCGGTGCTCACCTACGGCCCGGCTGTGCAAAATAAATTGCTCAACGATATGATCCGGGTGGCCCAGGAGAAGGCAATCCCTTTTCAGCGGGCAGCAGTATCGCGCAGCACTGGCACCGATACCGATGCATTCGCCTATTCGGGCAAGGGCATTGTGTCGGCATTGATCTCGTTGCCCCTCAAATACATGCACACCACCGTTGAAATGATCCACAAAGATGACTTGGAAAATTGCATCCGGCTCATGTACGAGTATGTGGCGCAGTTGCCCGCCGGGGCCGATTTTCGATATTTGAAATAAAATCCAATTTTTTGGAAAGATGGTGCAACCATTTTTGGCCAAGCTGGGTCTTGTTTATGTACTGAACCTATTAATAAACCCACTTGCACTTATCAGGTTAAAACACCCACCAAAAACCGTAATTACTTTTAGTGGGTGTTTTTCAAGAATTTTAATCCTAATCTTATAGTTTGTTAGATGATATTGTCTTTGACGGTATCATCTTTTCTTTTTTACTTCGCGGTATGATGGAAAAGAATTTTGTGGAAGAACTTCGCTGGCGCGGGATGCTCCACGACCTGACCCCCGGCACTGAGGAGCAGTTGAACCAAGAAATGACGGCTGGCTACATCGGTTTTGATCCCACCGCGTCCTCGTTGCACGTTGGCAATTTGGCCACTATCATGCTTTTGGTGCATTTCCAGCGCTGCGGCCACCGGCCAGTGGCCTTGGTGGGTGGGGCCACCGGCATGGTTGGCGATCCTTCGGGCAAGGCCAGCGAACGGCAATTCTTGGATGAGGAAACCTTGGGCCACAACCAAACCGGGATCCAACAACAGTTGATGCGCTTCCTTGATTTTGGGGCTGGGGCCAACGCCGCCATTATGGTCAACAATTACGACTGGTTCAAGGAGATCGGTTTCCTCCAGTTCCTCCGCGAAGCTGGCAAGTTCCTGACCATCAATTATATGATGGCCAAAGATTCGGTAAAAAAACGCTTGGAGACGGGCATTTCCTTCACCGAATTTTCTTACCAACTGCTTCAGGGCTACGATTTCTACCATTTGTACAAAGAACACAATATCCGTTTGCAGATGGGCGGCTCCGACCAGTGGGGCAATATTACCACCGGCACCGAACTGATTCGGCGCAAAATGGGCAGCGAGACTGCCGAAGCTTTTGCCCTCACCTGCCCCCTGGTCACCAAGGCCGACGGCACCAAGTTTGGCAAGTCGGAGCAGGGCAACGTATGGCTCGATCCCGAATTCACTTCCCCCTACCAATTCTATCAGTTTTGGCTCAATGCCAGTGACGAAGATGCCAAAAAACTCATCCGGGTGTTCACTTTGATCGACCGCCAAACGATCGAACGGTTAGAAGTGGCGCACGCCGCCGCCCCTCATTTGCGGATGCTCCAAAAAGCGGTGGCCGAGGAAGTGACAGTACGCGTGCATGGGCGGGCAGAGTATGAACTGGCCCTGAAAGCGTCGGCATTGCTGTTTGGCAACTCGACCAACGAAGATCTGGCCTCGATTGATCAGAAAACCCTGCTTTCGGTGATGGAAGGCGTGCCCCAAGTCCAAGTCTCCTTTATCGATTACCAATCGCAACCGAGCCTTACCGATTTCTTGTCGGTCGTGACCCAACATGAAATTTTTCCCTCCAAGGGCGAAGCCCGCAAAATGCTGCAAGGTGGTGGGGTGAGCATCAACAAGATAAAAGTAAACGAACACAGCCAATTGGGTGATTTTCCACTTTTGCAAAATAAGTATTTGTTGGTGCAAAAAGGCAAGAAAAACTACTTTTTGGTGAAAGTCGGCGCACCCACCACTTAGCCCGGAATAGGGAGAACGGTCTTGGCAGATGTCATTTCCAGCCATTGATCAGGCTGGTTGGCGGACGGCCAGTCGCGGACGGCCAGTCGCGGACGGCCAGCCGACAATCTGCTGTTTCAACTATTTCGAACACATTATTCTACGCCCCGTTTTGTTTATACGCTGGGCAATGACTACTTTGTTGCTCCTTTGTCCCATCCGCCCAACTGCCCATGAAAAACCAATATTTTCTACTCCTTTTGGGCCTCGCTTTTGCGTGCCAGCCCGCTGTCCCCAAGCGCGAACCGGCGGTAGTCCAACCCATTCCCGGTCAGCCAGTTTGCGTACCCGTTGTGCAGGAGTGGGAGGGCAGAAAACAGCCCGGCGAGCTGTGCATCCTCTTGTTCCGTGATGACACGCTGCTGACCAATCATAGCTTCTGGTACTTGACCGACTCGGTTGGGGTCAACCGGTTGTTGGGCAGTTCGTTTGCCGATCAAGGGAATTTCCCAGTGAGTACCTACGAGGTCCGATTTTCCGAAAATGGCCAATTTGGCGCACTCATGATGGTGGGCGAAGGCCATCCGTGGGTGGAGGTGTTCAGCGTGGCGGAGGTGGTGCGCACCCGATCCTACCAAACCCATTTTATGCTCAATCCCTATCCGGGGGGCATCGAGTTGGTGCGCTGGGAACAAAACCGGCTGGTCGTGAACAGTGAAATGCCCTTGGAGAGAATCAAGTCGGATGCTGGCAATACTTTTACCATCGAAGACGACGAAGCTGCCGAAAAAAACGGCTCGCCCGCTCATCAGTTTGCTTTTGACCCGCTCACCAAAATCACCACCCAACTACCTGTCGCGAAAAAATAGACAAGCCGATACGCTTCGGACAACGATCCAATTCGGCTTGTTGGTCGTTGTGCCTCCGCTTGGCCCACGCACCTGCGCTTGGCTGGCCACTGCCCAAAAATATGCAGGCTTTGGGCGGTTGTAAAAATTGTTGGCCTAAATAAAAATGGTTTGGCCAACAGTTGTGCAGCAAAAACGCTAGCCGTTTTGGACGGGCAACCCACCACAAGAATCTCTCGCTTGAAAGTGCGGCTGCCCCACCGGCGTGTTCATTGCCGGGCTGGGGCGGCCATTTCCTAGTTGTAATCATAAATGCTTGGTGGCTTTACACCCAGCAAGCGCAGGTAGATGGTGAACTGGCCCCGGTGGTGGATGGCCTCTTCCAGCATGACATTGATTATTCGCAGGGCGTTCATTTCCCCAAACTTGGACTTGATCAGGCGGGTGGCTTCCTCTTCGGTGAGCGAATCAACCGTTTGTTGGATAAAATCCTTTACTTTTTGCCCGTACGCCACCAGTTCAGCGGCCGATTCCACTTCATTGGGCCGATAAGCGATCAGCGTTACATCAGCAAAATTGACCTCGCCCGTTTTCATGGCGTTGGTAAAAACCAAGGCGCTCTGGTACAGATGATTGGCAATTTGTTTAAAGCTCATGTTTTCTTCCGTGGCCCGGAAATCCAGTTGGCCTTCGGGAATGGCCAAGAGCAATTTATCAAACGTTTTATATACATTATTGATCAGGCGCTTGGCAATTGGTTTGATCAGATCCGTTTTGTTCATGGGGGTGATGGTTAAGAACGGCAAAGTAAGCAAAGTCCTTGAAAAGTAAACCCATTGCGTTGGTTTATGGGCCGGAAATGCTATTTTTGTTCGTAGTAAGCCCACTTTACCAATTGAGAGATGAAAATTACAAGGATAACCATTAGCAACCTATTTGATCACCTTAATTATGACATTCCTTTGGCCAACTCCGAGGACTTGTTGATTCTTACTGCCCCCAATGGATTTGGCAAAACCATGATTTTAAACATTATTTATAGTCTGTTCAATAAAGAATTCTACTTTTTTCAAAAATTGGTATTTGAAAACATTACAGTTTATCTCGATAATGGTTCAAGTTTAAGTATTGGCAAATGGATAAGGCAAGCAGACAGTGTAAGTCATGTTGGTATTTCTTTTCGAGGCAACGGTATTATGGACGATGTTACTTTATCGGGGCCTTTGGGTATTGATGAAGGGGCAGATAACTTTGGTCTGGGTAGCTTTCCTATTACCAATGATGACATTGATTATAAAAATGGGAAAATGTTGACCCCCGAAGCTCAGAGATTGGATCACACTAGCAACCTTCCCGAAGGTGTAATGAAAATATTAAAGCTGAAAGATACCGATCCTTATATCAATAACGTATTGACCAGCTTAAATGTGTATCTGATCAAAGAGCATAGACTTTTTAAAGGGTTACTGTCAAAGCGAAGGTCGGGCCACAACAATAGTCAAAACTACCCTAGCTATTCCATTCAAGAATATGCGGTAGAACTGAGCGGAGTTATCAATCATACAATCCAACAATTTTTCCAAATTTCGCAAGAGTTGGACAGTAGTTTTCTCAAGCGATTTTTGGACGAAAAAATCAAAGACATCGCCGAAACTGAGTTTGCTCGCCGATTTGAAGCTGTGCACCAAAAGCAGGCACAATTGAAAACCTTCGGCTTGAGCGAAAGCGAACAAGAAATCCCCACGTATGATCCCGTGAATGCTAAGTTGCTGTTGGTATATCTCAATGATACCGAGCAAAAACTGCAAGTTTTTGCTGACCTGATCCAACGTTTGGCACTATTTACCAGTATCATCAACGAGCGACGATTTACTTTTAAGACCATTAAAATTAGTAAAGAAAAAGGCTTTTATTTCGTTACCAAAAAGGACAAAAAATTGAACCTAGCCGATTTGTCATCGGGCGAACAGTTCGTTACCAAAAAGGACACAGAATTGAACCTAGACGATTTGTCATCGGGCGAACAGCATGAGGTAGTGTTGCTGTATGAATTGTTATTTAGAGCTAAACCTAATACCTTGGTACTGATCGATGAACCCGAAATTTCCCTGCACATCACTTGGCAAAAAGAGTTTCTGAATGACTTGAAAGCCATCATTCAGTTGCGAAAAATGCAGGTAGTAGTGGCAACCCATTCACCCCAGATCATCAATGATCGCTGGGATTTGGTCTTTAACCTTGAAACCCAAGAAATGCAATGAGAAGCAAAGATGTTACACTCACCGGTAAAATGAATGAATTAAAATTGGATATTCCGCATCCCAATAACATGGATAAAGTTTTTATTCTATTGGAGGGCAATAGTGATGTGCGCCTGTTTCGTAAATTGTACCCACACAGGCAGGTTAAGCTAGAAACCATCCCGGGAGGGTGGATTCAACTTGAAAAGGGCTTACGTGAACTCGATGAGTTGTCTAAACAATTGATTGGAATCCGCGACGCTGATTT
The DNA here is from genome assembly GCA_038209965.1 of Cytophagales bacterium. GTDB lineage: Bacteria > Bacteroidota > Bacteroidia > Cytophagales > Thermoflexibacteraceae > JALONO01. The sequence goes on along the minus strand of JBBQXF010000027.1, from coordinate 22,605 downwards.
TGCCCATTTGGATAATCAGCAACCCCGTTTACCAAACCTATTTTTTACCGACTTACACGACAGTGAAATGTTGATGGTTGCTTCTGACCAGACATTTAGTGCCATCATCCATGAGTTCTGTGATTTACCTAAAACTGAGCATAATTTGATTAGGGAAAAACTACTTAATGCACTCCGAGCAATTAGTTATTTGCGTTGGTACAATGAGCGAAATGGATTGGGATTAAATTTTGAAGGGATTAAACTTGGAGATCTTTTTGAGCCTGAGTCTAACCAGATCAACCACCAAGCATATTTGGGAAAAGTGTTAGCCAAATCCAAACGTACCGATATAGGTGCAGATCAGCTTTTGGCCGATGTTGTAAGATTGAACGATGAGGCCCACCATGATTTCCAATTGTGCAATGGACATGATTTTATGAATGTATTGGCTAAGTTTCTAAACACTAAAATCGAATCAGGGATTTCAGAAGATCGGGTTTGCGCTCATTTCAGGACAGCCTATCAGCTTGACGAATTTTCCAAGACCAAATTGCACGACCAAGTGAAAAATTGGGCAGTCGATCAGCGGATAACTTTCGATTTTACCAGTGCCTAGTTGTTGAGTTCCAGTCATAAAGAGCTTTATTCGTTTTTTGGATAAAAGCAAGTTGCATGAAAGTCGAATTTAGCCCAGAGCGTTTTTGATAATTCGCAGGAGTTGTTTCCCTAAGTTTGAGAATAGTTTATTTCGGTCAATAATCTGCTCTTTTTTGTTGAGTTACAAAACCCCACTTTCCCTACCACCCCCGCAACCGGCGCTCTGGCCAAGCCTGCCCCGATTGCCGGGCCAAGTACCCCGCCACCAACCACGCCACCCCCGTGCCCAAACAGGCCCCAGCGAGGGTATCGACCAAAAAGTGCTGGGCCAGATATACCCGTGAAAAAGCGGCCAACGCGGCCAGCCCAAAGAAAACCAGATCAAAACCGGGTTTGCGCCCAATGCAGGCCAATGACAAGCAAAGGGCAAAAGCTGAGGTGGAGTGGCCCGAGGGGAAACTATTGGCGTAAAGAATGTCCACGCCGTCCACGAATTGGAGCGGATAATCCTTGAAAAATGCGGCAGGGCGGGGAGTATCAGCAAAAACCACCCGCTTGAGCAACTGGGCCAGCAGGGAGGAGAGGCCATACGAAGCCAAGATCTGCACAGCGTAACGAAACTTGACCAACAACGCGCCCAAGCCAATCGCCAAACAAACCAGGCCATCGCCCAAGTACGTGGCATACTTGAAAAAGACATCGCGGGCAGGTGAGTGCCAGCGGTTGACGGCCAATACCTCATCGCCGTGGTTGTGCTGGAGCAGAAAGACCGCCCCGGCACCGAGGCAGGCTAGCAACAGGCCAAAGAAAACACGGTTGGTGTGGGGCATGGCAGTTAAACAAAGAGATCGACAAAGGTGAATTTTTCCCCATCAAATAGTCCTTTGTCGCTCAGCTTGAGGGCTGGAATCACCAGCAACGCCATGAAACTGAGCGACATGTACGGCGACTTGAGCGGGCTGCCGAGCGACTTGGCGAATTGGTCGAGGGCAGAGTAGGCCCGCGCCACTTCATAGCCATCCATGGCCGACATGAGGCCCGCCACCGGGAGCGGCAGCACCTGCTCGCTGGCCCCATCACAAGCCGAAATACCGCCTTGGGCCGCGATCACCAAGTTCACGGCCCGGCACAATGCCGCGTCGTCGCAACCGACGGCGATGATATTATGGGAATCGTGCGCCACCGAAGACGCGATGGCCCCAGATTTTAAACCAAAATTTCGGATAAAAGCTACGGCGGGCGGAGCGGCGGCATATCGGTTCACCACGGTGATTTTTAAAATGTCATTCTGCGGATCTGATAGCGCCCAACCATCAACAATTTTGGCTGGCAGGATCAAGGTCCGAGTGATCAATTCGCCATCCAAGACCTCGATTACCCTCATCTGTTGGCTGGTGGCTTGAACGCGAAAATCGGTGATTGCTTGGGGAGTGGCCCGAAAATAATTGATCGGCTCAACGGCCACCGAGGGGAGCAGCGATTGGCCGGCCTCGGCCACCAACTGCCCCTCGAGCCACGTTTGGTGCACTTTGAAGTCCCACAAATCTTCCACCAAAATGAAATCCGCTGGATCGCCGGGGCGCAGTAGCCCCACTGGCAGGTCGTAATGCAACACTGGGTTGATGCACACCGCCTGCAACACCTTGAACACATCGATGCCGTGCTTGACGGCCCGACTGGCCAGTTGGTTGAGGTGGCCTTCCACCAGACTATCAGGATGTTTGTCATCCGAGCAGAACATGATATTTTCCCAATGATCGGTCAATAAATCCACGAGAGCGGCAAAATTTTTGGCTGCGCTGCCTTCGCGAATCAAAATCTTCATCCCGCACGCCAGTTTGTCCAAGGCTTCTTCCCGGGTGAAACACTCATGGTCAGTACTAATGCCCGCCGCCGCGTAGGCCCGGGCCTGATCGCCCCGAAGACCGGGCGCGTGGCCATCTACGGGTTTTCCGTACTTTTGCGCCACCGCGATTTTTTCATATACAATCTGGTCATGGTGCAATACTCCCGGCCAATTCATCATCTCGGCAAGGTATTTGAGACCATCTTGCGTGAACAACTGGGCTATTTCGGTGACATTGAGGCTCGCCCCGGCAGTCTCAAAGGGAGTGGCGGGCACACATGAAGGAGCACCAAAGGCAAATTTGAAGGGTGTTAGTTGGGCATTTTGGAGCATAAAGCGCACGCCAGTCAGGCCCAGCACATTGGCGATTTCGTGCGGATCCGATACTGTGGCCACCGTACCGTGCACCACGGCCAAGCGGGCGAATTCCGAAGGGATGAGCATCGAGCTCTCAATGTGAACGTGAGCATCCACGAAGCCGGGCAATAGGTACAAAAGGCAAGCTTCGGCCAGCGGGACAATCTGGACAATTTTCCCATTCGCCACTGTCAACAGTGCAGGGTAAATTTTTTGATTGGGAATATCTACGTAATTTGCTTTTATTTCAAAATACTGGGGCATATTTAAAGCATAAAAAAATGAAGAAATACATTGTGTTTTTTTTATTGGCAATGATCACTTTGCCTTCATGTTTTCACTCCCCTAGCACCGCTTGGACCCCTCGCCGTTCCAAATCGATCCGGCAGGGCAAATCGACCAAAGCCGATAAGAAAACCCGAGTCGTCAAAATGTGGTAATTCACCCCTCATCGGACAAACTTAGCCAAAAGATGCGAAAGCTAGCTTTAAAATTATTGGTGTTATTGGTACTCGCTACCTCGGCGGGCTGTTATCATGCCCCGCGCACCGCTTGGTCACCTGGCAAGTACAAAAAGAAAAAATTACCCGTCAGACAAAACAGTGGACTATAACCATGCGCAAAACTGCTTTCAAATTCAACTTTGGCTGGCATTATTGGCTGGCAATGTTCATGTTGGTGGCGGTGGCCACTTCGGAAATTTCTTGTGCGGGCGGGCCAAAAAACCGCAACGGCAAAAAGGTTAAACGGGGCAAACCGATGCCCTGTCCCATCAAAGACTGCTAATTGGCCAGCGGCTGGAGACTCCATTCTTGGGGATTCGAAGAAAGGGTTTTACAACGCCCAATATTAGCCGCCTGAAACAAGTTGAAAGATCAACTCGCATAAAATTGGGCCGTTGAGCTCGGCTAACACCTTCACTGTCCAAACCCAAATAAAATCGGGTTTTCACTAACCAATAAAGCAAGTCATTGTAAACCAAGACAGTAGATCTTATTAATCTCCTAAGCCGGTTTTATTTTGGCATCATTTGGCAAGCCGATGTTGGGGCCAGCACCGCCCAAAGAATAGACCCACCCCAAAAAAAGGGCCACCAAAATGGTGGCCCTTTTTCCAATACTCGTTCTTTTTTACAAATTTGATTAATAGCCAGGGTTCTGGTCGGCTTGTTCAATGGCCGGGTTCAGATCGATTTCGCGTTGTGGAATGGGCATCAACACCTCATGGGCTTGCACATTGGCCACCAGTGGGGGATAAAAGCGGCGGAAATGCTCCCGCATTGTTTCCAACAAAATGCCCCAACGCACCAAGTCATAACGGCGAATGGCCTCGAAACACAGCTCTACCCGGCGCTCGGCCCGCACCCGATCCCGGAACTGCGCTTGGCCCAACCCGGTGGGCAGGTTGGCCAGCCCAGCCCGGCGACGCACTTGGTTGAGGGCATCATAGGCCAAATCGGTGGGCCCGCTGGCTTCGTTGGCGGCTTCGGCGTATATCAGCAGCACATCGGCATAGCGAATGACCGGATAGTTGAGGTTGCCGATGGGCAGCGATGTTTCAAAATATTTACCAATGTACGGGCGCGGAGTGCAGGGCGTGGGTGAGCCTACACAGTTGCCCGAGGGGGCATACCAGCGCGAACCACCCGCAGCCAACCTAAATTCGCGAATAAAAGCCGTGTTACTGCGCAAATCAGTGAGCTCAAAAGCCTGCACGATGTCAAAAGTGGGCTCATTGACCCCGTTACCATTGGCCGCGATTCCATTGATGCCCCTTGGTTGGAAAAATACTTGGAAGGAACTGCCCTCATTTTGTTGGGAGCTGAACTGGGCCGAAAAAAGGTGTTCGGCACTGTTTTCATTTTGCAACAAGAACACATCGTTATAATTGGCCAGCAGTCGGTTGACTCCCAAATCCATCACTTCCTTGGCTTTGTCACGGGCCTGGGCCCAGAGCGGCGAACCGGGGGTATTGCCGGCCCGGGTCATCAATACCCTAGCCAGCAGGGCCTTGGCCGCACCGCGGGTAGCCGCGCCCCGGTTGGACTGGGTTGTGGGGAGGTTCTCGGCGGCCCGCAGATCGGGAAGGATCGCTTCGTCATAGATCCGGGCCACGGGTACTCTTGCACTGCCCACATCGGTCAAGGAAGCGGTTTCGTCCAAGCGCAACGGCACGGCCCCGTACAATTGCACCAGATCGAAATACCACATGGCCCGGAGAAACTTAGCTTGGTTGACGATATTGTCGCGCAGGGCGGCATCCATGTTGATTGTGGGCACGCGGGCAATGACGGCATTGGCCCGGTTGATGGCAATGTAAGTGTTCTCAAACCGATCACGGTTGATCCCATTGTTGGCATCAACCGTGAATTCATCCATCTGGATCCGGTCTTGGTTGCCCCTGAACTCGCCCGTAAACGTGTCGTCCGACCCCATGTCGCCGATCATATAGGCCCGGTCGGCCAAGTGGAAGCCCTGAATCCCGTCATACACGGCATTGAGTGCCACTTGGGCATCGGTTGCGTTACGGTAAAAATTTTCGGGGGCAATAAAGCTGAACACTTTTTCTTCCAAAGGTTTGGAACAACCCACGAACAGACCGAGGGAAGTTAGAGCAATCAAGTATAAAGTGTGTTTTGTTTTCATCTTTTTGAAATCGTTTTTGGTTTTGGGAGGGGATGGCAAATCCCTTTGTTCATTGTGTCGGGGTGGCAAATTCCGGTAAGCCAGATTTACAAGCCTACGTTGAGGCCCAACATAAACATCCGGGCCATGGGGAACGTGCCCCGGTCAATGCCCAAACCGATTGAGCTTTGGCCCAGTGAGTTCACCTCGGGATCAAACCCGGTGTATTTGGTAAAAGTGAACAGGTTTTGACCTTGTACATATACGCGAGCGGTGCGCAGCCACTTGAGGTTCAGTTTGGCGGCGGGCAGGTTGTAGCCTAGGGTGATGGTGCGCACCCGCAGGAAAGAAGCTCGCTCGATATGGCGGTCGGACAGCACAAACGGTCTGGTCCGGGCACTGGGCCACTGGCTGCTCTGGGCATCGGGCCGCCACCGGTCGATCGTTGAGGCTATGTTGTTCGTCGCCCCGTCATTGCGGTAGAGTTCGTGGCTGTTCACGTTCCAAACGTCGTTGCCGTAAGTGCCTTGCAGAAAAACGGCCAAGTCAAAGTTTTTGTACGAAAAGTTATTGGTAAAACCGTAAAAAAACTTGGGTTGCGGGTTGCCAATAATAGTGCGGTCGTTGTTGTTGATCTGTCCGTCGCCGTTCACATCCACATAGCGGATGTCGCCCGGACCAACCGTGCCAAAGGAACTGCTGCCCGGCAGTACTTGTTCGCCCGTTTGGACGATGCCGCTGGTCACCAAACCAAAGAAGCTACCCACTGGCGATCCCACCTGCAAAATACTGGAGTTGCCGATCTGGAGGTGGCCATCACCAGTGTCAGGGGCCAGGCGGAAGGTTTCGCCAGGCCCGAGGGCGATCACTTTGTTGCGGTTGAAAGTAATGTTGCCACTGGTATTCCACTTAAAATCGCCCACAAAATTGGAACTGGTAAAGGCCAGTTCCAAGCCCTTGTTTTCCACACTGCCAATATTTTGTAAAATGCTGCTGAAGCCAGTCGTGCGTGGCAGGTCCAGATTGAGGAGCAGGTCTTGGGTGCGTTTGTAATAATAGGCCGCCTCGAAGCTCAGGCGGTTGTCAAAAAACGCCATTTCCAGCCCGGTGTTAAATTGGTTGGTTTTTTCCCAGCGCAGGTTGGGGTTGGCTACGCGGCCTGGGGCTTGGCCAATGACGATAACTTCGCCAAACGGATAGCGAACCGTGCCCAGTTGCGAGAGCGACTGGTAAAGCCCAATTTCCTGGTTGCCGGTGAGGCCCCAACTGGCAGTTACTTTCAAGTTGCTGAACAGGTTCAGATTTTGGACAAACTGCTCCTCGCTCAGGTTGTAGCCAATGGCCGCCGAGGGAAAATAGCCCCATTTGTTGCCCGAACCGAAGCGGGAAGAGCCGTCGGCCCGGAAAGTGCCGGTAAACAGAAACTTACCCATTAATGTATAGTTCACCCGGCCAAACCAAGAGTCGAGCCGCCAAAGGCCGCGGCCCGAAGCGGGCGTACCTATGATTTGCCCCAATCCGATGTTGTTGGAAGTGAGTGCGTCAGTGGGAAAATTGCTCGAGTTGGCCTGTAAAAAGTCCACAGTTTGGGACTGGGTTTCGTAGCCGGCCAAGAAAGTGAACTGGTGGTCGTCGCCAAAATTTTTGTTGTAGGTCATGGTGAGCGTGCCCACTGGGCTGATCACGTCTTTCTTTTCGGCCAAAGCTGAACCAAAGGTATTGCGGCCCCGGTTGTTGGTCACGGGGGCATAGAAATCGCGGCGGGCCGATTGGTAGTCGATCCCCAAAGAGGCCCGAAAACGCAGCCCTTCCATAATGTTCCATTCCCCATAGACATTGCCCAGCACCCGGTTGGTAATGGTGCGGTTCAAGGTTTCCACAGCATCCTGCACGGGGTTGCCCACTTGCTGCGATCCGGGGACCGCGCTGTTGTCAAACGTGTAGTTGCCATTGGCATCAAACACGGGCAAGGTGGGAGAGAAAACCAACGCACCGTTCACCACCCCACCCCGGGTGATGTCGGTCACTTGTTGGTTGTTCCAAGTGCGGGCAATTTGGATCGAGTTGCCCACGACGATTTTTTTACCAATATTTTTATCAACGTTGATCCGAAGTGAAGCCCGCTTGAAACCAGAATTGATAATGACCCCATCTTGGCCAAAATAATTGCCGGAGATGGCAAATCGAGTGCCCTCGCTGCCACCGCTCACCGTTACTTGGTGGTTGCGGATCGGGGCTTGGCGGAACACTTCATCCTGCCAGTCAGTGCTGTTATTGCGAAAACTCGCAATTTGCTCTGGGGTAAAAATGGTGGCAACTCCCCGATTGACCCGGGCCTCGTTGGCAACGGTGGCAAATTCTTCGGCATTGAGCAACGGAAGTCGGCGACTTACGCTTTGGATGCCATAATAGTTTTCAATGTCCACGTTGGTGGCTCCCGCCTTGCCGCGCTTGGTGGTGATAATCACCACGCCGTTGGCCCCGCGCGAACCATAAATGGCCGTGGCGGAGGCATCTTTGAGCACTTCCATCGATTCGATGTCACCGGGATTGAGGTTGGCCAGCGCGTTCTGGGCCTGCCCACCACCCGAGGTTCCGGGCGCAAAGGTACCATTGTCGGGGAAAATCGGAATTCCATCAATCACATACAAGGGTTCGTTGGAAGCTTGGATGGAGTTTCCCCCGCGCACCCGGATGGACACCCCTCCGCCCGGGGCAGCGGAAGATTGGGTTACCTGCACTCCGGCGGCCCGGCCTTGGAGGGCTTGATCCAGCGAGGCCACTGCCACTTGTTTGATTTCCTTGGACGATATCGAGGTGACCGAACCGGTCAAATCCGATTTTTTCTGGGTACCGTAACCCACCACGATTACTTCGTTGAGGGATTTTACATCGCTGATCATCGTTACGTCGATCAGGGTTCGGTTGCCCACGGCGACTTCCTGTGGTTCATAGCCAATGAAACTGAACATCAAAACGGCATTGGCTGAGGGGACGATCAAGGCAAATGTGCCCGAAACATCAGAAGTTGTACCCGTAGTGGAGCCTTTGAGCAGCACGTTCACCCCGGGGAGCGCATTGCCATCGTCGCCCAGCACCTTGCCACTCACCCGGACCATTTGGGCTTGGCTTTGTAAGCTATTCCCCAAAAGGAGGAATACTAATAAGTAAAGTAGTTTCATTTTCATATTCGTGGTTCCGTATATTGTAAACTTATTGCACCTTAAAAATCGAATCCCGGGCTAATTTTTAAACTTAGTTGATTCCCAAACAAATCTAATCGAAGACCTCGTTTGTTTCCTAATGCCAATGTGTATAAATTTACGAAAACGATATAGTACAGTGGTCAATATTGGCGATTTTGCTTGTCGGAACGAAGTTTTTTATTGGGGTAAGCCGCTCATTTTGATGACTAAAGTAAACCTAAAAATGCTGGCCAACGAGTTGGGCGTATCGATTTCCACCGTGTCCAAAGCGCTGCAAGACAGCTACGAGATCAGCCCGGAGACCAAAGCGCGGGTACTGGGCTTGGCCAAAAAACTTAACTTTCAGCCCAATCCGTATGCGAGCAGTCTCCGCCGCCGCCAAACTCAGCACATTGCCGTCATTGTTCCCGAAATTGCCAATAACTTCTTTTCTTTGGCCATTAACGGCATCGAGTCGGTGGCCCAAGAACAACACTACCACGTCTTGATTTACCAAACCCACGATGATGATCAAAAGGAGATCGACATTTGCCAGCACTTGCAAAGTGGCCGGACCGATGGGGTGATCATGTCGGTGACAGCCAAAACCCAGGACTATGAGCATTTGGCCAAACTGAATGAACAAGGGGTGCTAGTGGTGTTTTTTGACCGGGTGTGCCACGAAATTGAGACCGCCAAAGTTACCACCGACGATTTTTTGAGCGGATTTAACGCCACCGAACACCTGATCCAAAACGGGGCCCGGCAGATTGCTTATCTATCCATTTCCTCGTTGCTGTCCATCGATAACAAGCGGAAAGCCGGTTATTTGGAAGCCCTGCACAAGCATGATCTGGACATCCAGCCCCTGCACATCGTGCATTGTGGCAACGATGAAGCCCATGCGTACCAAAAGATCAAAGAACTGCTCAGCTTGCCCCACCGGCCCGACGGAATTTTTGCTTCGGTCGAGACGCTGGCCATCAATGTCTATTTGGTGTGCCAAGAATTGGGCCTGCGGATTCCACAAGACCTGAAAGTGATCTGTTTTGCCAACCTGAAGACGGCAGCCCTGCTCAATCCGCCCCTGTCCACCATCACCCAGCCAGCCTTTGAAATGGGCCGGGCCGCAGCCAAGATCCTTTTCCGCAACTTGTGCCATAAAAATACCCCGGCTCAAAACGAAACTATCGTGCTCAAGTCCACCTTGGTGCCGCGCTCATCAACTGCCAAGGGCGATGGATGAGCTTTTTCAAGTGGTGTTGGCAACCAAAAAAGCTATTTTTGTCCCGTCTTACTACCCATGCTCCCATGACCCCAGCACAGGCCCAAACCAAGATCCGTGAGCTTTCGGCCCAGATCCAACACTATAACCACCGCTATTACCAAGACAGCGTTTCGGAAATCCCTAACTTTGAGTTTGATCAGTTGTTGACCCAACTGGTCGCCTTGGAACGGGAATATCCCCAGTGGCAACTCCCCGATTCCCCCTCGCTGCGGGTGGGCGGGGCCATTGCCAAAGAATTTGTCCAAGTGCCCCACAAGCGGCCCATGCTATCGCTGGGCAATACCTACAACGAAGAAGAATTGAAGGAATTTGACCAGCGGATCAAAAAAATGTTGGGTGAGACCCCCTATGAATATGTGGCCGAACTCAAGTTTGACGGTGTGGCCCTGAGCCTGACCTACCGCAATGGCCTGTTTGTGCAGGGCCTCACCCGGGGCGACGGCGATCAGGGCGATGACATCACGGCCAACCTCAAGACCATCCGTACGTTGCCCCTGCGGGTGGACGAAAAACACCTGCAACCTTACCAAGAGCCCGCCAACGAAGCGGCTTTCCCGGCTGAATTTGAGATCCGGGGCGAAGGTTTTATGAGCCATCAAGCGTTTGACCGGCTCAATGACGAAATAGCCAAAGAAAACGAAAAGCGCACCAATGAAGGAAAAAAGCTGTTGACCTACTTGGCCAACCCGCGCAATGCCGCCTCCGGGGCCTTCAAAATGCTGGACTCGGCCGCAGTGGCCAGGCGCACCTTGGATGCCTACGTTTATGACCTCCAAGCGGATGGTTTGCCGTTTCAAACGCACGAAGAATCATTGAAATTCTTGCAAAAAGCTGGTTTTCAAGTATCCCCGCATTTTCAGAAATGCCAAGACATCGATGCTGTAATGGCATATATCAAGCATTGGGAGTTCCAGCGGGCGGATCTGCCGCTGGACACCGATGGCATTGTCATCAAAATCAACAGCTATGCGCAGCGTGAAACCTTGGGATTTACTTCCAAAAGTCCCCGCTGGGCCACCTCGTTCAAGTACAAGGCCGAAAATGCCGCCACCGAACTGTTGTCCGTCAGCTACCAAGTGGGGCGTACTGGGGCCGTGACCCCGGTGGCCAACCTGGCCCCAGTCAAGCTGGCCGGCACCACCGTGAAACGTGCTACCCTCCACAATGCCAATGAGATAGCCCGGCTAGACTTACATCAGGGCGATGCGGTTTTTGTGGAGAAAGGCGGCGAAATCATCCCCAAAATTACTGGCGTGGACTTGACCAAGCGGCAGGCGGGCAGTTTGCGGATCGAGTTTGTGGCCCAGTGCCCCGAGTGCGGTACCGGCTTGGTGCGCCGGGCCGAGGAAGTAGCCTATTATTGCCCCAACGAAAAGGGCTGCCCGCCCCAGATCAAGGGCAAGATCGAGCATTTCGTGGCCCGCAAGGCCATGGACATTGACAGCTTGGGCGGCAAAACCATTGAGCAGTTTTTTGACCGGGAGCTGGTCAAATCACCCGCCGATCTATATGATTTGCGGATTGAACAAATCCGGGAGTTGGAGGGCTTCAAAGCGCAGTCCAGCCAAAATGTGGTGCTGGGCATTGCGGCTTCCAAGGCCCAACCGTTCAGCCGGGTGCTGTTTGCCCTCGGTATCCGCTTCGTGGGCGAAACCGTGGCCGAAAAACTGACCATTTTCTTCAAAAATATTGATAACTTGGCCAAGGCATCGCTTGAAGAACTGACCTCAGCCCCCGAGGTGGGCGGCAAAATTGCGGAGAGTGTGCGGGCGTGGTTTGCCGAGCCCGAAAACTTGGCCCACTTGGAGCGATTGCGGGCCGCCGGTTTGCAGTTTGCCGAAAGTGAAAACGAATTGGTCAAGTTGAGCGATAAACTGGTGGGCAAGACCTTCGTAGTGTCTGGCGTGTTCCAGCAATTTGACCGCGAGGCCATCAAACTGTTGATCGAACAGCACGGGGGCAGAAATGTGTCCTCCGTTTCAGCCAAGACCAGCTATGTACTGGCTGGCGATGACATGGGGCCAGCCAAACGCGAAAAAGCCCAAAAACTGAACGTTACCATTCTTTCCGAGGCGGAATTTATTGCTATGATTAGTTGATTCAGCATACATTTTATTACGAAAAAAATGATTTTGTGGCGTTTTAATTAAGTACACTTTCAACTAGGAAAAATCCATGGCAATCGCCTATAAATGGTGGTTTACTGGCTTCTTTTTGCAATGCAATCTTTAGTTATCCCAAAATAGGATATGAAAAAAACAACCCTCTTTTTTTGCTTATTATCATTTACTTTTTTGTCAGACACCACCCCTGATAAATTAGCAGAAAATTTCAAAAACCCGCCGATTGAAGCCCGTCCAATGGCACTTTGGGACTGGACAAACGGCAATTTTTCCCTTTCCCAAATCACCTACGAAATGGAACAGGCAAAGGCAAAGGGCATGGCCGGGTTTGACATTTGGGATGTGGGCGTGCTGGTAGATGAGGAAAAAATGATCCCCGCTGGGCCCCCTTTTATGAGCGACCAGTCCGTACAGGCAATTGCCCATGCCGTCCGAGAAGGGGAACGATTGAAGTTGCGTTTGGGACTCATCACCGCAAGTAGCTGGAATGCCGGGGGCGATTGGGTAAGGCCAGAACACGGGGTCATGGGTTTGTTCAAAAGCGAAACCAAAGTCAAGGGCGGTCAAAAAATAAGCGAAAATTTGCCTTTTCCCAGTTTACCAGACCAAGCTGGCAACAAGGAAAATCTAATAGCACGAGGGGCTAATGGCTTGCCCACTTTCTATCAGGAAGTGGCCGTTTTGGCAATGCCGACCGATAAAAAGTCTTTGACTACCCAAGAAATTATCAATATTTCAATTTTCATGGACACCAAGGGCCAGCTCACTTGGGACGCACCCGCCGGCGATTGGGCAGTGGTGCGCTACGTGTGCGCGCCCACCGGACAAGCACTCATGGTGCCCAGCCCCAATTCCAAAGGAAGGATGATCGACCACTTCAGTGCAGCGGCAACCGAATTGCACCTGATGTACATCATTGAAAAGCTGCAAAAAGAGCTGGGCACACTCAAAAATCGTTCTTTGGAATATTTGTACACCGATAGTTATGAGGCAAGTTCGGCTGTTTGGGCCCCCAACATTGTCAACGAATTTCAGAAAAGATGGGGCTACAGCATGATTCCATATTTGCCTATCTTGGATAAAAAAACGGTAGTAAATGAAGAGATAAGCAAGCGTTTTTTATTTGATTACAATAAATTGCTTTCTGACTTAATCATCGAGAATCACTATGCCAAATGCGTAGAAATTTGTAAAAAATACGGATTGCAGTTTGGGGCAGAAGCCGGGGGCCCGGGGCAACCTATCCACAACGTGCCTTTTGAGGATTTGAAGGCATTGGGCACACTGAGCGTGCCCAGGGGGGAGTTTTGGAACAAGACCCCCCAACTCGAGAGTTTGCAAATCGTCAAAGGAATTGCCAGCGCTTCGCACCTATACAACCAGAAATACGTAGAGGCCGAATCTTTCACCAGTGTTTGGCTGTGGCAGGAGGGCCCCCAAGAGCTTAAACCCTTGGCAGACCGAGCGTTTTGTGAAGGGCTGAACCGCGTAGTTTACCATACCTTCCCGCATACACCCGCCGAAGCAGGTAGCCCCGGCTGGGTGTACAATTTCGGTACTTTGATCCACGTGAACAACTCTTGGTGGGAAAAATCCAGATCTTTTCATGACTATTTGGCAAGGTGCAGTTACCTGCTGCAACAAGGTGATTTTGTGGGAGATGTTGCCTTTTATTACGGTGACCAAGCCCCCAATTTTGTCAAACCCAAGCATATAAATCCATCCTTGGGAAATGGTTACGATTATGATGTAGTCAATTCAGAAGCAATTTTAGAGTTGATGAGTGTGAAAGAAGGCAAAATTTTCTTGCCCCATGGACAGTTTTATCAAGTCTTGGTTTTGCCCCACGAAGACCAAATCAATGTCGAGGTACTGAAAAAATTAGAAAAAATGGTCTTGGAAGGGGCTACCATCATTGGCAGAAAACCCACAAAAACCTATTCATTAAGTAGTTATCAGCAAAAAGAAAATGAAATCAAAGCAATTGCAAACCGGCTTTGGGGCAAATGCGACAGCCTGAACGTAAAAGAAAATAAATACGGCAAGGGCAAAATAGTTTGGGGCAAAACCATTCGCGAAGTGTTGATCGAAAAAGGGATTACCCCAGATTTTCAGTTTACTGCGTCTTTGGACACCGCAAAATTGGATTATATCCACCGTCATACGGTTACTGACGATATTTATTTTGTCAGAAACGTCCTAAATGTGCCTTTTGAAGCAAAAATGACATTCAGGAATGTGGGTAAAACTCCCCAGCTTTGGAGCCCTGTTGATGGCAGTTTCTATGACATCGCCACGGTACAAAAAGAGCCAAAAACTACTCAAATCAGCCTGCAAATTGCGTCTGAAGAGAGCTTTTTCATTGTTTTTAGGAAAAATCCCAAGAAAGCACCCCTGACAGATAAGCAAAGCCCCATTGTTTCGGAAAAAGCCATCACAGGCGAATGGGAAGTACGTTTCCCGCATGGCTGGGGTGCGCCCATGCGGACTATTTTTCCTGAACTGACCTCGTGGACCATTGCCCAAGATACCGCCATCCACTACTTTTCGGGCATTGCCGCTTATCATAAATCCCTTGAACTTACGCCCGATGACATGGCGCAAGGAAAGCGAATTTTCTTGGACTTGGGCAAGGTGAAAGAGGTGGCAGAGGTTTGGCTGAATGGACACAAATTAGGGGAAAGATGCTTCTTTCCGTATAGTTTTGAGGTAACGTCCTATTTAAGAACCGGAAAAAATTATTTGGTCATAGAGGTAGCCAATGCGCTGAACAACCGAATGGTCGGAGATGCCAAAGTCCCAGCTGCCCATCGCCGCACCCAATCCAATATCCTCAAAGGGCCAAATGCGTGGATGAAACCTTGGGCAGAGGTCAACTTGGTGGAATCGGGTTTGTTGGGGACGGTAAGATTAGTGTACAAATAGCCGTTGGGCAACTCGACAGACCGACAGAAAAAAATTGTTCAGATCAAAAACCCAATCCATTTTTACTCTTGCCAATATGCAAATCCACATTTTACCCGATTACGCCAGCCTGTCACGGCATACTGCCGATTTGATCGTCGATTTGGTGCAACAAAAACCCAATGCGCTGCTATGCCTGCCCTCGGGCGACAGTCCGGTTGGAGTGTTCCAATGTTTGGTGGCCGATGCCCAGGCGGGCAAGGTTGACTTTTCGCAGTGTATGTTTGTCGGGCTGGACGAGTGGCTGGGGCTGGACGGCACCAGCGAAGGTTCCTGCAAATACATAGTGAACCAGCATTTTTTGGCCCCGCTGCAAATCCCCGCCCACCAGTACCATTTTTTTGATGCCACCGCCGCCGACCTGCCCGCCGAATGCGAACAAATGAACCAGTTGATCGCTGACCGGGGCGGGCTGGACCTGATGCTGGTCGGGGTGGGCCTCAATGGCCACATTGCCCTCAACGAGCCGGGCACTTCGTTTGACACTTATGCCCATTTGGCCGAACTGGATGAGATTACCGTAACAGTGGGACAGAAATATTTTTCACAAGCTACTCCGCTCACGGGCGGCATTACCTTGGGGCTGCGGCATTTTCAAGAGGCCAAACTGCCCATCCTCATCGCCAGTGGGGAGCGCAAGGCCGCCATTATCCAGCAGGCGTTGCGTGGTGAAGTAACCGAGCAAGTGCCCGCCAGTATCTTGCAGCGCTTGGGGCACGCCATAGCCGTGGTGGACGAAGCGGCGGCTGGGGCTTTGAACCAATAGTGCGGTTTTGCTTAACGTCTTTTGGGGCTGAGTTATTGTTTTTCTCAGAAAAACTTTTACATTTGCTCCGTCTAACAAGCTAGTCAGATTAGGATCATGAAAAAAATACTACTTACGGTTTGTATTGGTGGCATGTTGGCCTTTGTGGCTTGCCATCGTGAGCAAAAAAGTACTGCGGCGCAAATTAAAAGCGCAAATGCCGTTGCCCTCCCGGGGCAAAATCGTTAGTCGACCGAACAACTAATCAACTCCCGGCCTAGTGCCGGTTTTTTTTTGCTTTGGCTTTCCCCTCGCTCCTTCTAAAAAATCGTGTATTTTTGAGTTATGATTTTTTACCTGAGACGATTCCCTGGTGCATTGGCGCGAAACTGGTTCATTTTGCTGGCCTTGGGCAGCTTGCTGGCTTGCGGCGAAGGCCAAGACACCGCAGTGTTGGAGATTTATGTAATCAGTAGCTTGGGCGAGGAAGTGCAGGATGCCCAAGTGAGCATTTATGCCAATCGCGAAGACTGGCAATCGGGCCGCTCCCCAGTGAAAGAAGCCTCAGCGACCGATCGGACAGGAGTAGTGCGGTTTGCTGGGCTGGCCGATGGATCTTACTTTTTGGATGTGGTCAAGGGTGACACTACCAACTGGGCCGGCCGGATCTCGACCGACGTGAAATCGGTGGGCTCTTTTTTCGTCAACCGGATTTTTGTGGTAATTTCCAGCAACCAGACCAACCGCTTGGTGGCCACTGGGGGAAAGCGTTGGCGAACAGTCAGTTATACCAGTGCGTTGATTTCCTCTATCGGTATCACCCCAGGCTTTGTTACTGCTTGCGCAAAAGATGATATTGATATTTTTTTCAAGGGCAATGCCTACATTAGCGACGAGGGCGCCAGTATCTGCCCAGGGTCAGCCCAACAAACACAGGGTACTTGGCGGCTATTGGAAAACGACACCCGGCTGAGCATCGCCCGCAATGCGGCCAATGACACACCGGGCGAAGCAATCGTTTGGACTATCGTTCAACTAAATCTTCAAATAATGCAATTGACCCGGGACTATGAACTGCGCAATGAACAAGGACAACTCATCAGGGATATAAATGGCCAGCCTTTGCGCGTCCGCGAACAGAAGGAACTGGCCGCCCTTCCATAAAATAGTACAATAGCGGGTCTTTTCTTAGCTAGGTGATTTCAGGGCGATCATAGAGAAAAAAAATGAGTGGAAGATGCTTAATTTTGTAAAAAACAAAATGATGCCCCACTCACTACTTTGCTTGATCCTTCTCCCTTTTGTTAGTTTCGCTTCGGGGCACACGGTCAAGCTCTCGGCCTTTGCCAATAGCCACGACGGCCATTTGTTGGCAGTGAACTATTGTAAACCACTGGCTGGTGACCACGCGGGCAGGCCCGGTGAGTTGAGGAACGTAATGCATATTTACAACCCGAGTTTGGGCCTCCAACTGCATGAAGTCGTGCTGGCCGATCGGGATCCGGTAGAATATATCGCTTTTAACGAAGGGAACGACTGGCTGTTTTTACAGAGCAATCACCGGATTACGGTTTGTCAGGCACAAACTGGTAAAATATTACACGAGATCAGCCTGCACAGCCCGATTGTGCAAGCCATTACTTCGGGCGATGCACTGGTAATATTACTGGCCGATGAAATGCGGGTTTACCAATTTTCCCCCAAGAAAAAGTTGCTGATTTACAAGCACTTGCCCCAGCAGCCGGTGAAGGTAGAGGCAATGGGCTCGTATTTGGCCGTCCAAACGGCGGCCGGGTCATGGCATTTCTGGCAAACGGGCGACACCCGCCCCCTGGGGCAGATAGAAGCCAACCAGTTGCGCTATCTGCCCCAGTCCAACCAGCTCGTGACGTTGGTACAATCCGAACAGGGCACTTCCGTTAACCGTTATTTATTGCCCGATTTGCGGGCCCCCCGCGCACTTGTGCTGGACAACCTCGTTCCGGCCAATGCCCAAGTAACCCTTTCGCCCGGCGCGGCCTTTGCCGCCGTGGTGACCAATGATCCCAATCAGGTCCGGGTCCTACATTTGGGCCAGCGCAAGTGGGTGTTCAACTATGAGAACGGTGAATCAAAGAGCAATGGCCAAGCGTGGCAATGGCAGAGCGATTCCCTGTTCGTGGCCAAGTTTGGGACCCGTTTTGCGGCCATTGATATGGCCGATGGATCCTTTGTCCAGTTTGTTCAGTTCCCGCCACTGGCTGCCCAACTGGGCGAACCGGAACATTACCTGAGTGCGCGACTGGACTGGGCCATCAGCCAAGTAGCGGGCCAAGAACTGGCGCTCCGTTCCGCGTTCACCGGTCAAGTGTTTCGCTATCCGTCCACCACCCTGCTTTGCCTGCGGCCCGACCGGGTGGTGGTGTGCGATCAGGACGGGAACACTGGGAGCATCTTTTTGGCTGATCTGCTCAAGCCCGGGGCCGACAAAACGCTCCCCACCGCCCAGTATTTCACTCGCCAACTACCCGCCCCCTCGGCCGCCGCCTTGATTTCCCAGCGTTCCGAATTGCTCTCGCCAGCCGAAGGGGCGGCCTACAAAAATCAAATTATCCAGCAAAATCGGCCCATTGAGGAGCACATCAACAGCCAGAGCTTGCGCAAGCTACATTTGCGCAATTTTATTATCAAAAATCGGATGTTTTATGTCAATGTCCACCTCACCGATGCGCAAGGCAATTTTTTTACCGGAGCGGCTGCCAAAGACTGGCGACAGGTATGGAACAAACTTGCCGCCGTGCCCGTCCATTCGCGCCAGGCGCTGCCCATCACCGATTTTACTTTGCGGGAAATGGGCCTCGCCGACAGCGTGCCCTGCGCTTTCGCCCTGCTGGCCGATCACAACGCCGCCCAAGGCCCCATCCGGCCAGCGGCCATTGTCCGGGCTTTTGCCCAATTCGTGAATGCAAAGCGTGAGTATGACGCAGTGGCCATGCTCAAGTATGTGCGCAATTCCCAAGTTTTTGCCCCGCTGAGCAAAGACCGGCGCACCCTGCTCTTGCAGCTCCAAAACTTGGACAGCATCTCCGCCGAGCCTGGGGCCGCCCTGAACGACGCCATCAGTGCCGCCGTGAGCCAATTGGACAAATTGCCCCAATTGATGCAGCGCGCCTTGGTCATTGTATCGGATGGCAGCAATGAGAAATCGTATTTGAGCGAAATCGATGTATTGACCAAAGTGCTCAAAAAAGGCATTCGAATTTATACCGTTGGCTTTGGGGAAAAGGTAAATGACGAATACCTGAGCAAACTTGCCCATATTACCGACGGGGAATACTACTATGCCCTGACCGAAAAAGATTTTCCGCGCATATTTTCCGACATTAGCCGCCGGATGCACCAATTTTACCAGTTGAGTTTCTCCCCATCGGCTTATGGCCTTTCCCGGGAATTGGCCGAGGGCGGGCTGATGGCCTTGGTGGAAACTTTTGGCGAAGGCCCCGGCGCCGATCTCTTTGCCATTGAACCAGCCCCGGCCGGCCGGCCGGCGGCGGCCAAGTACCAGCATCCACCCAAACTCGGCGATACGAGGGTGATGGAAATTTATTTTATGACCGGTAAAACGGACATCGAGCAAAAAAATGAAGTGGAATTGGATCAAATCATCCAATTTTTGGCTGATTATCCGTTTGCGGAAATTGAGATCCGGGGGCATACCGATAACATTGGCCCCGAAAAGCAAAACGAACTGCTGTCCCAGCGACGGGCCGAGCTAGTGCGCGATCTGTTGGTGGGGCGCGGGGTAGAGCCATACCGAATCCGGGCGCAGGGATTTGGGGCCATCCAACCCGTGGCCAGTAATGCTTCGGAGGCAGGCAGGGCCAAGAACCGCCGCACCGAGCTGGTCATCGTTGCCAACTAGTTTCACCGCAGCTGATTTTTGAGCCACAGTGATTTTATACGATTACACTTGGTGAGTTTTGGTTATATTTGCACAGATCTAACATTTTATTTTTTTTCATGGCCACCAGCGCAGTCGTCCCTTTCCAAATAGAGCGCCAACTCCCTTTTGCGGTCAGTAGCCAACTGGCGGTGCTGCCTGACGAATATCAGAAAGATTTTGTGCGGGAATACACCCAGCGGATGAAAACGGTGATAATTCCCTATATTCTGCATTTCATGCTCCCCATCCAATATTTGTACGTGGATAAAATACTTTTGCAATTGCTTTTTTGGTTTTCACTGGGTGGTTTTGGAATTTGGTGGTTTATTGATCTGTTTCGCATTCCGGGCATGATCGAAAGCCGCAACAAGGAAATTGCTGATGAGTGCCTGCGCAAAGTGATGACCAAATATGAGCGGGAAACGGGCAATAGTCCCAGTCTGAACCGGGGCAAGGCCCGGCAAGGCTTGACCCAGTCCACCACGGTGAAGCCCCGCGAAGTCCACTCGACCGAGTATGACCCCAGCAAGCTCACAATTGAAAATTTGAACATCAGTTTTTTGGTTGATTATGGCCTGAAAACGTGGAAAGTGGTGAACCGGATCCAATTTGATTGGAATGATGGCCTTTCGGAGCGAGAGTTCAAACTCAACAATGACAACGATCTCATCTACCTGTCCGTGCGCCGGGAATCGGCACTGGTGTATTGCCATATCAGCAACATTGTCAATTTGTACATGCTTGACAAAAATTTTGATGAGTATGTCACCCTCAATGCTGCCCCGCCCAATGTGATGCAGTACGCCGATTTTACCATGTACCGCGATAACCGTCTGGAAGGAACCATGTTCAACGCTGCCTTGGGCAATAAACCCATGCGCGTGATCATGTGGGACTATTACGACATGACCCGCGACTTCCGGTTACGCATTGAAAAAACGGATAGCGGTCAGTTTTTTGCTATTTTTGGCAAAAAAATCAATGATATTGAATTTTCTGAAGTGCTGCCAGTGGGAGACTAAGATTGGCACGACTGTCAGGGCAGTGGTCAGAAGACCGCTACATGGGTACACAAACCAGATGGACTTGCTACTGCCAGAGAAATGAGTCATTGAAAATCAAGAAAACCGGCCTTATTTATCGCCCAAATTACATTAATCCTAGCCCATCAGTCCGATGACGATTGTCGCAGTGGGTCTTTGCGAAATGGCAGTGTGTTTGGCCAAGTCAACAATGGGCTTTCTTCTCCCGATTTTTTCCGGTAACCAGCCCAATACGGTCAGAAACAACCACAAATGTGCTTGATTGGTTTCTAAAATGATTTGTTCTCCCCAATTTCTGCCTTATGAAGCGTTGGTTCCGATTATTGACATTAGGGGCAATTTTTGGCATAACCGCAGGGGGAATGACCTATGGCTGGCTTTATGCCGGTTTTATCCGTTGTCTGGTTGTCGATTGGCATACCATGGATCAGATTGGCCCGCGCTTGTACGTACACCCCAGCATGACCCAGCCCGAGCGGCAAGCGTTGTTGCGCAACCACACATTGGCCAAAAAGCGGGTAATTGATTTTTTTGGTTCCCTCCAATCTGACCCGGTAGTCATTGCGGGCACCGACAGCCACACAATCAACTATTTTGGCAGTGAAAGAGCCCAAACCGGGATGACCCACCTCTCACCGTTGGGCGGCTACATTGTATTGGATGGGCGCGGCCTGAACGTTGATGTGCTGGCCCACGAGATGGTCCATGCGGAACTGCTGGATCGCTTGGGCTGGTACTACCGCACCTTTCATGTCCCCACGTGGTTTGACGAAGGGCTGGCCATGCAGATCGATTATCGATTTCCCGGAGCGGAGGCCGAATGGGCCGCCATGACCATCAACGGCACTTATGCGCCTCCCCTGCGTGGATTGACCGATCCGAAAAGTTTTTTTGGCAACCCCCACACTGTCTATCTCCACTACCTCACCGCTCAGCATGAAGTAGGACGCTGGTATGGTACGCGGGGACAGCGGGGCATCCTCCAACTAATCGCCTGTTTGCGGGCCGGCGGGCAGTTCGATCGCTGTTATGGCGTAGCCCAATGATTGGTTGGCCAAAGCCGGGCTCAAGTCTAGTTTAGCTGCGTGAATAAAGTTTACCACTGTCCAATGGGCCGGAGATGGCCATAAACGGGTGCTTGCTGCCCAAGCCCGTGGTCGGGCAAGAGCCGCCAAGCAATGCTTCCATCAAATAATCAATGGCTCTAACCGGGCTTTACTACCGATTCATACCATTTAGTACATACCTAAAGCCCTGCCTTGTCTGGGACTGACCCGTGCCACAGTAGCTTACCAACCAGTTCGGGTTGGCCAATCTTGGTCTGGAACCAGATCCCACCCACCAGAAAGTTGCACCCAGTCGCCAATATCACCAACCTGGCGCTGCCCAGTTGTCTTTTCGCTTTTTTTGCATGATTTGTGCTACTAACAAAGTACAAACTTCAATTTCATCTTAAAATAATCATACCCATTTTCCGTTAAGCCTAAAATGGTCCCCAGTACAACTGGTTTTTCACACCCAAAACAACTTGGAAATTCCATTGAATGGATAAATAGTGTATTAAAAATCAACACAATAAGTTTGGTCAATGGCTTAAATTATTTTCACTTAGACCCAAATCCACAAATAATTCTCAACAAAATGAAAAAAATACTTCTACTGTTCGGCTTGATAACTTGTCTGTCTGGTGCTCAAGCTGCCGTTTTCAACATTGCCAACGGAGATGTTGCCGCCCTCATTGCTGCCATCAACACCGCCAATGGAAATACGGAAGCCGATGTGATTAATTTGGCTACCAATGGCACCTATAATTTAACTGCGGTCAATAACACGATTGTCAACCCTAACATTGGCGGCGGTAACGGTTTGCCGGCTATCACCAACAGTTTTGCGGGCGTGGGTCCCGACGTTACCATCAACGGCAACGGT
>JBBQXF010000026.1:0-45983 GCA_038209965.1 Cytophagales bacterium | reverse complement strand
AAGGCAGGGGCGAAGCGTACAAATGGGCCAACCGGACTTGGTTTTATCCCGATTCACTGGCCACCGTCCGCGATCTGGCCGAGGGCCTGCGCGATCTAAACCCCCGGTTCAATCCCACAATACCGGCCACCAAACCCCTTGACCCGGCATTGGCCCTGAAGATTTTGGGCGAATTTGTGACCCAGGCGGGCAAGTCACCGATCGGTTATCTGCGCAAAAACGCCAAGAAATGGCGCAAATCGGTATTGGCCGAGCAAGTGGACTTGGCGCGTTCCAAACAGACCGTGAGCCGGGCCGAATTGGCCGCCATGATCGACGAAATCTTGGATCCGTTCCACTGCATTGGCATTGATTGGCAGGGCAATTTCGTCAAATAAGGGCACAGGCCACAAAAGTTCGGGCTAAGCCAACCTTCCCATTTTAGGTAAATGTGTTGATTTTCAGGCACCTGAATGTGGGGCGGTCAAGTTTTGGCTTGTTGCAGCCCATTTATCCGGTTTGACAAAATCAAGCGCGATGTCCACCGGTAAATTTGTATCTTTGTCTTAAGAACAAAAACGTAGAATTATGAGCAAAAAACTGATTCGTTTTGACTGGGCAATGAAAAAATTGCTCCGCCACAAAGCAAACTTTGATATTCTGGAAGGTTTTTTATCGGAGGTACTTCGTATTGATGTAACGATAGAAAGTATTTTGGAAAGTGAGAGCGACAAACAAGATGAATACGACAAGTATAATCGCGTAGATATTTTGGTTAAGTCAGCAACTAATAAACTGATGCTGGTAGAAGTACAAAACGATTCTGAGGTTGATTACTTCCATCGTATGCTTTATGGAGTATCAAAATTAGTGACTGAATATATCAAAGAAGGTGAGCCTTATGGCACCATCAAACAAATATATTCTATCAATATTGTTTATTTTGGCTTAGGACAAGGCAAAGACTATGTGTATGAGTATAAAGGGGAGTTTATCGGTTTGCACGAACACGATACGTTACTGCCAACTACCTTGCAAAAACAAGATTATAAAGTAGAAAAAATAGCAGATATTTTCCCGAAATATTATTTATTAAAAGTCAACAACTTCAATAAAATTGCAGAAGATAGACTCGATGAGTGGTTCTATTTCCTAAAAAATAGCGAAATAAAAGATGAGTTTAAAGCAAAAGGCTTGGACAAAGCAAAAGAAAAGCTGCGTTATGAAGAACTATCAGACGAAGACAAGAAGATATATGACCGTTTTCAAGAAAATCGCAGAATTGAGAAAAGCGTAAGCTATACGACCAAGCAAGAGGCCAAGCAAGAGCGAAATGTTGAAATTGCTAGAAACCTACTGCAAACCGCTCTTTCAAGTGAGGAAATAGCAAAACATACAAATATAACAGTTGAGCAAATAGAACAACTGCGGAATGAACCAAAATAGAATAAAACCATGCCCGATTTTCCCTATTTTACAAAAAATTATGAACAAAAATTAATCCGTTTTGACTGCGCAATCAAGAAATCACTTCGCAACAAGGTCAACTGCGACCGGATGGTCAAGCTCAGAGTAGCCGCCAAAAGTAAGAAATTCCGTCTCGTGACCGAACTGCTCCGAAAATCAGCCGCATAATTTTAAAACGCACCAACGTGTTGAATGGTCTCAAAAAGAACCTGAAAGAAAACACTTTCTTTGTGGATGATTTACAGAAAGCACACAATCTAGTTTATCACAGGGAAATGGTTGGTTTACATCGTCAGTATGGTAAAACATGCAGCGAAAGAATCGGAACCCTTTGCCAAGCCCGGAGGCGAGAGTAAACTAAGCCATGCAAAAAAAAATTTCCAATAAAAGTTTGAACACCGAACAGCAAAAATGGATGGATTACATTAAGGAACATCTGAAACAAAACATGACTTTGGATGAAAGCGTTTTAAAAGAGTTGCCAGTGTTTACCGATAGGGGTGGCTTAACCAAATTCAAAAGAGCATTCGCAACCGATTACAAAATAAACTTAACTATTACAGCGTAAAATGCCAGGAACATTTTCACAAATATATATTCAGGTTGTCTTTGCAGTAAAGGACAGAGAGAATTTAATTGGCAAATCATGGAAAGATGAATTGCATAAATACATGGCAGGAATTATTAAACGCAAGGAACAAAAATCAATTATCGTAAATGGAATGTCCGACCACATTCATGCATTTATAGGATTGAAACCTTCCATGGCAATTTCTGATTTAGTGAGAGACATCAAAAATAATTCTTCCAACTTTATCAATGACAAGAAATTTGTGAAAGGAAAATTTTCATGGCAGGAAGGGTACGGTGCTTTTTCGTATTCACATTCACACATTCAGAATGTCTACGATTATATTTTAAATCAGGAAGAACACCATAAGAATAGAACATTTCAGGAGGAGTATTTGGAGTTTTTAAAAAAGTTTGAAATTGAATACAATGAGAAATATTTATTTGATTGGATCGAGTAAACGCCAAAGGTATGAAATGATTATGGCACGGACAAACGCAACAAAACCGCAAAGCGGTGGTATGATTATAGAAACCAGAACACGAAACCACGGTATAATCCCGAGGGGATGGTATGGTTTCACCCCTTCGGGGCTCAATGGATTTTCGGTTTTCATTTCTATAATAATTACATCCCTTCGGGATTAAAATAAAAAATATAAACAAAACCGCAAAGCGGTGGTATAATTATAGAAACCAGAACACGAAACCACGGTATAATCCCGAAGGGATGGTATGGTTTCACCCCTTCGGGGCTCAATGGATTTTCGGTTTTCATTTCTACAATAATTACATCCCTTCGGGATTAAAATAAAAAATACAAATAAAGCCGCAAAGCGGTCATTCCAAATAGAGCGGAAATACACTCGGGCTGTGGTATTTTTTTTCGGGCACAACTCTCGCTTAGTTTGAGCGAGGGAGCAGATCCTGTTCCCTTTTCATTGGCAAGCTGGCTGGTAATTCCAACGATAATTAGCCACCACCCTCCCTATTTTAACTTCACAAACACCTGCCCAACCGGGAAAATGCCATCTCCGGGCTTTTCGATGAGCAAGCGCCGGGCCCGGAGAAACCGTTTGTGCTCATAGGCGTCATAGTTGCGGGCTTGGGCATCCATGCTGCTCACCCGCACAATGTTGGAGGCGTGGATAAACTCGCTGCCCCCGATCCACATGCCCACGTG
Organism: Cytophagales bacterium; assembly: GCA_038209965.1. Taxonomy (GTDB): domain Bacteria; phylum Bacteroidota; class Bacteroidia; order Cytophagales; family Thermoflexibacteraceae; genus JALONO01. The sequence continues at coordinate 42,784 of JBBQXF010000026.1, read as the reverse complement.
GATTACTTTTTCTTTGGTGCTATCGGTGGCGGTTTTGCCAAAAAACAAGAGATCGCCGGGCCGGAGCTGCGCAAAATGGCCGACGGTGTCCACGGCTTCGCCCGTGTGCACCTGCTGGGACGCATCGCGGGGAATGACCAGGCCGTTGAGGAAGTAGGCGGTTTTGGTGAACCCGCTGCAATCCACCCCCTTGGTCGAGGTGCCCCCCCAAAGGTAGGGCAGGCCGAGGAGCCGTTTGGCACTGCTGACCAAGTTGGCCCCGGTGGGCCGGCGCGAAGCCAACCAACTATCAAGTGGCTCACATTCAATGGCTTTGAGGTAGGCGGTTCGGCCATCGGGGTAGGCTACTTTCACGTAACCGCGCTCCAACCCAATGGCCAACAGGATGTTGCCAGCCACCAGATCGCCCACTGATTGGGCGCTGGCATCGGGTTTGGTGTACGACTGGCCGTAGAGCGGGGTGAAAATGACTTTTCCCGCCCCGAGCCAAACGGCCAAATCGGCGGGTGATTGCCGGATGATGGCCCCGCCATCCACCCACGCCAAGTAGTGATCCGGGGTTTGAACCAAGTACCAGCCCCCTTCTTTCTGCCAAACTTTGAGGGGAGTGCCCAATAGTGCTTGAGTGGCGAGTTCGGCGGCGTGTTTGGGTTGGCTGCGCAGGTTGGCCACCGATACATTGACCACCGCCTCGATCTCGCCGTCCAACGCTTGGGCGGGGAGCAGATCCACCTGGTTGTAATACTTTGTGCCACTGGCTGTTAGTGCGCTGTCCAAGGCTTGCTGGGCCGCAGGCAGGTTGGTGGCGCCCGTGATCAAGAGGCTGTCCCCACTGGTTTTGGCGGTCACTTTGAACCAGGCCACGCGGCCATCGGGGGCATACCGCGCCCTGACCGCTTCAATGGCCGTCAGTACATTGGCTGGGGCTACCGGCTGGCCAGTGGCGTTCCCTTGCTCGGAAGTGGGCCGGCAGGCCGAAAAGAGGAGCAAAAAAGGGACAATAAGTTGTTTCATCGTGTTGTGGTCAATTTGTGGCCAATATCACCATTCCCCCGAAAATATCCAAGCGGGGCCTAGCGGAAATACCAAAGGTTTCGGCGGCTGAGTTTCAGATCGCGCAGGATGGACGAGCGCACGTTGATGTCCAGTGTGTAGCCCGCCCGGGGACCAAACGGAATCCAACTGATGTTCATGTCCCAGCAGTGGAGGTCACGGGTGATGGTGAACTGAGTGAAACTCACGGCTTTTTCCGTAAAATCATAGCCCGAGTTGAATTGCACTTTCCATTTTTGAGTAATGCTCACATCGCCATTGAAGCTCAATGTCTGGACGATGCTGCCCGGTTGGAAGCCCTGCCGGCTGTAAGAAAGGTTATAATTGACACTGAGCGACCACGGCACATTAAAATCGATGTAGAGGTGCCGGTTGCGGTTGATAAAGTCATTTTCGACTTCGCTGGCATTTTTGCTCTCCAGATCTTTTTTGGCTTGGGGCGGTTTGAACTGGGCACTGACGGCCATGTTGGCACTGGTGATGCTACCCAAGCCGCCCCCTTTCTGCCAAGCGTACTCTGGCGTGCGCCGCTGTTGCACCTGCCTGGCCCCAGCGCCTTCGCTTACCCCTTGGAGCTGCCAATGGTAGGGATCCAAGATGGCCCCGAAGTTGACATTAAAAATTTTGAGCAGGTTCGTCCGAGCTGAAATATTGAACGGGGCAAGCTGGAAAGAATCGGCGGCCAGGTTATAGGCGGTATTGAAACTAATGTTGTCCAATAGGGTCACTTTATTGTCCTTTTTCTCTTTTTTCTTGTCGTCGGCCAAGCCGGTGGTGTCTTCTTTGGGCTTGAGCTTCATTTCCAAGGTGTTGGTGAGGCCAAAACTGACGGCCCCGGCGCGTCCGGTTTGCGGGGTTCCGTAGATGCCGGTGTAGCGTGATTGCTGGACTGGCACCGTGGCTGGATTGTTGTCGGTGCGCACTTGTTGGTAAAACCTGAAGCTCGGGTCGCCGAAATCTGGGTTGTAGCTAAAGCCGATGTTGGGGTTGATCGTCATCCTGATGGCGGCCACCCGCCCGATCTTGGGGTAGAAAAAAGCGTACAGTCGGGTTTGAATGCCCGTGCTGAAGCTATACCGGTAGAAACGGGAGAAGCCGCGCAAGGTATCGACCGCAAAACGGTAAATGCTATCGGTGGGGTTGTTGGAGCCAGTGCGAAAAATGGCGTCGACCTGCCGGAAATTATAGCGTTCGGGGTACCAAGTCTCATTGTACTGGCCCGAAAGGTTGATGTTAAAGTGTTTGGCCAAGGTAATGGACGTTGAAATCGGCACATCGTGCTGGGCCCCGATCTGAGCTTCATTGAAGATCCGGGTCAGGTTGGCCGCGTTGAAAGGCAGGGTGTCCCCGGGCAGCATATCACCCCGGGGGGTGAGAAAGGGGAACCGCACATCCTGGATGCGGTTGGTCACCACGGCCCGGGCCCGCCCGGTGTAGGAAACGTTCAACTGGCTCAAGATGGACTTGCTATCGGAATTTTTACCTTTGAACGGATAAATGCGGCTCATCCCAAAATTGGCCTCGGGGAATATACTGACAATTTTGCTCACCACATTTTGTTCGTGGCGAAGGTTGACCCCGGCAGTGAAGGGCGTGCCCGCAAAAGTGTAATTGTACGAGACATTTGAGTTGAAGGCCGATGACTGAAAATTTTGCACCAATGGCGCGTTGTTGCGCCCATAGGTATTAGTGCCCGCGTTCACACTGGCACTGAACCGCCCGTTGCCCTTGCTCTGGGGCGTGTGCGACCAAGTGACGTTGAAGTCATTCACGACCGAATTTTCCAACCGGCCGGGCACTTCGTTCACGCGGCGGTTGTACCGGAACATAAAATTGCCGGTAAATGCGTATTTTTTGATGTAAGTACTTTGCGCCCCCAGCCCCCAGCCCCCCCGGGTAAAAATTTCCCCGGTTACTTTTAGATCAACAAATTCACCAATCGGGATATAAAAACCGCCTTCGCTCAGGAAAAAACCGCGTTCCCGGGTTTCGCCGTATTGGGGGAACAAGAAACCGGCCGACCTTGTCTTGGGTTGCGGGAACATGCCAAAACCGAAACCGAGCGGCGTGGGCACTCCCGCCATTTCCAAGTTGAACAGCCCGACCACCACCACTTTGCCGGGCACCACTTTCATCTTGCGCGACCGGATCCCGTAGTGGGGGAGGGGCAGGTCACACGTGGTATAAAGCCCATTGCGCAGGAACAAATTGTCATTTTCGTCCTTTTTGACCCGTTCACCCACAATGAAACCCTCGCCATATTTGGTATTGATCTTGGAAATAATCCCTTTTCTGCTCTTGAAATTATAGGTCATCATCTTGGATTTGTAGGTTTCAGCACCTTCTTTGAACTCCGGGGTGCCGATTTCTTTGCCCGTGGAATCCTTTTGGCCATAAGCTTTGACCGTGTTGGCCACCCAATCGATCTCGATGTTGGCCGCATTCATCGAAATGTCGCCATAGGTAACTTTAGCTTCGCCAAATAGGTACACCTTTCGCTGGCGCACATCGAAGCGGAGCGAATCTTTGGCCGAATAAATAATGGTGGTGCTGATATCGCCCTGGGGCAAGGCCACCTGGCGGGTTGAATCGCGGAGGGCGCGGTTTTTGAGCGTGTCCTGCTTGGCCAATTCACTGCGATCCCCGGCTGACTGTACGGGGTTTTGCCCGTAAATTTCAGCGCAGATGCACAATAAACAGGCAATTAAGCCAAAAACGTGAGTAATTTTTTTAATATTTTTCAAAAAATTTAATAATTTTTCTACGAAATTAGGCTGATCGAGAAATAACTGCAACTTTTGTTGCCCTAATTTAACACTAATTATCGCAAACAAAACCATGAAGGTAATCCTGTTTGTTCTTTCTGGGGCCATAAGTCTGGCCTTTCCCTCCCTAACGAGTATGAATGGTAGGCCCAACTTGGTTCGCACCGTGGTGATTGATCCGGGGCACGGGGGCAAAGATCCCGGTTGTTTGGGAAAGATCAGCATGGAAAAAAACATTGCTTTGGACATTGCCCTGGAAACAGGGGCAATCATCAAGGCCCATTTCCCCGATGTTCGGGTGATCTATACCCGCCAGACCGACGTGTTTGTCGATCTGGCCGAACGCGCCCGGATCGCCAACCGCAATGCGGCGGATCTGTTTATTTCCATTCATTGCAATGCCAGCACTTCGCCCGAAATCTATGGCACCGAAACTTTTGTGATGGGCTTGGGGCTGGCCGATGAGAACTTGGGGGTGGCCATGCGCGAAAACGCTTCAATTTTGAAAGAATCCAATTACGAGCAAAACTATCAGGGGTTTGACCCAAATTCACAGGTATCCTACATTTTGATGGCCAATTATCAAAATGGTTACCAAGCCAACAGCCTCCTTTTGGCCCAACAGATTGAGGAGCAGTTCAAAAACCAATTCAGCCGAAAAAGTCGGGGGGTCAAACAGAGCGGGTTTTTGGTGCTCTGGAAAACGGCCATGCCTAGTGTGCTGGTCGAGGCGGGCTTCCTCAGCAATGCCCAAGAAGAGCTGTACCTCAACCAGCCCGAGGGCAAGGCCCAAATAGCGGCCGGTATTTATCGCGCATTTCGCAACTACAAAATGAGCAAGGAAGGCAAATAAGGGCAAAAGAGCTATATTTGCCGCTGTCACCAAACCCTTCACCTTAGTGAAAATAACTGGCGAAGTCAAAGTTGGCCTCCTTACCCTCGTGAGCGGCCTGATCCTATATTTTGGTTTTAACTTTCTCAAAGGGATAGAGTTTTTTGATTCTACCACCACTTATTACGTCGTTTATGATGAAGTGGGAGGATTAAAAGCTTCCAATCCTGTGTATGTCAATGGTTTAAGTGTGGGCAAGGTTGCCAGCATCAAGATCATGCAAGACCGGGGAAATAAACTCTTGGTTGCCATGGACGTGCAGCGCGAATTGATTTTTAATGATTCCAGCTTAGCCAGTTTGGGCGATGATGGCCTGCTCGGGGGCAAAAAGATTGACTTGATTGTTCAATCGGGCAGAAGAGTCCTCGTCAATGGCGATACGCTAAATCCCCAAAAAGTGGCCAGCCTTACTGATATGTTGACTGCGAGGGCTACCCCGGTCATGGCCACCTTGGACCAAACCCTTGCCAGTTTGAACAGTTTATTGAAAGAATACGAAGGAATGAGCATTGAGGTCAAGAAAATCTTGGCCAATACCAGCCAAGTTACCACCAATGCCAACGGTATTATGACCGATAACCGGGGTCAACTGGCCACTACCATGGCCAATGTAAACCGGCTCACCAATTCATTGGTGGAGACAGAGCAATCGCTTAAACCTATTTTGGGCAAAATGAACACTTTTGCCGACTCGCTCAACTCTCTCCAATTGGCGGCCACTGTGGCCAATGCCAACAGAACGGTCGGTAGCCTTAATCAAACCCTTGCTGCCATCAACAAAGGCCAAGGGAGCATGGGCAAGTTCATTTATAACGACTCGCTTTATGCCAATATAAACCGCACGGTAGTCAGTTTGGACAGTTTGTTCTATGATTTGAAGGCTAGGCCCAAACGATATGTGCATTTTTCCCTGTTTGGCCGAAGGGACAGAAAGTAGGGTGGGGGAGGCCCTAGTCGCCCTCGTTCAAGATCCCGCCCGTTAAACGCATAAGGCTGGTTTTAGCGTCCAATACATTAAAGATGGCTTGTAGTTCCCCAAAGGCAATGTCCAAATAAGTGGTTTGCAAGATCCGGTATTCAAAAGAGTTGATGCTCCCAGTGCGGAATTTCTCGGCGGCCAATTGAAGGTTGGTCTCAGCCGCTGCCTTGTTTTCCCGGGCGATTTTGACGAGCTGTCGGCGCAAGTTGTAAAGGTCATGGGCTTCGGCAAGGTCGCGCTCTAGGGACAGTTTGAGGAGGTCAATTCGCAAGTTGCCCATGCTTTCCATGATGCCAGCGTTTTGAATGGCCCGCCGGATTTGGCCCCCGTTGAAAAGGGGCATTGAAAAAGCCAAGCCCGCCAAATAGTTTTGGGTCATGGCGGTATTGTTGGGCCGGGGTATCCCATTGGCAAAAGTGGCCCCTTCCAAGTTCTGGCGATTTTGGCCATACGTGCCCGTCAAGTTGAGCGAGATAATGGGATAAACATCGGACTGGCGCTGCCGCACATCATTTTTGAGCAATTCTTGCACAATATATTGGGTCTGCAAATTGCTATTGCTGGCCAACATTTTATTTTTGAGATCATCCAGGTTATAGGGCTGATCCTCAAAAATCAGGGAATCGGTCAGTTGGTATTGCTTTTGCACTGCTTTCTCGGCCATTAGCACATTGAGGTTGCGGATGGCGCTGCGGTACACCACTTCTTGGTTGAGCAAGCCGCTGGAATCGGACAAGTAGTTGGTCTTTTCCAGCAGCACGTCGGTGATCACCGCACTCCCCACTTCGCGCTTGAACTGCATATACTCGTAGCGGTCGCGTGAAAGTTTGAGGGCCTTGGCAAAAATATTGAGCCGTTCTTGGGCGCGGACTGCGTCATAATAGGTCATGATGACCGCTTGCACCGTATTCTCGATCACAATCCGGGCGTTGCCTTCCGACTCCCGCTGCAGCCCTGCCAGCCTATTTTTGGTCAAATTGATCCGAAACCCATCAAAGATTACCCAGTTCACATTGACCGAAGGCACCAGCCCGTTGTTAATGGTGCGCCCTTGCTGGAAAGCTGCGGTCGGTTCAGAGTTGCGCAGGTAGTTGAAATTGTTGTTCTGGTTAATGTTGAAAGTGACGGTAGGGTAGCGACCGGCCACGCCCCAGTCGTTATTGTTCCGGTTGGCCTCGATATTCTTCTGCTCGACCAGCACCCCGAAGTTCTGGGCCAAACCCTTGGCTATGGCATCGGAAAGTGAGAGTCTTTCTTGGGCGGCGCACCCTATTACGAAACTTTTCGTAATTAAAATGGAAAAAAGTAACTTCAGTTTCATGAGCTATATTGCGGATAAACGGGGGAAAACATCAAAAAATAGGTCAATTAGGGCCCTTAAAAAAGGTAATTAGGCTACTTGAACGGCAAAAGTGCTCATTTTTTCTCGTACGTAATGGCGATTCCCATAATTTTATAAACTGTACTTTCTTGGGTCATTTCCATTTTATAATCGACGCCAATCAGCCCTTGGGCATTCACAGTTTCTTGCGCTTGGATCACCAGCTCATAGATCAGCCGCTCTTTTTCTTCTTGGCTCATGCCCGCGAGCGAGCGGCCATTTGGCGACCGGCTGTCCAGCGGGTTCTTGCGCTTGGATTGCACTTCTACTGGGCCAAGCTCGGTAAATTCGCGGTTAGGGAGATCGGTGCCATAAAAGACATCGATCGGGTACTTGGTTTTGCCCCCAATCGGGATGGCACAAGCAACACCCAGAAGCAGGGCAAGGCAAATAGGAAACATTCTATTTAACATAACATTGATTATTAAACAAATAAATGAAACTTGCTTTGGTTATCCCAACTTCTCCCCCGGCACTTGTCAATGGGCATTGAGTCCAAGCATTCCTGAAATCGTAAAGCTGAAAAGTCGGCGCCTCATTCGGTACGCAATTGTTGGATTTCATCAATTGCCAACCCAGTGATCTGGGCAATCAATTCATTTGGCAAGCCGGCCACGATGGCGGTTTTTGCACTCGCCAATTTCCCAGCTTTTATTCCCACAAGAGTAGCCTCGTCCTCACGCTGTTTTGCCTGCAGGGCCAAGTCCTCTTCGCGTTGCTTAATCTGCCGGATCAAATTCTCTTCCCGTTGCTTGGCATCCTCCTCCCGCAGCTTGGCTTCTTCTTCGCGCTGCTTGGCCTGCCGGATCAAATCCTCTTCCCGCTGCTTGGCATCCCCATCCCGCTGCTTGGCTTCCTCATCCCGCAGCTTGGCTTCCTCCTCCCGTTGCTTAGCTTCTTCTTCACGCTGATTGGCCTGCCGGATCAAATTCTCTTCCCGTTGCTTGGCATCCTCATCCCGCTGCTTGGCTTCCTCATCCCGCTGCTTGGCTTCCTCCTCCCGCTGCTTGGTTTCCTCCTCCCGCTGCTTGATTCGCTGGACTAAGTCCTCCTCCCGTTGCTTGGCATCCTCTTCCCGCTGCTTGATTAGCTGGACTAAGTCCTCCTCCCGTTGCTTAGCTTCCTCCTCCCGTTGCTTGATTCGCTGGACTAAGTCCTCCTCCCGTTGCTTGGCTTCCTCCTCCCGCTGCTTGGCTTCCTCCTCCCGCTGTTTAACCTCCAATTCGCGTAATTTTGCTTCCTCTTCACGGGTGTATTCCACACTTCGCTCAATCAGCCGGTTTTCCTGAAAACGATCGTAGCTCTTCTTGTCGGAATCAGATAACTGCTCATACTTCATTTTTTCCTTGGCTTTATCCAACCCCTTGGCCTTGAAACCATCCCCTACTTCACTGGTTTTCAAAAAATAGACCCACTCGTCCAAGGTGTCTTCTGCTACTTTAGTAAAATTATTAACTTTGAGCAGGTAATACTTGGGGAAAATATCTGCTATTTTTTCTATGCTGTAATCTCGTTTTTGCAGAACAGTAGGCTGCAAGATGTCATTTTCGTGCATACCAACAAATTCTCCCTGGTACTCATACACATAATCCTTGCCTTGGCCCAAGCCAAAATAAACAATATTGACGGAATAGATTTTTTTAATTTTACCATAAGGTTCACCCTGCTGGATATATTCAGTCACCAATTTTGAAACTCCGAACAACATCCGCTGGAAATAATCAACCTCGGAATCATTCTGGACTTCCACCAACATCAGCTCTCCATTCTGGGATTTGACCAGAATATCTACCCGGTTATATTTATCATACTCATCTTCTTTGTTTGCTTCGCTCTCCAAAATATTTTCTATGCGCACATCAAAACGAAGCAACTCGCTCAAAAGCCCCTCAAGAATCTCGAAATTGGCCTTGTGGCGAAGCAATTTTTTCATTGCCCAGTCAAAACGGATCAACTTTTTGTTCATGACTTTTTTAGGCAAAGATACATAAAAGCGAGGGGAAATGCCATTGGGGAGGAGTCCCCTACCCTACTCCGGCACACCCTCATTACAAAAATTTGTAAATTTTCTACTTCGCTTCCAAAAGCTGCCTGCTATGTGTATTTTTGCCCTCATTTTTACCGTGGCGGTGCCTTCATTCATTTTTATATAACCAACCAGTTATGTTGATCCATACTAAAATTGCCGAATTGCTCAAATCGACCGAAGTGAACCGTGAAGTGGTGGTCAAAGGCTGGGTACGCACCAAGCGGGGCAATAAAAATGTGAATTTTATAGCCATTAGTGATGGATCTACCATAAATACCATTCAAGTGGTGGCTGAAGTAGCCACTTTTGATGAGGTGCTCAAAAAAGTAACCACTGGGGCCTGTGTTGCGGTCACCGGGCAGTTGGTCGCCTCGCAGGGCAAGGAACAAGCCGTCGAGGTCGTGGCCGCGCAGATTGTTGTTCTGGGCGAAGCTGATGCCGAGACTTTCCCCCTCCAAAAAAAGGCGCACACGCTGGAGTTTTTGCGCGAGATTGCCCACCTGCGCCCCCGCACTAACACCTTTGGGGCTGTGCTCCGCATTCGCCACGCCCTGGCGTTTGCCATCCACCAGTATTTTAACGACCGGGGGTTTTTCTACCTCCATGCGCCCATTATCACCGGTTCAGATGCCGAAGGTGCGGGGCAGATGTTCCGCGTGACCACGCTGGAAATGGGCAATCCGCCCCGCACTGAGGCCGGGGAAATCGATTTCACCCAAGATTTCTTTGGCCGTAGTACTAACCTGACCGTTTCGGGCCAATTGGAGGGCGAGGCTGGCGCATTGGCCTTGGGCCAGATCTATACCTTTGGGCCAACGTTCCGGGCCGAAAATTCCAATACTCCGCGCCATTTGGCCGAGTTCTGGATGATTGAGCCCGAAATGGCGTTCTACACCATTGAAGACAACATGGACTTGGCCGAGGATTTTATCCAACACCTCATCCGCTACGCCCTTGCGCATTGTGCCGACGACCTCAAGTTTCTTGATGATCGCTACGCCAATGAAGAAAAAAATAAGAAAGCCGAGGATCGGAGCGAGTTGGGTTTGATCGACCGGCTCAGTTTTGTGACCAGCAACCACTTCGAGCGCATCTCCTACACCGAGGCGATCGATATCCTGTTGGCGTCCAACCACCACCGAAAGGGCAAATTTGAGTTTCCGGTTGCTTGGGGAATTGACTTGCAAAGCGAGCACGAACGATACTTGGTCGAAAAGCATTTTCAAAAACCGGTCATCATCACTGGCTACCCCAAGGACATCAAGGCTTTTTACATGAAGCAAAACCCCGATGGCAAGACCGTGGCGGCCATGGACGTGCTCTTTCCCGGCATTGGCGAAATCATCGGTGGCAGCCAACGCGAAGACAACCTCGAAAAACTGCAAACCCGGATGCAAGAAATGGGTGTGCACTCGGAGGGATTATGGTGGTACCTCCAAACCCGCCAGTTTGGCACTTGCCCCCACGCAGGTTTTGGCTTGGGCTTCGAGCGGCTGGTACTCTTCGTGACCGGCATGGCCAACATCCGCGATGTAATCCCCTTCCCCCGCACTCCCAAAAGCGCCGAATTTTAAGCCTGCCCTTGTATTTACCACTTCTTTAGCCCCAAAGCTCGGCCGGATCAGATTCCTTCTGGCTCAACAACGGCACGCTGGGCATTGTCTGTTTGGATTTAGAAAAGAAAATTTCATTTCCAAAGAAAATCAAGGAAAAATCGCGGGCGATTGCCCAAGTGTGAAACAAAGTTTTGTTTATAGTACAATTTACCTTTACTATACCTCCAAGGTTTAGTAAAGGTAAATCTGGTTTACGAAGAAGAACGAGAAAAAAATCGTAAATTTTGTCGCATATATGGTGAGGTTCAAGTAGCAACTATCCTCTCAAGCGGTTTCTCCTAAGCAAAGAAGTATCACAAAAACTTTTAGAAAGTCAAACATCGCGAAAATCATGAAATACTTATTTGTCTTCTTACTGTTGTTCCTCCCCTCGCTGCTCCACGCCCAATGCAGTACCTTTGATGGACTGCTCAAAAAAGGGGATGTATTCCTCCAAAGTACTGACTACCAAGCGGCAATCTCTGCCTACACTGCTGCGCTCCTTGCCTGCCCAGACCGGGCAAACGAGGCAAAGATTCGCATAGAAAAACTGGTAACGGCAATCGACCAACTCAAAAATGAGAAGGAAAAGCAAAAACAAATCGCTGATAACGGCCTGCAAAAAGCGAATAAAATCGTTAGCACTTTTTACTTTGCTTACGATAGGTTTGCTTTGGCATTTAAAGACCGCGAATTTTATTTCATCGACAAAAATGGGGATAAGGTGGATAAGTTGGGGGCATGGGAAAAGGCAGAACAGTTTGGTGAATACAGCAATGGCTTTACAAAAGTAGGGAGAATGAAAGAGGAATACTACCTAGATACGCTTGGCAACAGTTACCGAGTCGCCTATGCCCTCAAGGATCTTAGTACGGAGATCAAGGCATTAGATTTGACCGGCACACAATTAGACAGTTTTCCTTCGGAAATATTGGCCCATAGCCAATTGGAAATATTGATTTTGAATGGGAATCTCCTAGAACTCAATAATTTTAAAACCTTACCCGCTGAAATTACCAATTTGGATAATTTGAAGTATCTATCCTTATCCTATTGCCAATTGGACAGCTTACCGGCCCAAGTCGAGGAGCTCAAAAATTTAACATGGTTAATGGTATCTGGTAATCAGCTTACTGCTTTGCCAGTCCAAATCGGTGAACTCAAAAATTTAAATACTTTGAATTTAGAAGAAAATCAATTGACCATATTACCCCCCCAGATCGGGGAACTCAAAAATTTGACAAATTTGAATTTAAGCGAAAATAGTTACTTAGACTTGGTAAGTGTTTGTAATGCTTTCAAATATTTTCCGAAAAAAATGATGATGTCTACTGATAAATTTACTTTAAATAATGAGGCAAGCGTTCTACTTATCAACATTCCTAAGCAAACCACTTTGCCCACCCAAATTGGGGAACTCAAAAATTTAACAAGTTTGTATTTGGGTGATAGTCAACTGACCACTTTGCCCACCCAAATTAGCGAACTCAAAAATTTGACCTATTTAAATTTGGATGGAAATCAACTGACCACGTTACCCGCTCAAATCGGAGAACTCAAAAATCTGGAAAGCTTGAGTTTATATGGCAATCAACTGACCACGTTACCACCCCAAATCGGGGAACTCAAAAATTTGACATGGTTGGGTTTAAATAAAAACCAACTGACCACGTTACCCGCTCAAATCGGGGAACTCAATAACTTGACAAGCCTGCAGTTATGGAGCAATCAACTGGTTATTCTGCCGATTCAAATCGTGGAGCTCAAAAATTTAACCGAGTTATATTTGAGTGGCAACCAACTAACCAGTTTACCCGCCCAAATCGGGGAACTCAAAAATTTGATAAGTTTGTATTTGGGTGGTAATCAACTGACCTCATTACCGGCTCAAATTGCGGCACTCAAAAATTTGGCACGTTTAGATTTATCGAATAATCAACTGACCACTTTGCCAGCCCAAATCGGGGAGCTTAAAAAGTTAACCGCATTATATTTAGATGGCAATCGACTGACCGCTTTGCCGCCCCAAATTAGAGAACTTAGAAAGTTGGAAGTATTGAATTTAGGTTATAACAACATTGAAAAAGTAGCTGTGCAAATTGGAGATTTGAAAAATTTAACAGAATTAAATTTGAGCCAAAACCGAATTCTTGCAGCAGAACGTAAAACAATCCTTGCACTATTACCTGATTGTGAAATTGTGTTTGCAGAAGACTATTCTAAAATGGCCAATAGATATCATGTAAACGGTGATTATGCAGAGGCTTTCAAAGCCCAACAAAAAGTAGTAGAAAAAGATAGCAAAAATTACAGTAATTGGTTTATGCTGAGTTTTTATGCGCTTTTTATTGGTGAGCCCCAAAAAGCGATACAAGCTGCCAAACACGTTTTAGCACTAAATCCCGAGGCAATTGATGTAGAAACTAACTTGGCATTAGGTTATTTGTTGAACAATCGATGGGCAGAAGCCGAAGCAATCTACCTGAAATGGAAAGGCAAAAACTTTCCCGATGACAACCGTCTTTGGGATCTGGTATTTCTAGCAGAAATAGCAGATTTGGAAAAGATAGGAATAATTCATCCTGATTTTGAGAAGGTGAAAAAAATATTTGGGAAATAGTAAAAAATACGTAGATTATTTCCGAAATGTAGGGCGGTGTTTAGGCGTACCCATCCACTCACCGGCCTTGCGTCCATTCTGAAAGACAGAGAAAATCCTACAAGTGGTTGTTAGCCAAAGCGTTGCATTTGGGGGCAGTAAAAACCAACCGCCCGAAAGTTGGGTTCCGGGCGGTTCGGGACACTGTTCCAACAGTGGAAAAAGCTGGACTTACAACAAGCGCTTGATCTGCGACTCCACTTCACTCCCTTGGCTGGGGCGCGGTGCATCAGGATTGACCACATTGCCTTTTTTGTCGGCTATCATGTAACGGGGAATGCCCTCCACTTTATATTTGTAGTACATGGCTTCGCGCTGGGCCTCGGTCGGATAAAAGTGATAACCAGCCATTTGGTGCTTGTTCACGCCTTTTTTCCAGCTTGCTTCGTCCTGATCCATTGACACGTACAAAAACACCACGCCGTTGCTTTCCAGTTTTTGGTGCAGGGTTTTGGAGAAAGGGAACTCAGCCTTGCAGGGGCCGCACCAACTGGCCCAAAAGTCAATGTAAACTACTTTACCCTTGAATTCGGCCATGGCTTGCTCCAATGATTTATCAGTTCCATCGGCATTTTTATCCTTTACGTATTGCAGTGGGCCATCGGCTGTTCCGGCCATTTCTGATTCAGCGGCAGTAACGACCGGAACCGCCGACACGGCAGCCGGAACATCGGTCGCTACTTGGCTGGCCTGATTAGGGGCACTCTGGCAATGCAGAAACAATGCACTAATGGTGAAGGCAAAGCCAATATTTTGAAGTAATCGCATGGCACAATGAATTTAGATATGGAGGAAATCAAGGATAGAAGTACAAAAATCGCAAAAAAGTGCCTAGTTGGATCGTTAGGAAGCAGTTTTTAACTAAAATTGTAAAATAACGATGATTTCAAAAGCTCTTACAATGATTACAGGCGAAAATTTGATCGGCAACGAATATTCTAAGCTCAGCTCCACGACTTTTCGCGGTACTGACCCAGCCACTGGCCAAGCATTGTCCACCGTTTTTTACGAGGCCAGCCCGGCTGAAATCAACGCGGCAGTGGACAAGGCCCAAGCTGCGTTTTGGACCTATCGCAAACTGAGTGATGCGCGGCGGGCTTTGTTTTTGGAAGCCATCGCGACAGCAATATTGGCTTTGGACGATTTACTGATCCAGACAGCCATGATTGAAAGCGCGCTGCCCGAGGCCCGGCTGATCGGCGAGCGGGGACGCACCATTGGCCAGCTCAAGCTCTTCGCGGCCCTCCTGCGCGAAGGCTCGTGGGTGGGGGCCCGCATCGACCATGCGCAACCAGAACGCCAGCCCGCCCCCAAGCCCGATTTGCGGCAGATGCAGATTGCGTTGGGCCCGGTGGGTATTTTTGGTGCTTCCAATTTTCCTTTGGCGTTTTCGGTGGCCGGTGGCGACACGGCCTCCGCGCTGGCCGCTGGCTGCCCGGTAGTGTTCAAAGCACACCCTGCGCACCCCAGCACCTCCGAGTTGGTGGGCAAGGCGATCATCAGCGCGGCCCACCAGTGTGACCTGCCCGACGGCATATTCTCACTCATCCACGGGGCTACGACTGCGGTAGGAATGGCCTTGGTGCAGCACCCGCTCATCACCGCCATTGGGTTCACCGGGTCGTTCCGGGGGGGGAAAGCCATTTACGATGCGGCGGTGCGGCGCGAAATCCCGATTCCGGTCTATGCCGAAATGGGCAGTATCAACCCCGTTTTCCTCTTGCCCGGGGCCTTGCGGGAGCGCGGGAGCGAACTCGCCAAAGGACTGGCCGGGGCCATTACGCTGGGCGTGGGCCAGTTTTGTACGAACCCCGGCGTATTTGTCCACCAACGAAGCCCTGAAAGCCAACTATTTACTGAACAACTGGCGAGTACCATGCGCCAACTCTCCGGCGGCTTTCTGCTCACCGAGGGAATCCGGCAAGCGTACCTGAATGGCCTGAACACATTGACTGGTGCAGGGGCGCTGCTTGAGGCCCAAGGTACTACCACTTCAGAACGGCAAGTCAGCCCCACCCTGTGGCAAACCGATGTGCCCACTGCTTTGGCCCAGCCCCAGTTGACCGAGGAAGTGTTTGGGCCGTCATCGATGGGCATTGTGGCGCAGGATCGGGCCGAAATGCTGCACTTTGCCGCTTCGATGACTGGCCACTTGACCGCCACCATCCACGGCACGCCCGCTGATCTGGCCGAGTATGCAGAGTTAGTCGATATTTTGAGCATCAAAGTGGGCCGGGTAATCATCAATGGTTTCCCAACGGGCGTGGAAGTGAGCCACGCTATGATCCACGGTGGCCCCTACCCCGCCACTACCGACAGCCGCAGCACTTCGGTGGGCACGGCAGCCATCTTCCGGTTTACCCGGCCCGTTTGTTACCAAGGGTTTCCGGCTGAACTTCTGCCCGAGGCACTCCAAACGGACAACCCACTAAATATCTGGCGCTTGGTGGACGGCGAATGGGTAAAATAATCAGCATTCGCCCACGTGGGTGAGTGGGCATTCTTCACTTGCGCTCATATTCCTCATCGGGCGAGAATTTTCCGGTGCGGGTGGAACGGCTAAAGGGCAAGTGAATTCGCAAATTAATGGAGTGGAGATTGATTTTATTATCAGAAACTTCGCCAATTGCGATGTTATAACCATAAAATAGTTGAGTGGTGTAGCCAGCCGCCCCAAACAAACTTTTGAGCGTAAATCCCGCCATGGGCCGAAGGCGGAAATAGGTGTTCTCGCTGTCGGTATAACCCGCAAGGGCCAGGCCATAGGTGAAAATCCGATCCTCCACCATCACCGAGGGAGCCAGCCCATACACTCCACTCCATGGGGCGAGTTCCAAGTTGATCATGGGCATCACCACGCGGCCCTTGCGCCCGAAGATGCCCCGACCAATCCCGATTTCGGCAAATGAAGCCCTAAATTGCTGAAAACCAAGGTTCAATCCCCAAGTATTGGTGATGGTGTACGACTCCCGGGTGTCAAAAAAATTCTTTTCGGTCAATTGGCAAGCCCGGAAAGTCTCGATAAAAGCATCCCGGCCCCGCTTATTGTTTAGCCCCCAGTCGGTGGTCACTAAGCTATCTGCTGACAAGTAATTGATCACTACCTGACGAAGCCTTGACCCACCACTGCCCCGGAACAACACCATTGAGTCGTTCAGGATTTCCCATTTGCCCACCTTGTTGAGGTCGGGCGACTCAAAACTACCATCTGGGAATACCTCCAAAAATTCCTCGGCACAATTGCGGGTGCGGAACAGCGTATCATTGCGCAAGGGCATTTGGGTGATATACAGTGCCAGTCCCCAACGTTTACCCGCAAATAAATCGCGAATTTTCTGTTGGTTTATTTGCCCAAAGGATTGGGTGGCCGCCAAACTGGTCGCCAAAAAAAACAAGAAACGAAAAATGCGGGTAACGTTCATGAAACGGGGTTGGTCGGTTAACGATAAAGTCCAAGCAAATGTGTCGCCAATTGCCACCAGCATTGGGCGAAAAGTCCCCGTCAACTGCCCCGGTTGCTTGGATTGATCAAATACAACTCGCCGGCCGGATTGTAGGCCAGTTCCCCATTGCCCACCATTGCCCGGATTATGGCGATAAAACCAGCCCGATCTTTGGGCAGTAAGGTTTCCAGCAACTGGTCGGGGGGGAGCGGTTTGGTGGCCAACAGCTCCGATATTCGCCTCGCCAGCCCTGAATCCACCTCTGGGGCCAGTCGCTTTCGGGCCAGACAGATATCACAATTGCCACACAGTTGGTCGGTTTCTTCCCCAAAATAGGCGAGCAATGCTTGGGTTCGGCAGCGTTTGGCATTGCCCACATAGGCGATCACGGCTTCGGCTTTTTCGGTGTCGCGCTGTTTGAGCCGTTGGTATTCCACCAAGTTCAGTGGCAATTTGTTGGCCGCAAAGCGCGGGGTCAAGAAAGTAAGTTGTGGTTTGTCTTTGGCCGGGCTGTAAGCCAATATTCCGCCTTGATCCAAAAAACCGAGCTGCGTGATCACCTCATCGACGGGTGTTTTTAAATTTCGGGCAATCGCCGACTCGGAAATCGCAATGAAATTGGTAAAAACTTCCCCCCCAGTGCTCCGCAAGAGTTGTTTGATCAATGGATCGTGGCGAGCATTGGCCACTTGGTATTTATAGAGTTCTTGGCTTTGCAAAATGAAATGGAGGCGGGCGGGCTGGTAAATGGCTTCACTCAAATGGATAAAACCTTGCAACTCCAACACTCGCAGCGCATTGAATACTGCCAAATGGCCTACTTTATTGTCTCCCTGCCGAAACTTGCCAACAAAATGCTCCATATCAAAGTCCAAGCTGGCCAAATGGTGGCTCCCAATTGCCATTTGGAAATAATTGGCCAACTGTTGGTAGGTTTCTTTGATAAATTCGGGGGTTGGGTAGTGTTGGGCCGTAAACTGCTGTAACTTGGCGGTGTCTTCATAGTGGAAAAGCAGCACTCCGTAGGCCAGTTTACCATCTCGGCCGGCCCTCCCGGCCTCTTGATAGTATGCCTCCAGCGTGGCGGGCAGATCCAAGTGGATCACGGTGCGCACATTGGGCTTATCGATGCCCATCCCGAAGGCATTGGTCGCCACGATCACCCGGGTGCGATCCTTGATCCAAGCTTCCTGTTTTTGGCTGCGCACTCCATGATCGAGGCCGGCGTGGTAAAAGTCGGCATTGATGTTGTTTTTTATTAAAAAATTGGCAATGGTTTGCGTGCGCCGGCGCGTGCCCGCATACACGACCGAAGTGCCTGGCACATTGCGCAAAATTTTCAACAGCTTGGCTTCCTTGTTTTCTTCGTAAAATGCTGAATAAGACAAGTTTTTTCGGGCAAAACTCTGCTGAAATACTTGACCGTTCCGAAAATTCAACTTTTCTTGGATGTCCTGTTTGACTGGCGGGGTGGCAGTGGCCGTGAGCGCGATACAGGGAACCAGAGGAATCCGTTGGCGAAATGCCGCTATTTGTAGGTAGGGCGGACGAAAATCATAGCCCCATTGCGAGATACAATGAGCCTCATCCACCGCCAGTAGGGAGATCGGCAACCGATCCACCCGGCCCAAGAAGGCATCGGTCAACAGCCTCTCGGGCGAAAGATAGAGAAATTTGACTGGATTTTCTCCTTTTTCCGAAAAAGTACAACTATCCAGCGCGGCCTCCATTTCGGGGCGGCTCATGCCTGAATACATGGCCCGCGCATGGATGCCACGGCGGTGCAACTGCTCCACCTGATCCTTCATCAGGGCGATCAGGGGCGAAACCACCACACACAATCCATTGAGCATGAGGGCCGGAACTTGAAAGCAGATCGATTTCCCCCCACCGGTGGGCAACAGGGCCAAGGTATCGCGCCCGCCCAATACCGACTCGATAATTTCTTCCTGCAAGGGCCGAAATTGATCATAGCCCCAATATTTTTTTAGGATCGCCTGTGGATTGGACATCATGCTGCGGCAAAGATACTGGCTTGCGGGCTGGGAGATCTGTCAGGGGCATAAACCCGAGGCATTTAATTTCTACTGGCCCGATTGGTCAATGAAAACCTTGCGAATGCGACTCCTTGCGAGTCTGTGAATGTAAGCAATTTAATCAACCAACAAAACAAGTTTGAATAAATTTATAGACTTGGCAAATCATTTTGCCCCAATATTTTTTACCTTCGTTTAACCTAAAATTCCATATCCAGCCCAAACACGCTTTTTAGCTCATTGAGCAAGGGGTATTGGGCGGCCAAATGGCTAAACTTGTCCGAAGCGGTATATAGCTGCCGCGTAGTGGTTTCTACTTGCGAGGCCGCCTCGACCACGAGCTGGAAACTCATCTGAAGGTGTTGCCGCAAATAAGCCCCGATGCCGGGCATCGCTTCGCGCATCAAAGTTTCTTCCAAGGTCGGGTTCGATAACTTGACAACAATCTCGTTACCATTCTGTAATTCAATGGCATGGCGGGTCATCGCGTTATGGACAAATGGCTTTTGGGGCCGAACACTCTCGGCGTATTTCAGCCACCAAATGCGCAACTGTTCAACCGTTAAAGGTTCACTTGGTTGCCTATTATCCAGCCGTGGGTCAACTGCCGACGAGGAAAGGTAAGGTGGCGAGGGTATATCTTCCAGAGTAATTGACCGATCGTCCGTTTTTTGCGCCGTTTGGGCTTGGTGATTGGCAACCTTGGGGTCGGGAGCCAGTGACAACTTGGGGGTAGTTTTGAGCGAAGCCAACTTGGACACCGGTGGGGGCACTTCCTGATGACCGTTGGACTGCTCAACTACCGGGGTTAGGCTGCCGCCATCAGTTTTTTTTTTAGCCCTTCATCGAGTTGAACGAGGTTGATCGCGGCGGGCAAATTGGCCATTTTGATCAAGGCAATTTCCACGTGCAAGCGCTGATCTTTGCTCATTTTAAAATGTACGTCACATTGATGGCCCAAATGGAGCGCGGATAACAAAAACGACACCGGGGCTGCTATAGCTTGACCCAAATAGCGCTGTTGCACCTCATTGGACACCTCCAACAACTGGACTGTGGCCTTGTCTTTGCACATGAGCAAGTCTCGCAGGTGTTTGTTCAGACCGATGATAAAATTGTGCCCATCAAAGCCTTGCCGAATAATTTCGTCAAAAATGAGCATTACTTGCGCAGTTTGCTCTGCCATCAGGGCCTCGGCGATCCTAAAATAATAATCGTAATCCAAAATATGTAAATTCCCGATCACTAGCTTATAGGTAAGGTTGCGATCGGCCGAGAAGGTCACCATGAGATCAAACATGGAGAGGGCATCGCGCAACGCACCATCGGCTTTGAGGGCAATGAGCCGGAGGGCTTCTTCCTCAGCCCCAATTTCTTCTTTGCGGGCAATATTGGCCAAATGCGACGCAATGTCTTTCACTTGGATGCGATTAAAATCAAAAATTTGGCATCGCGAAAGGATAGTCGGCAGAATCTTGTGCTTTTCGGTAGTGGCCAAGATAAAAATCGCATACGAGGGCGGTTCTTCCAGCGTTTTGAGGAATGCATTGAATGCCTGCGTGGAAAGCATGTGCACTTCATCGATGATATACACTTTCCGCGTGCCAAATTGGGGGGGATAGCGAACCTGATCGATCAGGCTGCGGATGTCCTCGACCGAATTATTGGACGCAGCATCCAATTCACTGATATTGAGAGAATTACCTCCATTAAAGGAACGACAAGAATCACATTGGTTGCAGGCCTCACCGTCCGGTCTCAAGTTCTGGCAATTGATGGTCTTGGCCAAAATCCGGGCACAGGTAGTCTTGCCCACTCCACGGGGACCGCAAAACAGAAATGCTTGGGCCAAATGGTTGCTCTTGATCGCGTTTTTGAGCGTAGTGGTAATGTGCGACTGGCCCACCACCGTATCAAAAGTGGCCGGACGATATTTTCGGGCAGAAACGATAAAATTTTCCAAAATACGGCAACTTTTCGCTTGGTTCAGGTGCAATTTAAGTGAAAAATTGGAATCCTCACCCAATTCAGGCTTCACAAGCGGCTAAATTTGCTTAACTTGCTCTCTCTTGCACCTTGTGGAACTCCCTGTAAAATGGCAGACTTGATTACCAATGCGTTGATTGAAAAGGCATTAAATTATCAACAATACCGCCAACTGCTCGATCAGCTGGTGGAGGTCGGGCAAACCACCGGCCCGGTCCAAAACGAAAGCTTGGCGACCTACACCAAACAGAACGTACAGCGGATGCGGCGTTTGGACAAAACGATCGAGTTGTTGCCCGAACTTGAACAGGTATTGGCCAAGCTCGAAACGCCTTGGATTTGGCTAGTCCTGACCGAAGGTTGGTGCGGTGATGCAGCCCAAAACATCCCAGCCATTGAGCGGATGGCCGAAGCGGCCCAGCCGCATATTCAGGTGCGCTATCTTCTGCGCGATGATCACCCGACCCTCATGGATGCCTACTTGACCAACGGGACCCGATCCATTCCTAAGCTCATTTGCCTGACTGCCAATACGTTGTTGGAGTTGGGTACTTGGGGGCCAAGGCCAAAAGCTGCCCATGAAATGGTACAACAATTCAAACAAAAGGGCGAACTCACCCACGAAGAGTATGTGGTTGAGATCATTAAGTGGTACAATGAGGACAAAACCGCCTCGATCCAAGACGAACTTTTGGCCCTCATCCAAGGTTGGGAACTGATTGGGGCCATGTTGAAGGTGGAGATGTAGCCCCTTTAGTAGTTTGGTAAAGGAGGCCGAAAAGACAAACCGTAAAAATGGGTTACCTGACGACTTTGTAGTCAATAGTAAACGTTTTATAAGTTACCCAATGGGGAAATCCCGACCAAAAATCCGTTGGTAATAATGGCATGCGAGAATAAAAGCAGCCCATAACATACCATTTGCGAAAAGTTCGCCGAGTTTGCCTAACCGAAGCTGTTGTGGTGCTTCTGTCGGAGCGGCGAAGCACAAACTTTGTGCACAGAGCTAAGAAAGTGCCGATCGCTCCTAAAACCCCGGCCGTACTTCCAGTTTGCTTGCAAAGCTGAAAGTACGGCCGGGGAACTGAAACCTTGGTTTCAGATTAGTTTGTGATTAAAGTATAGCGGTTTTCTTCGCTGCCGATATTTTTGATCTTGATGGTGAAACTGCCATTTTGGGCCGGAACCCACGATACCAAGCATTTTTCGGTGCCAGCCACATCGCTGGCCACCAGCTTCCCGGCTTCGTCAAATACCTCCAGATCCAAATCGCCCCGCTATCGCCCACGACTACCAGCTCGGCTTTTTCCCCGCCGTTAAAGTCAATGGTGTAGGCAACAGTAGCTTTCATTTCCACGCTTTGGCCTTGGGTAACTTTGGGCCCACCAAAAGCGCCCCGGCTGCGCTGGACCTGAATTTTATTGGCCATAGCCGTAATTTCCTTGAGCTGATCCTGACTGGCCATACTCTGGGCATCGGCCAGCAACTTGTCAGGTTGAAGGCTGATCTCGGTTTTGGGGTTGGGATTTTTCTCCCCCCTTTTCAACATTGGTCGCCACCAATTTAGTGGTGTTGACGCTGGACATCATCTGGGCGGCTGCCAGCAGACAGACCGAGTTCTTATGGTCGTAGCCAAATTCGGCCACTTTCCGCGCAAGGATTACCGTCTCCATTGCGGAGGGAGTTTGGGCCTGAGCGATCTGCAGCGCCGATGCGGTCAGATAAAGCGACAAAAAAACAGTTAAAATAGTTTTCATAGTTTTTTGTATTCGTTTACATGGATAAAAAGATTGAATCTTTGGGACTGGCCAAACCTAAGCTTGCCTTCAGGCCCAACTGTTTTGGCTGAGAACAATGTGCGGACGTCACCAGACTAGTTTTTTGATTCAGTGCACGTTGCGAAAGCAAAACAAAACTGATTGTGCCCATTTTTATAATGACCAAATGACAAAAATATGGCCAAACAATTCAAGGAATTGACGACACGAACCGCCCGTAATTCCCAATTGGATGCAATATCAGCTATTTTTTCAAAAAGAAAAAGGGTTTTAGGTTAGAGAACGATGTTAAATTTTCTGTTGTACATTGTGCGCACAGATTACCAGATGACGAAATTTGCCAAAACAGTATTTAACTAGTCAACTTAGACTATTAGAAAAATGTCTAATCGCCCGAAGTTTGTTTGTTTTTATCACAAAAGTAGTCTTTTATTTATTTTAAATGCTGTGACCAATTAAATTTCTCAATGCGCACGGGTCGCACCTACTCTGCACCGATGGTGGACAAAACGCGCGGACAATAGAAGAACAAACTCAACTTGCCAATCAATCTGATAAGCTTTCTGACAGGTTGATGAATAAAGTAATGAAAACGCCCGTAGTTGTGGGCTTAGACGGGACTTTGAAAGCGAGGGCAATGGGCGAATCAAAAAGAGTGGTTGGTCAAGAGAGCAGTTTTTATCAGTGAAACATCGCCATTCCGAATTTTATGCGCAATTTAGCCACCAATAAGCAGGGTGGTATTGCCCTTAGCCAATCCACCAAATCAACTTATCTAGGAACTATCATGGCAGCAATGACGATTACCGAAAAGATAATGGCCTTCAATAGTGGACGGGATCAAGTACGGCCCGGCGAACTAGTGTGGACTGACACGTTTACCGTGATGACGATGGACTATTTGGGCAAATCCACGTTCAAGGCCCTGCACCAATTGGGCAAAAAAGAGGTTTTTGACAAAGAACGGGTCATCTGCGTATCCGACCACCTCGTGCCCCCTCCCACCCCCTTGTTCGCCACGATGCTTAACGAGTGGCGACAGGTGGTGCGCGAACACGACATCAAATATTTTTATGATTTGGGCCGCCAAGGCATTGCCCACCAGGTGATGGTGGAAAACGGCCACGTGCTGCCCGGCAAAATCAGTGTTGGGACTGATTCCCACGCCAACACCTACGGCGCAGTGGGCGCAGTGGGCAACGCGGTGAGCGTGACCGACGCAGCCGTGGCCATGGCCATTGGCAAGTGTTGGTTCCGGGTGCCCGAGTCGGTCAAGTTCCACATCGTTGGCAAATGGCAGCCCTACGTCATGGCCAAAGATTTGAGCTTGCACATCATGGGAATGATGCACTGGAATGGCCATTTAATCTACAAAGCATTGGAATACTGCGGCCCGGCCATTGATGCGTTGGACATGGCCGGAAGGATGACCTTGTGCAACATGACGGTGGATTTGGGTGCGAAAAATGGGATCATTGCCCCAGATGCCAAAACAGCGGAGTACCTGCGCCCAGTGCAAAAAGCTGACTGGCAAATGTTGGCCAGCGATCATGATGCTCATTATGACATGGAATTTGAAGTGGATGTGACCAACCTTGGCCCTACCGTGGCCCTGCCCGACAAACTGGATGATGTGGTGCCGGTTGAGCAAGTGGTGGGCCGCAAGTTCAACAAAGCTTTCGTGGGGACTTGCACTAATGGGCGCATCGAGGACATTGCCATTTTGGCCGAGATCCTGCGCGGGAAGCAAGTCCACCGCGATGTCAATTTTATTTTGGTCCCGGCCAGCCAACACGTTTTCTTGGAATGCCTCAAAGCGGGCTATATCACCGATCTGGTGGCCGCTGGAGTGGCGGTGGACACGCCCAGCTGCGCAGCTTGCGCGGGCATCCACACGGGAGTGGCCGGCGATGGTGACATTGTTTTGAGCGCGGGCAACCGCAACATGAAAGGCCGGATGGGCAGCAAAAATGCCCAGATCTACCTCACTTCCCCGGCGGTGGTGGCGGCTTCGGCCCTGACCGGGGTCATTTCCGATCCCCGCAATTTATAACCAAATTTGACCGCAACATGGAAAGAAAAAAGTATTCAGTCGACGAAATAATTGATTAGATCTTGGCCATTGGCCATTGGCGGATCGGCGGCAGGCTCGGTGATGACTTTGGTAATTCTTGGTTCGGGCGGGGCCGCTTTTGAGGCCATTTTGTTGACTGTGGGCGCGTGGGCTGTGGCGGCTTGGGGTGGTTTCCGCTGGCAAAAACGGTATTATGAGGCGTTGCTGACCCCAAGTCAAGGGCAAAAAGCCGCTTTGCCAAACGCCCAGACTGCCCAGTCAAGCGACTTGGAAGTTCGTTTGCTCGATGCACTGGCCCTCAAAAAAGGACAGTTTACGCTAGTGGAAGCCGTGGTGCTGCTCCGGGAACCAGTGGATCGGGTGCTACCAGTGCTGGAACGGCTCCAACAGCACGGCATTGGCGGCAGTTACGTGAGCAACACTGGCGAGTTGCTCTACACTAACAGTGGCTTCAATTTAGCCAAATCGGGTGACCCGATAGGTCAGTAAATCAAAATCTGCCGATCGGTTTTCCCCAAGTTGATTGTGTTTTAGCGGGCATTAAATGCCTGCTGGGTTGAGGTGCTGCCCCAGAAATCCCCGCCAGTTGAAACCGATCCAGCCTCAATCCATTGGTCATAATCAACAAAATACCCTAAATTCGCCACTAGTTTTGCCATTCACTTGCTTGCTTTCAATTTTGCTGCCATGCCCAAAGCATACCTGAGTCCCCGCAACCTCCGTTTTTTGTTGCACGAAGTTTTTCATGTTGGCGATCTCTGCCAATATCCCTATTACGCCGATCACAATGGCGAAACCTTTGACATGGTGCTGGATGCAGCCAAACAGCTGGCTGACAAGCTATTATTGCCGCTCTTTCGCGAAATGGATCGTCAGCCACCCGAATATATCGACGGCAGAATCACCGTTCACCCCCAAGTGCGGACCCTCATGCGGGCTTACGGGGAAGGCGGCTGGATCCCCGCCAGTTTCGCTTACGCCGAGGGTGGCCAGCAACTCCCGGTGACTATTGCCAATTTGGTCGGGTTCATCTTGGGCGCTGCCAATTATTCGGCCTCCATTTTCCCCTTTCTTTCGACTGGGGCAGCCAATCTGATTCGCACTTTCGGGGCCCAAGACCTAAAGCAAACCTACATTCCCCCCATGATGGCCGGTGAATGGCAAGGCACAATGGCCCTTACCGAGCCGCAAGCGGGCAGCTCGCTTTCCGATGTGCAAACTTCGGCCGAGCCGACCGATGGCGAGTATTATTTGATCAAAGGGCAGAAAATTTTCATTTCCGCTGGTGATCATGATGGGGTGGACAATGTAGTTCACCTAATGCTGGCCCGGATCAAGGGTGCACCCGTTGGGGTAAAGGGCATTTCGTTGTTTGTTGTGCCGAAAAAACGACCAGAAAATGGCCAATTGATCGGTAATGATGTTTTTACCGCCGGGATGTACCACAAAATGGGCTACAAGGGAGCGCCCATTGCCCACTTAATCATGGGCGACCAAGCCGACTGTCGGGGTTGGCTGGTGGGCGAGGCCAACAAAGGGCTGTCCTACATGTTCCAAATGATGAACGAAGCCCGGCTCGGGGTCGGCATGGGAGCGGCCTCCATTGCTTCGGCCGCCTACTATTGCGCACTTGAGTATGCCACCGAACGCCCCCAAGGCCGTCCATTGGCCGCTAAAAATCCAATGACGCCCCAAGTGGCCATTGCGCAGCACCCCGATGTAAAAAGAATGTTGTTGTTCCAAAAATCAGTCGTGGAAGGTTCCTTGGCGCTGCTCACCCAGTGTGGGATATACACCGATCACGAAAAAATGAGCGAAGGCCCGGCCAAACACGATTATTTTCTCCTGCTCGATCTCCTGACCCCCATTGCCAAGACTTATCCCTCGGAAATGGCCATCCAGACCACTAGCGCGGCGATTCAAGTATTGGGCGGCTATGGCTACACGGAGGATTTTGACGCTGAGCAGTTTTTTCGCGACACGCGCATCCACCCCATCCATGAAGGTACCACTGGCATCCAGGGCTTGGATCTGTTGGGCCGTAAAGTATTGATGGAAGACGGCAAGGCTTTCCGGCTGTTTATCAACGAAGTAAACCAGACCATTGCCCTAGCAATTGCCGTTCCGAGTCTGGAGGTTCAAGCCGATAAACTCGCAGTCCATCTTGATCAGCTTGCCGCAATCACAGATTATTTGGCCACTTTGGCCAAAACCGTCCCCGCCGAAGTCTTTCTGGCCGATGCCACGCTTTACCTGGAATATTTCGGGATTGTGGCCATCGCTTGGCAGTGGCTCAAACAAGGGCTTGTTGCCCAGCAAGCACTGCACGCCGAAATTGGGGACGATGATCGGCATTTTTATCAGGGCAAACTGCACACTTTGCGGTATTTTATGGAGTATGAACTGCCCAAAACGCTTGGGCTACATGCCCGCCTCCTTAGTTTGGATCGGGTAACGGTAGAAACCCAAGCCAGCTATCTGGGCTAAATCGGGCGAGCGTTAAAACGACTGTAAGATACTTTTACCGCAGAGGCGGGAGTTTTGGTCCATCATCATTAGACGTTCATGTCGGAAAAAGAAACGCCGTTGATGCGGCAATATAATTTGTTCAAAGCCAAGTATCCCGGAGCACTGCTTTTGTTCCGGGTGGGTGATTTTTACGAAACATTTGGCGAGGATGCCATCAGGGCCAGCAAAATATTGGGGATTATCCTGACCAAACGCGCCAATGGGGCCGCTTCCCACATCGAACTGGCCGGCTTTCCGCACCACTCACTCGACACTTACCTGCCCAAGCTCGTGCGGGCCGGCGAGCGGGTGGCCATCTGCGACCAACTGGAAGATCCCAAACTGGCCAAAGGGCTAGTCAAGCGCGGAGTGACCGAACTGGTGACCCCGGGCGTATCGTTCAACGACAACGTGCTCGACACCCGCCGCAACAATTACCTGGCCGCGCTACACCTTGGCCCCAGCGATTCGTTGGGCATCGCCTTTGTGGATGTCACCACCGGGGAATTTTTGGCGGCCCAAGGCGACTTGGCCCATATCGAGAAACTGCTCCAAGGCTTTGCGCCTTCCGAAGTGATTTACAACAAAGCCTTCCGCCAGCAATTTGAAGGCACTTTCGCCGAAAAATTTAGCACTTATGCGGTTGATGATTGGGTATTTCACTATGATTACGCCTACGAGAAACTTACCCGCCACTTCGAAACGGCTTCGCTCAAGGGCTTTGGGATCGAGAACTTGCCCGAGGGGATCGTGGCGGCCGGTGCCATTTTATACTATCTGGCCGCCACCGAGCACCACGATATTCGCCATGTGGCTGCCATCAGCCGGATCGAAGAAGAACGCTACGTGTGGTTGGATAAATTTACTATCCGTAACCTCGAACTTCTCCAACCGCAACAAGAAGGTGGCATCCCCCTGATCGAAGTATTGGACAAAACCGTGACCCCAATGGGTGCCCGTTTGCTCAAACGGTGGGTGGTATTGCCCCTAAAAATCAAGGCCAAGATCGACGAGCGCTTGGAAATGGTTGCCTTCTTCGCCAACCACGAAGATGAGCGGGAATTCCTGCTCAAACTGCTGCGCCAAACGGGCGATTTGGAGCGGTTGGTGTCCAAAGTATCGACCGGGCGGGTCAACCCCCGCGAGATGCAGCAACTGAAACGCTCGTTGGCCAACGTCCAGCCCACCAAGTTGCACTTGGCCAATGCCCAGCAACCGGTGCTGGCCCTTCTGGCCGATCAGTTGAACCCTTGCGCATTTTTATTGGATAAAATTGACCGGGAGTTACAAGAAGATCCACCCGCGCTGGCCAATCAAGGCGGCATCATGCGCGATGGCCTCAATGAAGAGCTTGACAGCCTGCGCCAAATTGCCTACTCGGGCAAAGACTTTTTGAAACAAATCCTTGAGCGGGAAATTAGACGAACGGGGATCAATTCCCTGAAAATCAATTATAACAAGGTTTTCGGTTATTACATTGAAGTCAGCAACTCGAACAAGGACAAAGTGCCAACCGATTGGATCCGAAAACAAACCTTGGCCAATGCTGAACGGTACATTACCGAGGAATTAAAAATCTATGAAGAAAAAATATTAACAGCCGAAGACAAAATATACGATTTGGAATTTAAAATGTTCCAGCATTTGGTGCAGTCCGCGGCTGAATATGTGGCCCCAATCCAACAAAATGCCCGAGCCTTGGCCATGCTCGATTGTTTGATTGGCTTTGCCGAAGTGGCCGAGCATTTCAACTATGTGCGTCCCGTAATCACCGAAGGCAAGACGATTGACATCCGCGAAGGTCGTCACCCGGTAGTGGAGCGGCAACTTCCCCCCGGCGAATCGTATGTGCCCAATGATATTTTGTTGGACGATGAAAACCAACAAATTGCCATTATCACCGGACCCAACATGGCGGGCAAATCGGCCCTACTTCGGCAGACTGCGCTCATTGCCCTCATGGCCCAAATGGGCAGCTTCGTTCCCGCTCGCGAGGCACACTTGGGCTTGGTCGATAAAGTATTCACCCGAGTGGGGGCCAGCGACAACCTGTCACGCGGGGAGTCAACTTTTATGGTAGAAATGACCGAAACGGCCAGCATTCTCAACAATCTCAGCGATCGCAGCTTGGTGCTCATGGACGAGATCGGCCGGGGCACGAGTACTTACGACGGCATTTCCATTGCGTGGGCGATTGTGGAGTTTTTGCACAATCATCCCAAATTCCGGCCCAAAACGCTGTTTGCTACCCACTACCATGAGCTAAATCAACTGGCGGGCGATTTTAAACGGATTAAAAATTTCAATGTATCGGTAAAGGAAGCGGGCAATAAAGTGATTTTTATGCGTAAATTGGTCGAGGGTGGCAGCGAGCATAGTTTTGGGATCCACGTGGCCCAGATGGCGGGAATGCCCAACCCAGTGGTGCTGCGGGCCCACGAGATCATGCAACACTTGGAAAAGGACAGCGGGCGCGAGCGCCACAATGTGCGGGTGCGCGAAGTGCCCAAAGCCCAACTCTATCAAATGAATTTGTTTGAAGCGGCTGACCCACATTACAAAACCGTAAAAGACATGTTGAAAAATTTGGATATCAATACCATTTCGCCAGTGGAAGCTTTACTTAAATTGAACGAGGTCAAAAATTTATTGGCAAAGTAATGCAGTTTCGCCCCGGATAAGTGAATGGTCTATCACAAACACAAAACGGTTTTTTAGGGATAAAAACCTACTAAAACGATAGAACTAATATTTGTCATTAACTTTGTGCCATTGACCAACTAGACCGAGCCAAAACTCCATACGGTGGCCTTACGGTTAAACTTCATTCCTTGACTCTTTAGACCCAATCACGCCCATTCCACCCAAACTTCATCTGCATGAAAAATTTATATCCGATCAAAAAGTTGCTTTTTTTAGTATTAATGGGCCTGATGATTGCTGGTTTTGCCTTTTCCCGCTCTTCGCCAGACACCCCAGCCGCTTATCAACAAGCGATCAAGGAATGGCGCGCCAAGCGGATCGCGGGGCTCAAAAGTGAAAATGGATGGCTCAATTTGGCCGGATTATTTTGGCTGAAACCGGGAAAAAATTCCTTTGGTAGTGCTCCCGGCAATGATCTGGTGTTTCCCCAGGGCAAAAGCGCTGGCATGATTGGTCACTTAATTCTTGAAAACGGCCAGGTGCGGGCAGAAATCGCCCCAGGGGCCGAAGTCTGGCGAGGAGAACAGCGGGTCGAAAAATTCGTGCTCTTTGCCCCTGATCAAGAAGAAACAGTGGTGTTGCGCCACCAATCGTTGCGCTGGTTCATTATCAAGCGCGGTAATGCGTATGCCGTGCGCTTGCGTGACCTGGAAAGCCCACTGCTGCGTTCGTTTAAGGGCATTGCTACTTATCCAGCCAGCTTGAAATGGAAAGTGGTGGCCCGGTTGGAGCCGGCCACCAATGGTAAGACGATTCCCATTTTGGATGTGCTGGGACAAATTAGTCAGCAAGAATCGCCGGGGACTTTGGTTTTCTCCTTCAAAGGCAAAGAATACCGGTTGGATGCGGTGAAGAGTGGCGATGAGCTATTCATTTTATTTGCCGATCAGACCAACAAAAAACAGACGTATCCAATGGGGCGTTTCTTGTACGCCGACAAGCCTCGGCCAGATGGAACCACCGTGCTGGATTTCAACAAGGCCACCAATCCACCCTGTGCTTTCACCGATTTTGCTACCTGCCCCCTCCCACCCAAGCAAAACAGCTTGGCCATCGCCGTTACGGCTGGTGAAAAACGCTTTGGCGATCATTAACGCTAAAATATTTTTAGATTAAAATTAACTTATTTAGCCAAATAAGTTGGTAAAATCATCCTATCTAGTGCTTTGGCAAGGACACCTATTGTAATTTACGCAAGCGAACGGAATTAACAACATTGATCTTCAGCCATCTACCTAGTTGGTCAATGGAAAGTCAAGCCAAATCGGACAGAGCGCAAAACACCCCAAGAATCGGCAAAAATTCTTGGGGTGTTTGCTATTTACGTTACTGGCTCTTTGCTGATCAATAGCCGCCCCGGTATTTGTAGGTTTCGGCAACTTTGCTGATCGCCACTACGTAGGCGGCTAAGCGCAGGGAAATCTTGAATTCCACCGCCGTTTTGTACACCTTCTCAAAAGCATCTTTCATCACCCGGTCAGTGCGGCGATTCACCCGATCCAACGGCCACTTGTAGCCGATCCGGTTTTGCACCCATTCAAAATACGATACCGTTACGCCGCCGGCATTGGCCAAAATATCGGGTACAACTGATACCTCATTCTTGAACAAAACACTGTCAGCACTGGCAGAAGTGGGGCCGTTGGCCCCTTCTACTATCAACCGGGCCTTGATGTTGTGCGCATTCTCGAGTGTGATTACGTCTTCCTTGGCCGCAGGGATTAATACGTCCACGGCCAATTCCAGTAGTTCAGCATTGGAAATGTCATCACCGCCCCTGAAGCCGTGCAAAATACCGTTGTTGGCATTTTTATAGGCAATTGCGGCGGCAAGGTTGATCCCCTTGTCATTGTAGAAAGCACCGGTGTGGTCGCTGATGGCACAAATCTTCAGTCCGCGCTCCTCAAGTAAGGTGGCAGTGTTGGATCCCACATTGCCAAATCCTTGAATGGCGCAAGTGGCTTTGGCTGGGTTGATCTGCATCTTGTTCATTGCCGATAGGGTACTGACCATGACACCGCGCCCCGTAGCTTCTACTCGGCCCAGCGAACCGCCCAGCACCAATGGTTTGCCCGTAACGACTGCATTGACGGTTCGGCCCTGTGCCTTGGAATATTCGTCCATCAACCACGCCATTTCGCGCTGGCCAGTCCCCATGTCGGGGGCGGGGATGTCCTGATCAGGGCCAAAAACATCGACCAGGGCCGAGGTGTAGGCCCGGGTGAGCCGCTCGAGCTCCCCGACCGACATCGAGCGGGGATCGCAAATCACGCCCCCCTTGGCCCCACCGTAGGGAATATCGACCACGG
The DNA here is from genome assembly GCA_038209965.1 of Cytophagales bacterium. Taxonomy (GTDB): domain Bacteria; phylum Bacteroidota; class Bacteroidia; order Cytophagales; family Thermoflexibacteraceae; genus JALONO01. Next base: position 10,594 of record JBBQXF010000026.1, on the reverse strand, counting down.
CGCATTTCCAGGTCATCCAAGCGGCCAACGCTTTTACTTCGTCAAGGTGAACCCCCAAATCAAACCGGATGCCCCCTTTGGCCGGCCCCAAGATGTTGGAGTGAATGACCCGGTAGCCCTCAAACACTTTTTTGCGGCCGTTGTCCATCGTCACGGGGAGCGAAACGATGACTACCTTGTGAGGCCGCTTTAGTACTTCATACGTTTCGTCATCGAGTCCAACAATTTTGGCGGCGTCGTTAAAACGCACCATCATTGACTCAAAAGGGTTTTCTTTATTTATTGGTGCAGGTTCTATGTAGCCCATAGCAATGTCTTAAATGTGGTGTTTTGGATAAGGTAAATGAAATGTGTGTTGTTCAAAACTGTTTTCAAAAAGTTGCCGCAAAATTAACCTATTTTCCAACTAAACAATTTGTCCGGCCAAGGGAATGGGTCAACCATTTATTTTTTTGGTCACCTATTGTTATTCTGCAAACCAGAACTAAATTTGTGCCAGCAAGCCGGTACGACCAGCTCCTATAAACCCTCCAGGACCGGAAGGTAGCAAAGGTAAGTGGTTGTAGCGGTGCGATACTTGGCTTGCTATTTTTTGTTCCTCCCTCCCAGTATTTCGTGTTTTCATTTCCTTATTTTTGCGTGCAGGATTTTGACCGTGTTCCATTTAATGGGGTCAAGCTAGCTAAGTTTCTTGTTTTTAAACTGTTATCCCACAGAAAATGAAGTTTTTTATTGATACGGCAAACTTGGCCGAAATCCGCGAAGCGGAAGAACTCGGTGTTTTGGATGGCGTCACCACCAACCCGTCCCTCATGGCCAAAGAAGGAATCAAGGGGAAGGACACCATTTTTAGTCACTACAAGGCCATTTGTGATATTGTGCATGGGGACGTGAGCGCGGAGGTTATCTCGACCGATTTCCGGGGCATGGTAGAGGAAGGGGAAGAATTGGTGACCATCGATCCCAAAATCGTAGTAAAAATTCCCATGATCAGGGATGGGATAAAAGCCATTCGTTATTTTTCGGATCGGGGCATCAAAACCAATTGCACGTTGGTGTTTTCAGCGGGCCAAGCCATTCTGGCGGCCAAAGCCGGGGCTACTTATGTGTCGCCTTTCATTGGCCGCATTGATGATGTGGGCAACGATGGACTGGCCCTCATCGAGCAAATGGTTCATATTTATCGGACTCACGGTTTTGCCACTGAAATATTGGCGGCTTCTATCCGCCATACCAACCACTTGATCCGTTGCGCTGAACTGGGGGCCGATGTGGTCACCTGCCCACTCAATGTGATTACGGGCTTGCTCAAGCACCCGCTCACCGATTTGGGTTTGGAAAAATTTCTGGCCGATGCCAAGAAACTTTGATGTTTGCGATTGAACTGGTTAGGTAACTTCCCTGTCTTGACCACAAAAAAAAGATTGAGCTGATGCTCAATCTTTTTTTTGTGGTCAATTTTCAAATCCAGCGGGTGCGTTCTACACATCGACGCGGGCATATTTGGCGTTTTTCTCGATAAATGCCCGGCGGGGTGCCACTTCATCACCCATGAGCATGGAAAACAGGTGGTCGCATTCAGCGGCGGACTCGATGTCCACCCGTTTCAGGCTCCGTGAATCAGGGTTCATGGTGGTTTGCCAAAGTTGCTCCGGGTTCATTTCGCCCAGACCTTTGTAACGTTGGATGTTGACCGAATCCTCTCGCCCGCCACCCATCTCCAGCACCGCCCGTTCACGTTGGTCTTCTGTCCAGCAATATTGCTCTTGCTTGCCCTTTTTGACCAAATAAAGCGGTGGCAGGGCAATGAACAAGTGGCCCAGCTCGATGAGTTCCTTCATATAGCGGAAGAAGAAAGTCAGGATCAGGGTGCGGATGTGGCTGCCATCAATATCAGCATCGGTCATGATGATGACTTTGTGGTAGCGCAGCTTGGCCAAATTGATGGCCCGGGCATCGTCTTCCTTGCCAAAAGTGATCCCCAAGGCGGTGATCATGTTCTTGATCTCTTCGTTGTCGTAAATTTTGTGTTCTTGGGCTTTTTCCACATTGAGGATTTTACCACGCAAGGGCAAAATAGCTTGAAAAGCCCGGTTGCGGCCTTGCTTGGCCGATCCTCCAGCGGAATCGCCTTCCACCAGATACAGCTCGCAAGCGGCGGGATCCTTCTCTGAGCAATCCGACAGTTTGCCGGGCAGCCCTGAGCCACCCATCACCGATTTCCGCTGAACGGCCTCGCGGGCTTTGCGGGCGGCCTCGCGCGCACGGGCGGCATTGAGTACTTTATCGATCAGTTGCCGGGCCTCTTTGGGGTTTTCTTCCAAATAGGTATTGATCATTTCACCCACGCAAACGTTGACTATTCCACTTATTTCGGAATTGCCCAGTTTAGTTTTGGTCTGGCCCTCAAATTGGGGTTCGGCCACTTTGACCGAAATGATGGCGGTCAGTCCCTCGCGAAAGTCGTCACCAGTGATCTCGATCTTGGCCTTTTCCAAGATGCCGGTGCGATCGGCATAGGATTTGATCGTCCGGGTCAGGGCCTGCCGAAACCCGGTCACGTGGGTACCGCCCTCGTGGGTATTGATGTTGTTGACGTAGGAGTGGATATTTTCTACGTAATCGGTGTTGTACGTCATGGCCACCTGCACGGGCACGCCGTTGCGGTTGCTCTCCATGAAAATGGGCCGGGCCAACAGTTGCTGGCGGGTACCTTCCAAATAGTTGACAAATTCGATCAAACCTTCTTCGGAATAAAACTCATCGGCGCGGAAAGCCCCGTCTTCCATCACTTCGCGCTCGTCGCTAAAGAAAATCCGGATCCCAGCATTGAGGAACGAAAGTTCGCGCAAACGGGTGGCAATGGTTTCGTATTTGTAAATGACGGAAGGAAAAATGGAATCATCGGGCCAAAAGCGAACGCGGGTTCCGCGCTGATTGGTGGTATCAATTTCCCGAACCGAATATTGTGGTTTGCCTGCTTTGTAAGCTTGTTCAGAAACTTTGCCTTGGCGATAAACGGTAACCTGCAAATCTTTGGAGAGGGCATTTACGCATGAAACACCTACTCCGTGCAATCCCCCAGAAACTTTGTAGCTGTCCTTGTCGAACTTACCGCCGGCGTGCAGCACCGTCATGACCACTTCGAGGGCCGAGCGTTTCTCTTTGGGGTGGATGTCGGTGGGGATTCCTCGGCCATTGTCCAGAACTGAAACCGATTGATCGGGATGGATCGTAACATGGATGGTATCGCAATACCCGCCCATGGCTTCATCGATCGAGTTGTCCACTACCTCCCACACCAAGTGGTGCAACCCCCTGGCCCCGATATCACCAATGTACATGGCAGGGCGCTTTCGCACTGCTTCCAGACCTTCCAATACTTGGATATTGTCCGCTGAATAGTCATTAGAGGCTTGCTCTTTGGCCAATTCGTCGTCGTTGAGTTCCTGCATTTTACGTTCTAAATGTAACTTGCAAAAATACACTGATTAGGCCACTTATCCAAAGGTTTTTGGGTAAAAAATGCAATTTTTTGAATTAAAAAACGCTTGATTTTCAATCGATTGCGTGTCCTATTCTAGGTGCCGCAATTTCAGGATCAAGCTGGTTTTGAGTTCGTAGAGATTTTTTTCCAAACCAACGGGATATTGGTGCGGGTTGGTGAAACGTTTGATGCTGCCGTGCAAAGTGGCCAGTTGGATCTTGGCTTTTTGCTGTATGGCCGCCATGCCGGGCGTGCGGTAAACCCGTTTTCCCTGCACAAAAATGGGCTTCAACAGATCTTCATGGACAAATTGATTGTCCACATTTTTGCGGCGGGTACCATCCAGCGGATCAATGATGGTGGAATGTTCGCCCGGGGCTTGCTCTTCGTTGAAAATCATGTCAGCCATGCACAGGCCAGCTTCGTCGTAGTAGCGGCGCACCTGTAAAATTCCGGGATTGGATATTTTGATGGCCTGTTCGGAGAGTTTGAGCTTGTAATCCCATTCATTTTGTTCGTTGCGGATGGCCGCAATTTTGTAAACCCCGCCCAATGCAGGCTGGTCATAGGCCGTTACCAATTTGGTGCCCACTCCCCAAACATTGACCTGGGCTTCTTGCTGCTTGAGCGAACTGATAATGTTTTCATCCAAATCGTTGCTGGCCACGATGCTGCAATCGGGGAAGCCCGCGTCATCCAGTAATTTGCGTGCCTTGATGCTGAGGTAGGCCAAGTCGCCAGAATCGAGGCGGATGCCGCTCATTTTGTAGCCCTGGGCCTCGAGTTCGCGCCCGGCTTCAATGGCATTTTTAATCCCCTCGATCGTGTCAAAGGTATCGACCAAAAACACGGCATTGTTGGGCATTGCTTGGGCATACGCTTTAAAAGCGGCTTTTTCATTGGGGAACGACATGATCCAACTGTGGGCATGAGTGCCGCGTACCGGAATACCAAACAGTTTGCCCGCCATTACGTTGGAAGTGGCGGTACACCCCCCAATGTAAGCGGCCCGGCTGGCGGCCAAGCCCCCGTCGATGCCTTGGGCACGTCGCAAACCAAATTCCAGCACTGGCTCGCCCTGAGCGGCCATGCACACCCGGGAAGCTTTGGTGGCGATCAAGCTCTGGAAATTCAGCATATTGAGCAGCGGGGTCTCGATCAGTTGGCCCTGGATCAGCGGACCTTTGATCCGCAGCAGTGGCTCTTGCGGAAACACAACGGTGCCCTCTTCCACCGCGTCCACGTTGCAGGTAAACTTCAGTTGGGCTAGGTAATCCAAAAAACCGACTTCGAACAATGGCTGATCGTCGCTGCCGTTCAAGGTGGCCAAATAAGCAATGTCATCGGGCGAAAAATGGAAATTATCCAAGAAATCAACCACATAATCCAGCCCGCAAGCAATGGTGTAGCCGCCCGCAAAGGGGTTTTTCCGAAAAAAAAGGTTGAAAACTGCTTCTTTTTCGGTCATTCCCGCTTTCCAATAGCCGTAGGCCATTGTCAGTTGGTAAAGGTCAGTGAGCAGGGCGAGTGAGCCGGAATATAGTTTCTTGAGAATGTCCATCTGAGTGAAAAATGGTTTTGGGCTGCAAATTAAGGATCTTTGACGGAAAGTTCAGCCCGCTCCCTTGGGCAAGCCCATAAACCACGACGAACCACCATTTTCCAATGGTGGTTCGTCGTGCAAGCGTTGCTTTTTTTACAGCCTGACTATATCCGTACGCCAAAGGCAAAAGCTTGGAGTTCGGGACCACGATCTTGGGCAAAGAGCGAATTGAGGTCATAGTTGAAGAACAAAGTGACGCGGTAGACCCGGGCCTGGGCACTCAAACCATAGCGCAAATTGTTTAAAGACAAGTTGTTGTGAGTGCGATCCTTGTTGGTCACGCCGTTCATGTTCTCCATCACCTTGGTGTAGCTCCCGATTCGGTAGCCCACATAACCGCCCACCCCAAAACCAAAGAGATTGCTGCGGCGGCCGTACTCGATCATCACGGGCAAGTTGGCATAGGCAACCGTCATTTTACTTTTTTCAAGTTCTTCGGGCGTACGGAAAAACTCGGCCCCACTATCGGTATTTCGCACCCGCCGGTTGCCTTCAAACATGAAGTTGAACCAGGACAATTCAATGCCAGTTTTGATCCGGACCGAGCGGCTCAGGGGCACTTTTATATTGCTGGAAAAAGCAATGTAGCGTGAGCCAAGTGGATCCAGATCATAGCTGGTTCCATTGGGTATCTTGCCGCCGGGTTGCGTAAATTGGTTGAGCCCCAGATCCATGTTGAACACATCGATCACGATTCGACGGCTACGGTGTTTTTTGTCCTCTCTATCCCGATCAGTGTCATGGCGGTCAATGGAACGGAAATAGTGGGATTTCGCCCGGGAATTTTTGCTACTGTCTTTGTCCCGGACTTGAATCCGGGTCTCCCCGTTGACAAAACTGATTTCGTACTCTTCGTTTTTGTCTTGGATGGTGGTGTCGTGCTTGGCATTTTCAGCCGATTCCATGTAGCCATCCACCCGTTGCAAGAGAGCGTTCAAATCCATCTCCTTGAATTTTTTTCGATCCTCTTTGCTGGAAAGGATCAAAACGAGGCGACTTTTACCGACATTGATGATTACCGTATCGTCATCTTGGCGCACGATTTGGTATTCGCGGTGCTTATCGCCGTAAGTTGGCATGGCTTGCAGGTGGCCATTGGCCCAGCTCATTAATCCAAACAGCAGGACTGTGATTATTTTTTTCATAAAACTCAATTTTATGGTTTAGCGATTTTTTTTGTCTTTTTTCTTGAACAAACTGTCTTTGCTCACGCCCATCAATTCAATTTCCACCTTTTGCGATTCGGAAGTGTCTTCGCCTCCGTTGATCCGCGCCAGAAATTTGCCCATGCCAGTGCGGCTTTTTTTGCGCTGCTCCTGCTCCTCCCTGATTTCATCCTTGCTGGAGGCTTCAGTCCCCATTTTGATGATTATCTGGATTTTTTCCGCTTGTTCGGGTGCTGCAAGGGTGGCCAGTTTGGGCAGATCAGGATCCGGTTTCTCGTTGTCCAACCTTTTTTCCATTACTGTTCCGGTTTCCGCTTTGGTTAAGTTGTCCCCCGCTTTGGTTTCATCAGCTGGTTTTGTGACGTTGGGTTTCCCATCGCTTTGCCCCTGAATGAGCGGGGCAGTACTGTTGGGGATATTGACGGCTAAAGCTGGCTGCTCTTCGGAAACTAGATGCTGTTGGACCTCGTTAGGTTGCACCGGCTTGGAAAAATCTGAAGGGTGGGCCAATGCTGCTTTGTCGCTCAACGCTGGTGCAAGCCCTGGGGCGGGTGTCACCTGCCCCACCGGCGGCACAGCCTGGGGTTGGGTAGGAGCCACTTGCCAAGCCAGCCAACCACCCGTGAGCGAGAGGAACAAAACGGCAGCAAACCGCAGGTAAATACCCCAGCGTGGCCGATCTGTTTGTTGGCCGAGGTGGGCCCGGAACTTGGCCAGGGCTTGATCCGACGGCGCAGCCTCCCAGTCGTGGAGCTTGGCCCGAAACAGATCATCCAATGAATCTTTGCCTTTTTCCATAGAGCAGCAGTTATTTAGCGCAATAAATCAGTTTTCAATGATAATTTCAAAGGGCTGGTAGTGACACCCCCTGGTATTTGGCAATCATTTCCTTGAGCAAGTTTCGGGCACGGTTCAATTGTGATTTGGAGGTGCTCTCCGTTACGCCCAACATTTCAGCGATTTCTTTGTGGCTATACCCCTCAATGGCATACAGGTTGAATACCGTCCGATAGCCGGTGGGGAGAAATTGTACCATTTTGAGCAATTCGTCCGCCTCTAAGTTGGTCTCAGCGTTTCGTTCGCTCGTCTGCCGATCGGCCACTTCCATTTCTTCAAAATAAATTTTCTTTTTTCGCCGAAGGACTCCCAGTGCTTCATTGACCGTGATCCGGCGGATCCATCCTTCAAAGCTGCCTTCTTGCCGAAAAGTGGGGAGTTGGGCAAAAATCCTTACCATGGCCGAAACCATGGCGTCCTCCGCTTCGGTGCGATCGGGCAAATAGCGAAGACAAATCCCCAACATTTTTGCGCTGTATTTTTTGTACAATGCTTCTTGACCGCTCCGTTTGCCCTTTAGGCAATCGTGGATCAAATCTTCTTCCCGGTAGGGTTGGCCGAGCCGTAACATTCAATCAATAGTGGTTTAGGATTAAGTTATCGCTGGCTGTAAAGGTGATTTCCAATACCCTGAAACAGCCGCGTTAATAGTCAAATTGCGCACTGGGTTAGAAAGAGGATTTACTTTGCTCCGGTCCTCCCTGGTGGGGCAACTTCGGTTTTCTCTTTCACTGTGCGCAGTCTGCGTTCTGAAGCAAGATGCAAAACAACCCGGTGAGGTTGCATGAATGGTGACAAAAAGTAAAAGGGCAGAAAACCAAGATTGATTTTCTGCCCTTTTACCAAATGGTGATCCGCTGGTTTACAGACCGTTGACCAGCCCAGCAATCGCTTTGGCTGGTTGGATCAATTGACCAGTTTGGGGGCCAGCTTTGGTGGTAGCCCCCGTATCTTGGAGGATCTGGTGGATTTGTGCAGTGGTTAGGCTGGGGCGCAGGGATTTCATCAGGCCCACCAAGCCAGCCACATAGGGGGTGGCCATGGAAGTGCCACTCAAGAACTTGTACTCGTTGTTGGGAAAAGCGGAGTAGATATTGACCCCGGGGGCAGCCACGCCCATTTTTAAATCTTGGACAAAATTTGAGAAATCGGCCTTGTTGAGTTTATCGTCAATGGCCGCTACCGTGATTACACCCGTCACATTGGCCGGGGCAAAATCAAGGGCATTTTCATCATCATTGCCCGCCGCCACTACCACAATGGCCCCGGCCTGATTGGCATATTTGACTGCCTCCGCGTAAGCTCGCTGGGCCTGATCGCTGGTAGGTCCACCCAGTGACATAGAGATCACATCGACCCCGAGATCGGCCGCTTCGATGATTCCATTGATGATACCTTGCTGAGTGCCCGAGCCAAAATCGCTCAACACTTTGATGCTGGTAATCTGCACAAAACCCGAGGCGGGAGCAAATGAGGCAATGCCTTTGGCATTGTTGGAAACTGCCCCGGCAATGCCCGCGCAGTGGGTGCCGTGGCCGACTTTGTCGCGGTCGTAGTCACGGTTGGTGGAGGCATAACTGCCCGACAAGTCCTCGTGGGCGCCATCCACTCCAGTATCCAGAATGGCAATTTTGGCCACTTTTTGCGGCTTGGCCCCCGAATTCCGCAACAAAGTGTAGAATTCGCCCATTTGCATGGCCTGAAAACCCCACAAATTGCCAATTCCGGGGTCGTTCAGCCCAAAGTTTAGATCGGAAGCTAGTGGTGGGCGGCTCGCGATGGGTTCGATCCGGATCACCTCATTGGTTTCCACGGCATCCGCCACCCCGGTGGCCATTATTGCGTTGGACAACGCTTGGAAAGCACCAGCGTGGACATCGGCCAAATTAAGGACATAGAACTCTTCCAGATCGGAAAAGTCTTCCCTTTCTAATTTGGGGAAAGCCTTTTGGTAAGTAACACCGTATTGCGCGAAAAGTGGGGCCAGTTCGGCCAATGAGCGGCCTCGAGCCAAATCGAGCAACAACTCTCCGTCGGCAGCCACGTTTGGTGGTGTGGCTACTGATGTTTGGGCTGTCGTTTCCCCAAACCAACGGGTGTATGCCTCCGCTGCAGTGTCAAAGAGCAATAGCTTGACCACTAACAGGCCAATGGCAACCACCGAAAGCAAGACTTTGGAACTGCTCACGTATTTATTGAACAGGATGACCACCAAGACGAAAATGGCCACATCCATTGGCAGCATCAAGAACAGCTTGAGGAACAAACTGACATCCTCAAAAAAGAAACCGAGCACATAAAGCGCCAGCGAAAACCAGAAACTCCGCCCAAAAAAAGTGGTGGAGATAGCGATCGATTTGAGCCAAAACCAGCCAATGGCGGAAATGACCGTGGCAAAAAAGCCTATTTCATATAAATTCTGCATGATTGCAATAGTGATTTGACTAAACTGAAATGGTTGGGATGAACAATAAAAGGTGTTTGGCTAGGCACACGAAAACCGCGACCTTAGAGCAAGGAGTAGTCAATGATTTTTATTGGTTTGCCCCACATAAATATCGAGATTTCCCCAGTGATTTTTTCCACCGATAGACGAACCTTGGCCCCTTCTTGCTTGAGCGGGCCCGGCATGTCCGGCACTCGCCACTTTTTGCCTGCGTCATCTACTATCCCCCAAAAGCCACCTTCCAGGGCTTGATGGGTCACTGTGCCGGTAATTTCCATATTGTTGGCCACGATAAAGTTTAAGTTGGGTAAAGGTACGTCAAAAACTGGGGAATTGTTGCAACGCGGCTTAGTTGTAACTTTGTAACATGACAACCAAAATCAAGGTGCTGATCGGCGTAATCGCCGCGCAACTCGCTTTCATCTTCTTTTCGCTCACGGGCCAGCCCGAAGCTGGCAACCGACCGGCCGCCCAGGGTGCTGCGTTTGCCATTACCGCTGATTCGGCCTTGGTGGATAAACTGGTGTTTGGCAAAAATGTGCTCCAGCGGCAGCGCGACCAGTGGACCATCAATGCCACCTATCCGGCCGATCCCCGGTTGATCCGTCAACTGCTCGATCTGATGCGCAAGATAGAAATCAAGCGGCCCGTAGCCGACCAACAGCGGGATAGCGTGGGCAAGATGCTGGCCAGCCAAGGGGCCAATATTCAAGTATATGCCAATGGCCAGCGCCAAAACCAGTATCAAATCGTTGGCCAAGGGCCGGATACTTACGCCCAACTGCCGGGCCAAGCCCCAGTATCTTTGTTTTTGCCCGGCCATAACCTTGTCTTGCACGAAATATTTACGATGCCAGAAGGTGAATGGCGCAACAAGACTATCATCGCCACCGGTTTCACCTCCTTGCGCGAGTTGTGGGTGCGCTATCCGGCAAATCCAGCTGATGACTTTCACATCCGGCGCGATTCGGGCTTTTATCACGTGGAGGGCATTAAAGAACTGGATTCGGCCATGGTATTTAATTATCTCAACGCCTATCGGAGTGTCAATGTTC
>JBBQXF010000025.1:0-46590 GCA_038209965.1 Cytophagales bacterium | reverse complement strand
TTAATATTGCAGGTGTTTTGGTTGTCCCGCTTGTTTATAACTACATCACGCGCGGTGTTTTAGAAGTAGCCTTCACCAAAGCACCAGAAAGCACCTCTGTCCAAATCGTAGAAACATTAGCTGAAACCATTGCCTCGCACCTGAACGCCTTGCTCAAAGAGCGCGAACTCAAAAAAAGTTTGCAAGAGGTCGAAGACAGCCAAGAAAGATTAAAACGCTTTTCAGAAGTAATTTCAGAAGGCATCGTTTTTATTGATGCAAAGAACAAAATTTGTGAAGCAAACGATTCATTTTTGAGAATCTTTGGCTACGAACTTCATCAGGTTTTGGGTGCGGAAATCACAGATTTTCTTATAAATAAAGAACTCTCCCTTGCTGAATTGGCAAGACTTACAATAGGGAATCTAACCTACACAACCCAAGCACTCCACAAAGATAGAAAACTCATCTACGTAACAATTACCTCCGGGAAAGCAGATTTTCAGTACCAAACTTTTGATGTAGTATCTTTCAGAGATGTAAGCAAGCAAGTAGAAACAGAAGAAAGTCTCAAAGAAAGTGAGGAGAAACTTGCGGAAGCACAGGCGATTGTAGAACTTTCTAAAATCATAGAACACAAAAATCGCAATATTGTTGCCAGCATCACTTATGCACAGCGAATCCAAGAAGCAATGCTACCAAGTGAGGAGAAGATAAGACATATTTTGCCTGAAAGTTTTATTTTCTTTCGCCCGCGCGACATCGTTTCGGGTGATTTTTACTGGTTTTCTGCCCTTACAGACGCCAATGAAAAGACAGAAAAAGTCATTATTGCCGCCGTAGATTGTACGGGGCATGGCGTACCCGGCGCATTTATGAGTCTTTTAGGTATTAATTTGCTCAATGAAATAGTAAATATGCGAAACATTACCCAAGCAGACTTGATTCTGAATGAGTTACACAAAGGTATTCGGAAAACGCTGAAGCAGAACGAAACCAAAACCAATGACGGCATGGACATGGCGCTTTGTGTGATAGACTTGAAAAATCGCACTTTGGAATACGCCGGGGCAAAAAGTCCGCTTTTTTATGTGCAGCACGAGCAGGCACATTTCATCAAAGGAAACATCATGCCTATTGGCGGTGAACAGCGTGAAGTAGAGCGACTTTTTACAAAACATACCATTGTACTTACAGATGAGCAGGGATTTCCTATTCCTACGGCATTTTATTTATTTTCAGATGGTTTTCACGACCAATTTGGGCAAGAAAACAATAAAAAATTTGGTTCAAGAAAACTGAAAGAATTTTTATTGCAAATCCATCACCAATCTGCCTTGGCCCAGAAGCACCTGTTGCAGCAAGCCTTTGAGCAGTGGAAAGGTTCGACCAACCAAATCGATGATGTATTGGTAATTGGGGCAAGGATATGACAAGAGAAAACATCCTACCCGTTTACCGATAACCAAAACAAGGTGGTTTATCGAAACCCTTTTGCTTTCCCCGATAAATCACTAATTTTACCCCCAAGGGCTTTTTGGTGGCCCGGTCAGCCATTGCCCATGAATGTTTCGCTTTTTATTGCTCGTCGATATTTATTTTCCAAAAAGAAGAAAAACTTTATCAACATCATCTCTATTATTTCGGTAATTGGGGTAATGGTGGGCACGGCTTCCCTGATCATTGTGCTCTCGGTGTTCAACGGACTGGAACAGCTTACCATCGGGCTACACACCGCTTATAATCCCGAGATCAAAATCGCACCCACCCAAGGCAAATCGTTTGCGGTCAACGACAGCCTTCGCCAGGTCTTGCGGGCTATCGTGGGGGTGAAAGCGATAACCGAAGTGATGGAGGACAATGCCCTGCTCCGTTATGGTGATGTTCAGATGGCGGTGAATGTCAAGGGCGTGAGCGACAATTTTGCTGAACAGTACAATCTGGGCGAGAAACTGATCAGTGGGGATTTTGCGCTGTACTACCGGGGCCAGCCACGGGCTTTGCTGGGAGTGGGGGTGCAGATCCAAATGTCCATTGACCTGACCGACAACATGAAAGGGGTGGTCTGCTGGTATCCCCGCCGCCGGGCCAAGGTCAATCTGACCGACCCGATGAACTCTTTCACCCGGCAGCTCATTCTGCCCGGGGGGGTGTTGGCCATCGAGCAGCAATTTGACAACAATACTTTATTAGTGCCGTTGGCTTGGGCCGAGCAATTGATGGAATATGGTGATCGCCGCACGGCACTGGAGATCAAAACGACCAACCCCCAATCGATTACCAATGTGCAGGCTGTCCTCAAAAAACAGTTGGGCCCCGCTTTTAGTGTGCTCAACAGCACCGAGCAACAATCCAGTATTTTACAGGCAGTGAAAATCGAGCGGCTTTTCGTTTTTGTGGCCTTGTCATTTGTGATCGCGGTAGCCTCGATCAATATCTTTTTCTCGCTCACCATGCTGGCCATTGAGAAGCAAAAAGACATTGCGGTGCTCTTTTCGTTGGGGGCGGGCCGCCGGCTCATCCAGCGGATATTTTTGACCGAGGGGATGATGATTGCCTTGTTTGGGGCCGCGATTGGCCTGGCGATCGGTTTTGTCATCGTATTTTTACAACAACAATTTGGCTTTGTCGGTCTGGGCGTCACTTCCCAGGTGATCCAAGCTTACCCGGTCAAACTGGTGGCCAGTGATTTCGTATATGTGAGTGCCACAGTGATCGGCATCACCCTGTTATCGGCTTACGTGCCCGCCCGTAGTGCGGCCCAAGTAAATATTGGTGAACAATTGTAGATCAGGTTAGTTTAACTACGAAATGACCAATAACCGATCCGCAGGGATGGCGAAACGCCAGCATTCCCACCCGTTATTTTGGATGAGTTGGCCAGTGAACCCGCGATCAACCATTGGTTTTTTCAACCCAAACAGGGTATTGCTGGTCGGCCACGTGCCTGCCCGGTATTTGCTCCCAATCAACGACTTTTAGTAAAAACACTCATCTTTACTCATAACGTATATGGCCAAACAATATGCGAGCCTGCGCAACCTACGCTTTTTGTTGCACGAGGTACACGAAATTGAGACCCTGACCCAGCACGAGTACTTTGCCCACCACGACAAAGCGGCTTTCGATATGATGCTGGAAGCTTCGTTCCAAATTGGGGACATGCACTTGTTCCCCCATTTCAGTGCGATGGATCGCCAAGAACCTGAGCACCACCACGATGGCACTGTGACCGTACACCCCAAAGTACGGGAAGTGATGGACGTGATGGCCGAAGGTGGCTGGCTCAATGCTAACTCACCACTGGACAAAGACGGGATGCAACTGCCCGAGATGATGGTGGCGGCTGCGAATTTCGTGTTCCAAGCGGCCAATAATGGGGTGATGGGATTTGCCGGTCTCACCACTGGCGCAGCGCGACTCATCCTCTCCTTCGGGTCGGTAGAGCAGCAAAAAACCTACATGGAACCAATGTTCGCGGGCAAATGGCAGGGCACAATGGCCCTCACCGAACCCCAAGCGGGCAGTTCCCTTTCCGACGTGCTTACCTCGGCCGAACCGGTGGGCAATGGTACTTATAAAATCAAGGGACAAAAAATATTCATCTCCGCCGGGGATTCTGATGTAATGGACAACGTAGTCCACCTGTTGCTGGCCCGGATCAAGGGTGCGCCGGCGGGCACCAAAGGCATCTCGCTGTTTATTGTTCCCAAACAGCGGGTTGAAAATGACCAGTTGCTGGCCAACGATGTGCAAACCGCTGGCATTTTTCATAAAATGGGGCAAAAAGCAGCACCCGCTTGCCACCTGATTTTTGGGGAAAAGGACGATTGCCGCGGATACCTGGTTGGGGAACCGAACCGGGGCCTGAGCTATATGTTCCAGATGATGAACGAAGCCCGGATCGGGGTGGGTGTCACCGCGACTTCCATTGCCTCGGCGGCTTATTATGCCTCTCTCGAGTATGCGAAAGAGCGCCCACAGGGCCGGCGGCTCAACGAAAAAAATGCGTTGCAGGCCCCCACGCTGATCATCCACCATCCCGATGTAAAGCGGATGTTGCTGTTGCAAAAAGCAGTGACCGAGGGAGCGTTGAGCCTGTTGCTCGAGTGTTCCAAATATGCCGATTTAGCTCACGTGAGCGAGGGCAGCGACAAGGAGAAATATGAGCTGCTGCTCGATTTGCTGGTGCCCATCGCCAAAACTTACCCTTCCGAAGCGGGCATAGCTGCCGTGAGCGCAGGAATACAATGCCTCGGTGGCTATGGCTATTGCAAAGATTTTCCGCTGGAGCAACTTTACCGCGACATCCGGATCACGGCCATCTACGAAGGCACGACCGGCATCCAGTCGCTGGATCTGCTGGGCCGCAAAATGACCATGCACCAAGGCCGGGCTGCCGCTTTGTTCCTGAACGAAGTGGCCCTGACCATGCAGGATGCCGCTACTTATGATGCTTTGCAGCGCTACGCGATCGCCTTGGACAACGAGCTGAAAACACTCCAGAAAGTGACCCGGCATTTGTTGGGCTTTGCTGCCCAGGGCGACAACGAGCGGTTCTTGGCCGATGCCAACCTGTACATGGAGTTTTTTAGCCTCGTGGTGGTGGCTTGGCAATGGCTCAAGCAGGGCACGGCGGCCAAAAAAGCCCTGCTCATCGGCGGCCACAGCGAAGAAGAAAGCAATTTCTATGAAAGCAAACTGCTGGCCATGCAATATTTTTTCCATTACGAAGTGCCCAAGACCTTGGGCCTGGCCACCCGCCTGCTCGATCCCGAAGAGATCACTATCGCCCGGGAAAAAGAAGTGCTGGTGTAAGCCAAGTTGACCTCGGTGGATGAAACGCCCACAGAAAAACGGCCCTAGATTGGGCAGTTTTTTTGTGGGCGTTTTGCGAAGCTTGCGACTGTTTTGCAAAGTCGGTGACTTCGCAACCCCAATCATCTAAAATTTATAACTTGGGCTGAACTAATGACTTGCGCAGTTCCTCGGCCCCAGTTTTGATCCGTTCCACCACCGATGGGTCAAGCAGGGTGGAAGTGTCGCCCAAGTTGGTCGTTTCGCCCTCGGCCACCTTGCGCAAAATGCGGCGCATGATCTTGCCCGAGCGGGTCTTGGGCAGGCCATCCACGATCTGGATCATGTCGGGCTTCGCAATCGGGCCAATGACCCGCGTCACCTCGCGCAAGACTTCTTTGCGAAACCCATCGGTGTCTTTGGGAATGTCAGAGCAGATCACGTAGGCATAGATGCCTTGGCCTTTGATGTCATGCGGATAGCCGACCACCGCCGACTCCACTACAAACTGGTGCTCGTTGATGGCATTCTCCACTTCGGCAGTACCAATCCGGTGGCCCGATACATTGATCACATCGTCGACCCGGCCCGTGATGCGGTAGTAGCCGTCCTCGTCACGCCGGCAACCGTCACCGGTAAAGTACAATCCTTTGTAGGTGGAAAAGTAGGTTTGTTTACAACGCTCGTGGTCGCCATAAGTGGTGCGGATCATTGACGGCCACGGGAATTTGATGCATAAATTGCCTTCTTGGGGATTGCCGATCAGTTCGTTGCCCTTGTCGTCGACCAGGATCGGCTGGATGCCCGGCAGGGGCAGGGTGGCAAAGGTCGGTTTCTGGATCGTAACGTGCGGGATGGGCGCGATCATGATCCCACCGGTTTCGGTCTGCCACCAAGTGTCGGTAATGGGGCAACGGCCCTTGCCCACGTGGTCATGGTACCAGTGCCAAGCTTCTTCATTGATTGGTTCGCCCACCGATCCCAGCACCTTGAGCGAGGTGAGCGCGTAAGCATCGGGATAAGTTTCGCCAAAGCTCATCAACGATCGGATGGCGGTTGGAGCGGTGTAGAATATATTTACTTTATGCTTTTCACAGACCTGCCAGAAGCGGTCGGGGGCTGGGTAGGTTGGCACGCCCTCAAAAAAGAGCGTTGTCGCCCCGTTGAGCAGTGGGCCGTACAGCAGATAGGAATGGCCCGTGATCCAGCCCACATCTGCCGTGCACCAATAGACATCGCCGGCTTCGTATTGGAACACATTTTTGAAAGTATAGCCCGTGTAAACCATGTAACCGCCAGTTGTGTGGACGACTCCCTTGGGTTTGCCGGTAGATCCCGAGGTGTAAAGGGTGAACAGGGGGTCTTCGGCATCCATTTCGGTGGCCTCACACTCGGTACTTTCCTGGGCCACGGCCTCGTGCCACCAGCGGTCGCGGCTGGGCACCATGTTGCATCCTTCATTGGTTTTTTGGAAGACAATGGTACGCTCCACCGTTGGGCAAGTTAGCAGCGCTTCGTCAACAATTTCTTTTACCCCCATTAACTTGCTGCCACGGCTGGCAAAATCGGCGGTGAGCACGACTTTGCAAGTGCAGTCATTGATCCGATCGGCAAGGGCACTGGCCGAAAAACCCGCAAAGACAACCGAATGAATGGCTCCCACGCGGGCGCAGGCCAGCATCGCCACCGCTACTTCGGGCACCATCGGCATGTAAATGCACACGCGATCGCCTTTCGCTACACCATTGGTCTTCAACACATTGGCAAACTGACAAACATTTCGGTGAAGTTCGCGGTAGGTAATTTTTTGGGCCGCTTGGGTAGGGTCATTGGCTTCCCACAAAAGGGCCACCTGATCACCGCGTTCGGCCAAATGCCGGTCTAAGCAGTTTTCGGTGATATTAAGCTTCCCGTTGATGAACCATTGGGCTTGGTAGTCCACAAAATCCCATTCCAGCACTTTGTCCCATTTTTTGCGCCACTGGAAGTAATCAGCAATTTCTTCCCAAAAAGCTTCGGGGTGGCTTACACTTCGTTCATATTCTTGCACATATTGTACAAATGAGCTGATTTTTTTCATATTTCTGCCGAATTAGTGTCGCAAAAAAGGTATCGAAGCTGGTCACCCCTGCAATAGACCGCTGACCAGCCGCTAAGTTGGGCTTTTTTTGGGCCATCAAAAAGTGCCCAGCCCCACTCAAGCCACTTTTTTTGGGACCGGACAAATGTCCCCTTGCTTGCTGTGCCCCAACTCGGCATTTGGGTTGCCCCGTCCGGCTTTGTTGCCACCGGCTGAAATCAGGTAATATGGAGTTACCAGCCAAAAACGGATAAGTGTCCGGGGATGGAAAATGGCCAGCGTCCTTGGCCAAACCCAAGCCAAATAGCAATTCTGAGCTTTATAGGACGCGTGGATGCTCGCAACCACGCGTCCGTTAAGTGGCAGATCCATTGCCGACTACTGAGCGAGGTCGTAGTTCACTGTGCAGCCCCGACCAAGCCGCCACCCATCGACTAAGGTGGCAGCTTGGCGGCTCATTAGCCACAAAATCAGTTGGATCCAAGGCGGGTTTTCGCCCATCCACTAGGATGATACACTCATTGAGCGACCAAAACCGCCCCGGCTCACCGTACCGTTCCCCATGGGCACACTGTTCGGGCGGGCTGGATTGGTGTATCCCTGCCGCATATATTGTCCATTTCGCATGGCCCCGAAAGCCCGAAACACAAAAAAGCCAGTTCCTATGCCTGTAGTGTGCGCATGGGTGTATTTTTGGGTGGTGTCGCTGCGGACAAACAAACGCTGTTTTTGGGGGCCTTCAGCGGGCGTTTGCGCATTGGCCGAAACAGTCAATAAACTGGTAACGAATAGTAAGGTAATCGTTTTGGATTTTTTCATCTTGGCTTGTTAGCGATTGGAAAAGTAAAGTTTTATTTTACAGTTACGTAAAATTCATAATCTAGATCCATGTCAGCGACTTTAGTGTCGCCATTTTCATCGGCATATTCGGTCATTGATTTACCAAGCCGGGGCAGGGTGTCATATTTGGTAAATTCCTTGATTAAATTACCTTTTGCCCAAATTTTGTAGTGCGCGGCCATCACATCGCGGGCATTGTCCAAGTGGATAGTTTGGAGGGATAGCTCTACCGCCCCTTCTTTGTCCACCGCTTGGGCCAAATCTTGCACGGGCCCAGTGCTGGTATCGGAACAGGCGGATAAGGCGAGCGCGGCCATTATTGGTACTACTACCTTATAAAATTTCATAAGCAGCAATTGATGAGAAAAGAGGATGCAATTTATAATTTACGTAGATAAAGGCGCAAAGGTTGGGGCAAATTAACAGTTGCACCGATCCCAAATCACAAAATCCCTTAGCTTTGGGGAGAAAGCAATGATTTAATCGGTTCTTGACCAGTCACTCAATGCAGCCCTTTATCGAAGTAGCCATTGATTCCCTGCCCTCGGCCCAAGCGGCCGTCAGCGGTGGGGCCAACCGCCTCGAGCTGGCCGCCAATTTAGCCGATGGCGGCACTACACCCAGCGCGGGCCTGATCGAGCTGGTGCGCAGTTTGGCGGCCATAGACCTGTTTGTCCTGATCCGGCCCCGCCGGGGCGACTTCTTGTATGCCCCCGGGGAAATTCGTTTGATGAAACGGGAGATTGAATTTGCCAAGTCGCTGGGGGCCAATGGCATCGTCGCAGGGGCACTCACGGCCGATGGGGAGGTGGATCAAAGCCATACTGCCCAGTTGATCGCGGCGGCACATCCATTGCCCTTCACTTTCCATCGCGCTTTTGACATGCTGGCCGATCCAGCCGCCGCTCTCGAGGTTTTGATCGAGTTGGGTTGCGCCCGGGTGCTCAGTTCCGGCCAGTCGCCCAGCGCCTATGCGGGCCGGGCCCTATTGGCCAAGTTGGTGGCCCAATCGGCCGGACGTTTGGTGGTGATGCCAGGAGCGGGCATCACTCCAGAAAATATCGGTGAAATTTGGGCGGCGACCAAGGCACAAGAGTTCCACCTGTCGGCCAAAACTCCGGTTGAAAGCCAAATGCGCTACCGCAACCCGAACGCGGTGATGGGTAGCCAGCCGCCACTCTCAGAGTTTAGTTGGTTTATGACCAGCGCGCACCAAGTGGCCGCCGCGCATCTGGGGCTGGCCAACCGACAATCATCAACGCCAACGCTATGAAAAAATGGTTTGGGTGAAGTAAATTTGCTCCCGTTATTGTCCAATCAACCACATGACCAAAAAGTTTAAGTACATTCTCATTGTCTATATTGGCCTTGCCGTCCTGCTGTCAGTGTTTGGCCTTTATGCCTACCAAATCTTCTTTCAGCCCAATGTCTTGGCCGGAAAGCAACAGCCGGTCGCTATTTTTATCCCCCCAAGTGCTGATTTTGGGCAAGTGGTCGATTCCCTCCAAGCCCACGGGGCGATTGGGGATGAAGTTTCTTTTAGGTTTGTGGCCAAAATCTTGGAATACCAAACGTTGGTAAAACCGGGCCGCTACCTGCTGCAACCCAGCATGACCAACTTGGCTGTGGTTCGCAAGCTTCGGAGCGGGGCCCAGGATCCGGTAAAAGTTACCTTCAACAATGTGCGGATAAAACGCGACTTGGCGGGCAAAATCTGTCGCAACCTGCTGGCCGATTCAGCCAAGTTTCTGGCCTTGCTCAACTCCCCCACGGAAACAGCCAAGCTGGGCTTTGATACGACCACTATTCTGGCCATGTTTCAACCCAACACCTACGAAATGTACTGGACGGTCGACGAGGTGGTATTGTTAAAAAAAATGCAGAAAGAGTATGAAAAATTTTGGACAGCGGCCCGTAAGGCCAAGGCGGAAGAAATTGGGCTTAGTCCCATCAAAGTGGTCATTTTGGCTTCCATCGTAGAGGCCGAAACCAAAAAAAGGGCTGAAGCAAAACTCATTGCCGGTCTTTACATGAACCGCTTGCTGCAGAATATGCCACTTCAGGCCGATCCGACAGTAATTTATGGCATTGGTAATTTTGGGATCCGTCGGCTCACTTTTGCTGACTTAACGTTCGATTCGCCCTACAATACGTACAAATATACTGGGCTGCCCCCTGGGCCGATCAATTTACCACCTATTCCGGCCGTTGAAGCGGTGTTGAATTATGACCGGAATAAATATATCTTTATGTGCGCCAAAGAAGACTTTTCCGGTTACCATGTATTTGCCGAAACTTTTGAGGAGCACAAAGTAAACGCAGCCAAGTTTCGTTCAGCCTTGGATCGGGCGGGAATCAGATGATGAATCCGATTAGTCAGAAAATAGGGTGTGCCATCCGATAAATTTACTTGCACAAATCAAAAAAGTGACCACTTAGTATTCATTTAATACCATGACCAAAATCGATAGAGATACCGAACTGGCGCGTAAAAATGCCGAGGCCCAACTTGGCGGCGGGCAGTCCAGGATCGCAGCCCAACACAAAAAAGGGAAACTTACTGCCCGCGAAAGGATCGATTTATTGCTTGATCCAGGATCGTTTGAAGAGATTGGCAAGTTTGTTATGCACCGCTGCAAAGATTTTGGGCTGGATAAGGAATATTACTTGGGAGATGGCGTGGTGACTGGTTATGGCAAGGTCAATGGTCGGATGATTTATGTTTTTTCGCAAGATTTTACCGTTTTTGGTGGTTCGCTGTCCGAAACCCACGCCGAGAAAATTTGTAAGATCATGGATCTGGCCATGAAAAATGGCGCGCCAGTGGTCGGCCTCAACGATTCGGGTGGGGCCAGGATTCAAGAAGGCGTAATGTCCTTGGGCGGGTATGCCGATATTTTCTATCGCAATACCCTAGCTTCGGGCGTTGTGCCCCAAATATCGGCCATCATGGGGCCGTGCGCAGGGGGGGCAGTGTATTCCCCCGCCATTACCGACTTTGTGATGATGGTCGAGAACACCTCCTACATGTTTGTGACTGGGCCCAATGTAGTCAAGACGGTTACGCACGAAGAAGTTACCTCCGAAGAGTTGGGTGGGGCTTCCACCCACAGCACCAAGAGTGGAGTGACCCATTTTTCGTGTGCCAACGAGGTGGACTGCATCAACCACATCAAGAAACTACTGAGCTTTATTCCCCAAAACTGTGAGGATCAAGTTCCCCAGTTGCCTTACGTGCAGGGCGATGAGACGCGGCCCGATCTCAACCAAATTGTGCCCGATAATGCCAATATGCCTTATGACATGCGGGAAGTAATCCACGGGATCATCGACGGCGGGAATGAGGGTTTTTTGGAAGTCCACAAGCATTTTGCGGAGAACATTGTGGTTGGTTTTGCCCGGATCGGCGGGCGCAGTGTGGGCATAGTCGGTAATCAACCGGCTGTATTGGCCGGCTGTTTGGACATCAATTCGAGCAACAAGGCTGCCCGCTTTGTGCGCTTCTGCGATTCATTCAATGTGCCGCTGTTGGTGTTGGTGGATGTGCCAGGCTTCTTGCCGGGCACCGATCAGGAGTGGCGGGGGATCATTACCAACGGGGCCAAGTTACTATATGCTTTCTGCGAAGCCACTGTGCCACGGATAACCGTGATCACGCGCAAAGCCTACGGGGGTGCGTATGACGTGATGAATTCCAAACACATTGGAGCTGATATGAACTATGCTTGGCCAACTGCCGAAATCGCGGTCATGGGGGCTAAGGGTGCGGCGGAGATTATTTTTCGCAAAGAAATTTTGGAAGCAGCCGACCCCACAACGGTTCACAAGGAAAAAGAAGACGAGTACAACGACAAGTTCGCCAATCCGTGGCGAGCGGCCCACCGGGGCTTCATCGACGAAGTGATCCAACCGGAGGACACCCGGAAAAAACTCATCATTGCCTTTAAAATGCTGGAGAATAAAGTGGATAAACTGCCAAGAAAAAAACATGGCAATATTCCTTTGTGATTTGGCCCGCGGCCCGCTGAACAGCTTGAACAGTTAAAAATCAAAAATCATCGGGTTGACCCTTGGGCCGACCCGATGATTTTTGATTACCACAAATGCTCAAACAATATGCCTTTCCGCAAACCAGCCAACCGGCATTTGCCCAAAGTAAAGACCGTGGCTCAAACGAGAACCACGGTCTTTGTCGGTTGATCATCCAAGCCTACTACTTACAAGCAGCGTCGTCAGAGTCTTTTTGTACAACTTTGAACTCAACGCGACGATTGAGCGACATATTGGCATCATTGCGTTTGCCATTTACTTCGTTGGGAACAATCGGGCTGGTTTCACCAAAGCCTTTAGAAACTACCCTAGCCTCAGCTACACCTTTGGCCAGGAGATAACGCGTGGCTGCATCGGTACGGCGTTGTGAAAGTGCTTGGTTGAAAGCGTCATTGCCACGGTAATCGGTATGGCCTTCTACACTTACACTCACAAATGGGTAATCCTGCAAGAATTTAACCACCTTGTCCAATTCTGTCCGTGCTTTTGGTAACAGGGCTTGATCCAGTTCTTTGGGAGTCGTGTTCCGTGGGCGGGCAGTATTGAAGTTAATGTTGTCGAACTGGATCCGGCTCAGGTCATAGAGCATGATTTCACGGTTCACGGTATCGCCAGCTTTCTTGTTGGTCAAGTCGATGGAGATAACTGCTGGCTTGTATTGGTCGGCAGTACCTTGGGCACAATACATTGTCCCATTTTTCAGCATTACCTCATACTTACCAGGTCCAATTTTCTTCTGATCAGATACTTTACCTTTCGAAGCATCGTTGGGAGTGATCCCTACATTGCCATTTTCAATGGCATCACGGGTCAGACCGTCGATAACTGCAATGGTAGCTTTAACACTAGCACCCGCAATCACAATGGTCTTTTCGCAGTCACCGGCATCAAAACCATTGGTGAGGTCAGAGTAAACCACTACTGGCTCATTGTCAGCTACCTCAACCGTAAACTTATACTTGTTTCCTTCGGTAATGACGGTAGCAAACTTGCCATCTTTGGCGCGCATCACGTAGCTCAAAGATGGGCGGGTGTCATTGTCCACTTTGATTACTGCGGCGGGCACTGGCTTGTCTTCGCTATCCACCAACCTGGCTTGGAAGTTACAAGTGCGCTTGGGCTTCATGCCATCGGGCATGGGGATAGTGAAAAGCTCCGAAGAGGCTCCTTGGTAGGCAGTGTAATAAGCTACAACGTGGGGTGCATCGTTGACGGCCACTGCCACCAACACTTCAGGCTGGTAAGAGTACATGGAAGTTTTCACCAAAGGTTCAATGTCAGCGGGCTTTGGCTCTTCCCAAGCGCCACCGGCTTGTACCCGGGAATAGTATAGATCAAAATCATTTGAACGCTTGGGGCTGCCACCACGACGGGTAGAAGAGAAAACGATTGACTCGTTGTCGGGCATGATGCGTACATGGGCTTCGCAACCTGCATTAACGGGCGAAGGAAGTTCCTCAGGGGCACCAAAGTTACCATCGATATCAGCTTTGGAAACCATCAATTTGTAACATTGTGCACCTTTTTGATCATTGCCCTTCTTTACAAAATAGAGGCGTTGGCCATCCGAAGAAACCGAAGGAAACCCTTCATAATCACCGCTGTTGACACTGCCACCGATGGTAGCGGGGGCACCCCATTCACCATTGGCTTCTTTCTTGGACATGTAAAGATCCTCGGACCCGCCACCAAACTTAGCGTGGAAGTACAGCGTTTCCCCGTCATAAGAAATGAACGGACCACCGATGAAATCACCTTCGGCTGCCTTGCTGTTGATAGACTCGATGGGAGCAGGTTCCATCCAGAAACCGGTCACAGTGTCGCGTTTGGCTTGCCACAGACGATAGGTCTCCCAATTTTTCCCGCCGCGGTTGGTCTGATAAACCAAGGTGTTGGCATCTGGGCTGATGGCCGGTGAATATTCATCATGCAAAAGCGTGTTGATAATATTCGGCATCCGCTCGCGCCTTGGTTGTACGTCCCTTTTATAGATTCGGTCGGTTACTTTGGTCGATGATATTTGTCTCTGCGCCAAGACATCAGTGCCCAGCCCGACGGCCAGCAGAAATGCCAGACTTAGATAGTTTACTTTTTGTTTCATAGGTTTAAGTATTAGATTAGGTTAATTTCAAGGTTATGGACTAGATAATGACAAACAGGGTAGATAAAATCGAACCAAAAGTAGGCGTAAAAATCGTAACAGTGCAACGTTGGCACCGATTTTTCTTCTCTAGCATATTTTTGGATAGGCTGATTGATGTCTACACTACCCAGTAAGACGCAAATTTAAGCGAATTCGGGACATTTAATCAAGCGTACTTCTAAATTTTAATTTTTTGGTGTAGCTTCCCGCCATATTCACCTTGTCCCAACAACACACTCGCTAAGTAAATATGGAACTGAAAAGGGCTTTCGATTTTATTTATTACCAACTCGAGAATTATCCTCGAACCGATGCCATCAATGCCAAACAAAATGGGAAATGGATCAGCCACTCTACCCAAACCGTGGTCGATACCGCCAACCGACTGAGCATTGGCCTATTGAAATTGGGCCTTGTCAAAGACGACAAGGTGGCCATTATCTCCCCCAACCGCCCCGAATGGAATTTTGCTGATCTGGCCATTCAACAAATTGGCTGTGTTGGTGTGCCGATGTACCCCACCATCACGGTGGAAGATTACAAGTACATTTTCCACCACGCCGAGGTAAAAGCGGTGTTTGTGGCCGACCTTGACCTGTACAACAAGGTCAAGATTGCCACCGAGGGCATGGAGATGCACGCCATTTATTCTTTTGACAAAGTGGAGGGCGTGGCCCACTGGACGGAGTTGGAGGAGTTGGGCAACGGCGAAGATGTCAAGCAATTGGACAGCCACAAAGCAGCAGTGCAAGAAACCGATCTGCTCACCTTAATCTACACCTCCGGCACTACTGGCCGGCCCAAGGGGGTAATGTTGACCCACCGCAACATTGTGAGCAATACCATAGCCACCTGTGTGAGTTTTGCCCACGTCGAAAGCGGCAAAGATCGCGTCTTGAGCTTTCTGCCACTCTGCCACATCTACGAGCGCACTGGTACTTACGTGGATATGTACATGGGCTTGGGAATTTACTACGCCGAGAGCATGGAAACCATCGGGGCCAATTTGCAAGAAATAAAGCCCCATACCTTTAATACAGTGCCCCGCTTGTTGGAGAAAGTATATGACAAAATAGTGGGCAAGGGCATGGAATTGACCGGTATCAAGCGGAAACTGTTTTTCTGGGCCTTGGAACTGGGCCTGCGCTATGAGCCGCACAAAGAATTTGGTGGGTGGTACAATTTTCAGCTCAAATTGGCCAACAAGATCATTTTTAGCAAATGGCGGGAAGCACTGGGTGGCAACATCAAGTCAATCCAATCTGGGGCAGCCGCACTGCAGCCCCGGTTGGCCCGCGTGTTCTGGGCGGCGGGCATCCCCATCAGCGAGGGTTACGGCATGACCGAAGCCTCACCAGTGATCACCTCGGCCCAGATTGATCCCAAACTGATGCGGGTCGGCACGGTGGGTATGCCCTTGAGCGGGGTGGAAATCAAGATTGCCGAAGACGGTGAAATTTTGTGCAAAGGGCCCAACGTAATGGTCGGCTATTACAAGGAGCCCGAAATGACTGCCGAGACACTCAAGGATGGCTGGCTGCACACTGGGGATGTGGGCGAGTTGCTGGAGGGCAAGTACCTCCGCATCACCGACCGCAAAAAAGAAATGTTCAAAACTTCGGGCGGCAAATACATTGCTCCGCAAGTCTTGGAAAACAAGTTCAAAGAGTCAATGCTGATCGAGCAGATCATGGTGGTGGGCGAAAACCGCAATTTCCCCTCGGCCCTGATCGTGCCTTTCTTTGACGGATTGAAAGATTGGTGCAAGTTGCACAGCCTGACCTACACCAACGATGCGGAAATGGTGCGACATCCCAAAGTGGTCGAAAAATTTGGGACGGAGATCGAGCACTTCAACCAAGGTTTTGGCCAATGGGAGCGGGTGAAAAAATTTCAGGTGTTGCCCGCCTCTTGGGGCATTGACAGTGGTGAACTGACCCCTACCCTCAAATTAAAGCGACGGGTGATCAACACCAAATACCAAAACTTGATTGAACAGATGTACACCCGGTCCTAACCGGGATATTTTCAAAAAGCGAAAGCCTTGTCATTTGGGTTGACAAGGCTTTCGCTTTTTTGTCCTTGCCCCATTGGCAAAGCTAAAGTTCGAACTTTAGGCCATCAAAAGCCAGGGCAACATTGGGGGGCAACTCCCGATTAACTTCCGCGTGGCTGCCCATCTGGTGGCTGAGGTGGGTAATGTACGCTTGGCGGGGCTGTACTCTGGCAATGACGGCCAAAGCTTCGGCCAAACTGAAATGCGAAATATGGGGTTCTTTCTTGAGCGCATTGATGATCAACACCTCGGTGCCCACCAGTTTGGCCATTTCTTCCTCGGCAATAAAATTGGCATCGGTGATATAGGTGAAATTCCCGATGCGAAAACCGAAAACCGACAGGGTATGGTGCTGGACCAAAATGGGGAGGACAGTAGTGTTGCCCACTGCAAATGCCTGGTTGCGGATCTCGAACAGTGCCACGCTGGGGATGCCGGGATATCTGATCGGGGAAAAAATGTAGGAAAACTCCAGTTTCAATTGCTCCATGACCTCTCGGCGGCCATAGATGGGCATATCCATTTGCTGTTTGAAATTGAAGGCCCTCACATCGTCCAGCCCGGCCGTGTGATCCTTGTGCTGGTGGGTAAACAAAATGGCATCCACGCGTTGAATGTTTTCGCGGAGCATTTGCTGGCGGAAGTCTGGGCCGGTATCCACCACCAAACTAATGCCGTCCACCTCAATATAAATCGAGCAGCGCAGCCGTTTGTCCCGAAAATCCAGCGACCGGCAGACTGGGCAGCTACAAGTAATAACGGGTACGCCCTGCGACGTGCCCGTACCCAACATAGTAATTTTCATTTAAGCGGCTCGTAATTCCAAGAGGCGTTTTTTACTTTTTTCCGAAAGCAAAGCCTCGTCAAATGGGACAACACGGATAATTTCAGCTAAACTGGCTATTTTCCCTTCCAATGTAAAATATCTGTTTATGACTATTACCTTGGATTCGTTGAGCAGGCAGTACCCCGACTTAAAGTTCCCCTTCTCATAGCGGAGCGAGTAATCGATTTCCGCAATGATCTGTTCCAGACTTTCCAAAAAGGGTTTGGTGTATTTGAGCATGGGACTACAAACAAGGGCCAGTGACTATTTTACCAATTAAACCGCCACCCGGGTGACGGTTTCCACCAGCAAATCAAAGTTGATGGGCTTTTGGATGTATTCATTGATCCCAACTGCCTTGAACTCTTCCATTGTGTAGTTTCTGGCATTGCCCGTGATCGCAATGATGGGAATATTTGCCTTTTGGACATCTTCCAGCCGGCGCATTTGGCGGGCACACTCCATGCCGTCCATTACCGGCATGTTGATGTCCAATAAAACAACATTACAAGTGTTGTTTTCCAAATAGTTGAGCACCTCTTGGCCATTTTTGACCGAAATAATCTCATAGTTTTGTGACTGGAGCACTTTTTTGGTGATGTTCTGGATCACTGAACTGTCTTCGGCTACCAGCACCTTTTTGGGTTGCGACATAATGTAAAAGTTGAATAAATTTGACCAAGCTGTTTTTTATAAAGCCTTGGGCGTTCAAATATAAAAATTTAAACCTAGAAACGTGCAAGTTTGTTTATTAGAGTACGTTGTTTCAAATGAAGCATTGACCAATTTTGTTTTTTGTGCATGATAAAACCCCGTCCATTGTGTTTGCAAGTATTTGGTCGCCCCGCTGGCCAGCGTTGGGTAATTTCAGATGTACATGGGCATTGCCAAACCCTCAAGGCATTGGTGACCGACCAAATACAATTGACCAAATCGGATCAATTGTTCTTGCTCGGCGATTATATTGATCGCGGGCCGGACAATGCCGGCGTGATCGATTTTATTTTGGAATTGCAGCAAACGGGCCATCAAGTGTACGGCATCTTGGGCAACCACGAAGACAACCTGATCCAAGAGTTTGAACTGCACCGCCAGAGCCAGCCCCGCCTCTCTTGGATCAAGTTTATCGAGGCCATCGACCTACTGGACGAACACCAAAACATTCATCCAACGTATTTCCAGTGGCTGACCAGTTTGCCCTATTACATCGAGCTGGATCATTTTTATTTGGTCCACGCCGGCTTTCGCTTCGATAGTCCCCACCCATTTGCCGATCACGATGCGATGTTGCGCATCCGGGGCTTTCAGCAAAACCCCACGGACAAGACTATCATCCACGGCCACAAGCCAACCGACCTCAACCTTATTGAGGCCAAAATCCAGCAACGCCAAAATATCATTCCACTGGACAATGGGTGCTATGCGGCTCGCAGCCTGCGCGAAAATGGCATTCCATCATCACTTTGGCAGCGGGGCAAGCTCCTCGCCCTAGAATTGGACACTTGGCAGCTTTTGAGCCAAGAAAACATCGGATAACTGCCCCTGCTCAGGCGAAACGCGCTACGGACAAGTGGGGCAGACAAGCCAAACTGGCTGGTTGGTGCAGCACCAGCTCGGCGGCCAGTTTGCCGGTCACGGGGCCCAAACTCAGGCCCATCATACCGTGCCCCGTGGCCACGGTCACGTTTTTGAGGTGGGCCATCCGCCCAATGTACGGTAAGCCATCGGGCGAGCAGGGGCGAAGTCCGCGCCAAACTTGGTTCACAGTCGGCATTTTCACTTGGAGCGAAGGATAGAAGCGGTTGACTCCCTGCACGATACCCTGCACCCGGTTCAGGTTAACGGACAGATCGGTGCCCGCAATTTCCATCGTGCCCGCAAACCGCAGGGCACGCCCCATTGGGGTGGCCGTGGCCCGCGCCTCCAGCAGAATGGCGGGGGTACTGACTTGCCCCACGGCATCGGCCAGCATGAAACTGTACCCCTTGCCGCCTTGCAGGGGCAGGTTCAGCCCCAGTTTTTGGGCCAACGTGCCCGACCACGCTCCCCCGGCCACCACGATCTCGTCGAACGAGAATTGGTCGGTGGCAGTACTCACTGTGCGGACGGCGTTCCCTCGGATTTCAAAATCGGCGACGCTTTGCCGGGGCAATAATTGCACGCCTTGTTGGGCCAAGTGCTGCCGCAAACCGGCCAAAAGTAGTTGGGGGGCCAGGTGGGCATCGCCCGGATAGAGCACCCCGCCGCGCACCCGCACTTCCACTGCCGGCTCCAACGCTTGCACTTCCCGGGCGGCAAGGGGCTGGGCCAAAATCCCGGCCCGGTTGGCCAAATGGGCCACTTCGTGCTCCTCGTGCTCAGCGGCGGCAGTTTGGTAGAGCATCAACAACCCGCGCTCGGTCCAACCGAAGTCGAAAAGCTGGCGGTGCTGCAATGCTTGGTACAATTGTTTGCTCAGCAGGCTCAAATCCCGCAAAGTGGGGATCGATTGCTGCACGTGCCGTCCGGTGGCGCTTTTGAAAAACAGCCAGCCCCAGCGGAGTAGATCTTGGCTAAAGCGGGGCTTGATGTAAAAGGGGCTGCGCGGATTGAGCAGCCAGCGCAGCCCTTTGGCCACCATGCCCGGGGCCGCCAACGGTACAATGTGGCTGGGAACGATCATTCCCGCATTGCCCAGCGAACAGCCCTCGGCAAAGTCGCCGCGCTCCAGCACAGTGACTTCAGCGCCAGCTTGGTGGAGGTAATACGCCGTGAACAGCCCACACACGCCACCACCTATGATGCCAACTTTCATAAAAAACAAAAAGAGTTGTTGAATGGGCAATGTACCCAAACTGAAGCAATTTTTGCAAGGGAAACCGGGCAAAAATTGTACGGTTGTGGCGGGCAACGCCCATTGCCAGCGGGAGGCCATCTGATCAAGTCAAGGCAGGGTGGGAACTGACCAAAAAACAACGCCCGCCACTTTTGGGGTGGCAGGCGTTGGAATTGACCAAATCAAATTTGACCGATTAATAACCAGGGTTCTGGCGCAATTTCGGGTTTTGGTTGATCTGATCTTGGGGAATGGGGTACAGATTCCGGGTAGGCGCAGATTGGGCCTTGAACCGCCAAGCCTTGTTGAACTGACCGAAACGGATCAAATCTTGGCGGCGGTGGTATTCCCAGTACAATTCGCGGCCACGCTCGGCCAAGATGTCATCGGCAGTCACCGAGCCGAACGCTGCTGCACCAGAACGGGTGCGAATCCGGTTAATATCGGCCAAAGCAGCGGCTTGGTTGCCCAAACGGAACTGGGCCTCACCGCGCATCAAGAACACATCTGAATAACGGTAGACCACGAAATCGTTGTCCTGATCATTATTGGGATTGCGGCGTTGGATTTCATACTTAACAAAACGGGCTCCCCGGCGGCGGCCATCGACCCCGGCTGGCATTTCAAAGGCGGGGATTTCGGGCGTGAACACCAGCGGTGTACCTTCATCCACAATGGGTGCACCCGCTGATGTAAACTGTTGGCCGACCAACCAGCCGCGCTTGCGCACATCAGTATCGCCAAAAGAATCATAAAATTCTGCTAAAGTACAGAACCCGTTCCAAGGTTGCCCGGCCAAATCATAGGTCAATTGGCTCAAGTAGTGCAAAGTACGGAACTGCATCACGTTACCACCAAACTTGGTGCGGTTGAAGGGAATCCCCAGCATGGTTTCGGGCGAAGCTTGGTTGAGCACCGAGAACATTGAGAAGTACTGATCGGCACCCACCAAACTAAATTTACCGGAATTGATAATCTCGTTGGTTTGGGTCACTGCATCGGCCCACCGGGCGCGACCGGTATAGACTTCGGCGTTTAGGTACATTTTGGCCAATACCATCCGGGCCACATTCTGGGTGAACCTGCCATACAGTGCGCCCCCCACGTTGGGGCTCAATCTGGGCAGCACCTCCAACAGTTCTTTCTCAGCAAATTCAAAGACCGCCGGGCGCTCAGCTTGATCGGGGGCCTCGGAAGATACCCGGGTCACAATGGGCACCCGACCAAAGTTGTCCATCGCAACATAGTGGTAGAAAGCCCGGAGAGCCCGCAATTCGGCAACTACATTTTCATCTCTAATGTTCTCCAATTGCCGATTGATCGCGGTCGTTTGGCCGTAGACCCAAGACCACAATCCGTTGAATCGGCCGTTGTCCGCCGTTGCGTTCCAAGTGTGCTCATGCAAGCGGCGCCAGGCATCCCCGTCTTTCCAGTCCCCGCCCCGGGTGGGAACCACCTGCTCGTCGGTCACGGTGTTCAGATCGACAAAGTTGCCGTAATAATCGCGCAGGCCTGAGTAGATCGGACCTACTACCGCATCGCGCTGGGCTTGGTTGAGCGGGAATTGATCAGAAGGGATAACGCTGAACGTCTCCTCCTTCAAATCGGTACAAGACGACATCACCAGCATGGCCGAGGCCAAGGTCGTCAAGGACAATTTCTTCAAATTCATATTCATACGTTTCTGGCGTTTTGGAAACTCTTTTTTAATGATTAATACAATCAATTGTGCAATAGGGTTGTTTCGGCCAATCCGAAAATTAGAAACTCACATTTAGGCCCAGCGTAAATGTCCGGGTTTTGGGATAGATCCCCGTATCTACCCCAATGTTGTTGGGCCGTTGGCTGGTGCCACCTTGCAAATCGCCTCTTACCTCGATCTCCGGGTCGATGCCCTTATAACCCGTAATTATAAACAGGTTATTGCCGGCCAAGTACAACAAGGCATTGCTGAAGGTCTTGCCTTTAATGGGCAAGTTATAGCCGATCTGCCAGTTGTCCATGCGCACAAACGTGCCGCTTTCCAACCAAAAATCCGACAATTGGTTCACGCCATAGTTGGCGGGCATGGTAGAAATGTCTCTCAGCATATTGGTTTCCAAGATTGAGCCCGGGATCATGAAGTTGGAGCGCTGGTTGTTCAGGATCTTGTTGCCCCATACGGTGCGCAGTTGGAAGCTCAGCGTGAATGCCTTGTAGGCAAAATTGTTGATCCAAGAAGCTGTTTTCCGGGGCAGGGCATCGCCCCGCTCAAACAGGATGTCCCGGGTATAATCAGTCACGGGGGCACCGCCATTGGGGTTTTCCAGCAGCATCAGGCCCGCATCGCTGAAGCCCGCAAACTTGGGGATCAAAAACTGGCCATAAGGCTTGTCGTCGCGCAGGGTGGAGGCCCATACATCGGACAGACCCCGACCGCCAAAGGAGTTGTAGGTGATCAAACCCACTGGAAATTCATCAGTGGAGAGACTGACCACTTTGGTGGTGAACATTGAACCCACTACCCGGGTATTCCAAGAAAAATCGTCTTTTCTGATCACATCACCACCCAAGGCAAATTCAAAACCCCGGTTGCGCATGGTGCCCGCGTTGGCCAACAGCGTATTGACACGGAAGGGAGGCACTGGCACGTTATAGTTGAACAGCAGGTTTTTGGTCGCCTTGTTGTAAACTTCCAATGTGCCCGTCACCTTGCCACCGAACAGTTCAAAGTCCAAGCCTACATTGGCTTGTTCCACCACTTCCCAGCGCAAGTTGGGATTGGCGTTTTGGTTGATCGCGTAACCGGGCAGGAACTCATTAATTCCCCCGTCATAATAAGTGCCACTTTGGTTGTAGAGTTCCAAGGAGCGATAAGGCGAAATCCCTTCCGAGTTGCCAGTTTGGCCCCAAGCCACCCGTAATTTGGCGTAGTTGACCACGGGCAAGTTTTTCATGAAACCGAAGTTGGTCAGGTTTACCCCAGCCGCTACGGCGGGGAACAAGCCCCACTTGCTGTCGGCCCCAAACTTAGAGCTGCCATCGCGGCGCAGGGTGGCCGTTACGTTAAACTTATCGCCGATGTCGTAAGTGGCCCGGCCAAAAAACGAAATGAGAGTGGTTCGGTTTTTGAAAGACCCCACATAACCTTGACCGGGGTTGATCAAAGTCCCTGCGCCTTGGCCCAAATTGTTATACCCAAATGCAGTGGTAATGAAGTTATTGTTGGCGGCAAAAAAGCCATCACCGATATCGTCCTGATACGTATAGCCGACAATTGCGTTTAGCCGGTTCGCGCCCAAAGTTTTTACGTAGTTGGCCGTGAACTCCATCAAGCGGTTATTGTTTGCGTTGTACGAGCGTTCTGCGCGGCCCTGACTGGGTTGGAAGGCCTTGATGGCCCCATTCTCAGCTATACCACGAACCCTATTTTCGTTCCGAACCGCACCTTTGACCCCCAAGAACAAGCCCGGAATTATTTCATAACGGGCGGTAACGTCGCCAATGAAGATCCGCTCACGGCCGTCGTTAGTTTGGTTTTCCAACATCGCCACAGGGTTGAACAAATCAAAACTGCCGGGCACTTCGTAATAGTCTCCATTGCTGCCGCGCACGGGCAAAGTGGGTAGAAACTGAGTGGCCCGGCGGATGATGTTGCCGTCCAAAAACTTGTTGTTGAAGTTGGTGTAAGTCAGGCTGTATTGGATGCTCAGCTTGTTGTTCAGGGCTTTCTGATCCAAGTTGATCCGGGCAGTAATCCGTTCTTGGCTGCTGTTTTTCAAGGTCCCTTCATTATTAATCCGATCCAAGGAGCCCCGGTAGCTGAAAGTGGGTCCACCACCCGTAAAGGAAACGTTGTTGTTGGTAGCTATCCCGGTGCGGGAGATTTCGTCCAGCCAATTGGTATTGGCTCCCTGATCCAACGTGCCAATTTGGCGGCCAACCCGACGGGCTTCGGCCCGGAAACCATCGGCATCCAACAGATCCAGCCAGCGGGAGATGGTGTTCACTGCCACAAAATTATTCACACTCACCGTGGTGCGGCCTTCTTTACCGCGCTTGGTGGTAATGGCAATGACCCCGTTGGCTCCCCGGGCACCGTAAATGGCGGCGGCCGAGGCATCTTTCAATACGTCGATGGTTTCAATGTCGTTGGGAGAAATGCTGTTGATCGGCACCCCAATCACGCCATCCACCACGTACAAAGGTTCGGCACCGCCACCCAGCGAGGTGTAGCCACGGAGGCGCACAGTTGGGTTAGATGTGGGGTCGCCCGAAGTTTGGGTAATGTTTAATCCGGCTACCCGGCCTTGGATGGCTTGCAGGGGGTTGGGGTTTACGCCAGGGTTAAAATCCTTAGAACTTACTTGCGTAATGGCCCCGGTCAAGTCTTTCTTTTTTACCGTACCATAACCCACCACCACTACCTCGGAGAGGGTTTCAGTGTCGGTCACCAATTTGAT
This sequence comes from Cytophagales bacterium, assembly GCA_038209965.1. Lineage (GTDB taxonomy): Bacteria > Bacteroidota > Bacteroidia > Cytophagales > Thermoflexibacteraceae > JALONO01. The sequence continues at coordinate 22,562 of JBBQXF010000025.1, read as the reverse complement.
GTCAATGGTAGAGGTGGTGCCTACCACCATTTCTTGGGTCACAAAACCCACATAAGAGAACACCAGCACCGCATCATTGTTGGGCACGTTGAGGCTAAAGTTGCCATCCACGTCAGTAATGGTGCCCGTGGAAGTGCCTTTGACGGTGATGTTCACCCCGGGCAGCGAACTGCCGTCGTCGGTAGAGGTCACTTTGCCCTTCACCGTGCGGCTTTGCGCATAAGTAAGTGTTGAGAACAAGACCGCCATCAACAACAATAACGGGGTTCTCCAAAAGGATAGTTGTTTCATTTTCATCATAGATTTAGAACTGATTTGTGAATTTGTAAAAAAGGTACGGTAAATCAATTGACCAGCGTCCCGGTGTGCAACCAAGTGCAAGGGACGGTTCAAGACAATAACAAAAGGCGAGGGTACCAACGAAAGAATCAAGACTAGACTTCCGCCCGGTGCTCCAGTTCCCTAAAGGACAGAGAAGCGACGACTAGTGGTAGGCAGTTCGAGTAGAAGTAGTGGTAGGTATTTTATACATCGTCGTGGTGTTAGTTTTCATATTTTGAGTATCACAAAAGTAGTTAAAAAATGTTTGGGAGCAACATTCTAAAAAAAATTAAAGATTTTCGTTTTTGATGGGTAAGAACTTTTTTGTAATTTTGTAACTAGCTTAGCATTGTGCCATGAAACCCGTTGCAGATCAAGATGTAGAGGTACTAGAAATCGAGGAAATCGATATTGACGCGTTGCTTGAGCAGCGGCTGATCGTACTGAACGATGATTTTAATACCTTCGATTTTGTGATCGAGACCCTCATCAAGGTCTGCGAACACACCCCTGAGCAAGCCGAACAGTGCACCATTATCATCCACCACAAAGGCAAGTGCGCAGTCAAGCAGGGCCGATATGATGATTTGCTGCCCATGCGCAACGCCATCACCGAGCGGGGCATCGGGGCGGTGATCGATTAGTCCACCCATTTCACTTTTTACAAAATGCTCAGGGTCGAACACATCGGCATTGCCGTCAAGGATCTGGCTATGGCCAATGATCTGTTTGCCAAGTTATTCGGCCAAGCGCACTATAAAACCGAGTCGGTGGCTTCGGAGGGCGTGTCAACGGCTTTTTTTCAATTGGGGGAAACGAAGATTGAACTGCTGGAGGCCACCCACGAAAGCAGCCCCATTGCCAAATTCATCGAAAAGCGGGGCGAAGGGATGCACCACATTGCCTTCGAAGTGGCCGACATCCGCGCCGAAATGGCCCGTCTCCAAGCCGAGGGGTTTACCTTGCTGAATCCCGAGCCCAAACCCGGGGCCGACAACAAGTTGGTTTGTTTCCTGCACCCCAAAACCACCAATGGACTGCTGGTGGAACTCTGCCAAACAATCAGCCAGTGAGTTGACCACGCCCCATCGGCGGTTCTTATTCTTGGCCGAAGCGCAGCACGTCACCCTCAAACCAGACCGAATATTGGGTTTTCCCATCACTCAGCGTCATTTTGCCCTGGCCCACTTTGACAAACGGGCTTTGATAGGCCATCCCGCCCGCCCATGCCGCATAATCAATGGCTTGCCCATTGATTTCCCCGCCAGCTTTGAGGCCCGCCGGGTGGTACTGCATCACCAGCCGATCGCCCAGCAGTGAGGTGTAACCAATTTTTTGTTGCTTGACCAGTTCATCAGTTGTCAGTTTGGCTTTTTGCTGGATCTGGGCAATAAAAGCGTCCAGTGTCCCGTGGGTGGATTTTTCGCTGACTTCCAATACGTAGCCCGAGATCTGGCCGGGGATCACCAGAATTTTATAGGCATTGAGCACCCGCTGAGCTGGGTCGGCGGGCCGATCGGTCGGCTTCACTTCGGCGGCTTTGGCATCCAGCCAGAAAAACGGGGCGGCTTTTTGGCTGGCCCCAAACGGCAGCACGGCCACCAGGGTTTCGCCAGCTTGGATAAACACCCGCCCAGCTTGCTCCCGGATTTGATCGACATTTTTTGGCACAAACAGCCAAGTAGCGGCGTGGTGGCGGGCCTGGTGCACATAGTCGGCCAAAGCAGCAGGGCTTTGGCCGGCGGGCGGCCCCGGCACCACCAGCGGAATGCGGGTCGTGTCGGCCCGGTGTTGCTGTTCGCGGGTGGGAGAGGCTGGGGAAGGGCTGGCATTGGGGCCCGTCATCACGATCAACGTGCCCCGTTTTTGCAGGGTTTGGGTGTAGGGACTGTGCCCGCCGGGCTGTCCATAGCGGGGTTGCCCACCCGAAAAGACGAAGTTTCCCGTTGCCCCTTTGGCCACCAGCGACCAAACGATCTGTTGCCCGGGATTGTCCACCATGCCCAAGGCCACACTCCCAAGCCCGAAGTGGGAGGAACCATAAAAAGTTTCTTGGAATACGTTCGGTTCGTCGCAGTGATAGCTGGGCCGGGCCATTTGGGCCTCGAAGGGCAACGGGATGTTTTTGGTCAATAAATTGAAAACCAATTGGTTGGGCCGGTATCGGGTGGTGGCCTGCTGGATCGAGGTGGTGAACTGGGCCAAGTCAACTGGGTGGGTGTGGTCCCCAGTCCACGCCCACAAGTAGCGCTCCATCTCGTTCATTTCGCCATTTGGGTAGCCGCGCTTTTGGGCCCCGGCCAAACTGCCATTGATCACTTTCAGCCCGTAAGTGGCCAGGGCATAGTCCAAGGCCACCTTGGCCAGCAGCCGGGTCTCGGGATCGGGGGAGAAATCATACAGGTTGAGCCAGCCCGCAATCGCGTGGGGATAATAAATGGACGAGTCGTATTCGCCATTGCCGGTGCGCAAAAGCTGTTTGAGGAAATCGCGGAGCATTTTCTTGACCAATTTTTCGGCCTCGGCGGGGGAATGGCCCGATATCCGGGCGGTTCCGGGGCACAGTTGGGCATAGAGCAGGGCCGAAGTGCGCCACATCAATTTGTGGTTTTCGGTGCCGCCATCCTTGGCATTGCCCCCGATAAATTTGCCGGGTTCGCCCACCAAGTTGTGGGGGCTGGACAGGGCCGAAGCATGTTCCCGGCCCCCATCGGATGGGCGGCGGTTTTCCGAATAGCTGCCCACGGCTTCCCAAAAGGCTGTCTGCCATGCTTGGCTCATTTGCGGGGCCAGCAAAGGGTAAAACCGTGCCCAGTGGGTGGCCGCAAAGTGGTATTGCTGGTTCAGGTTGCCGGGGATGGACAAAAAAGCCCGCGCTTTGTCGGGGGTGGCCATCAGCAGTAATGCCGCCGTGGCTGGGGGCAAATCGTATTTGAGTGGGTCGCCACCAAAAGCCACAATCCGGCCCAGCGAGTCGCGCTGTTTGGGGCCGAAGTAGCCCGTATCGCCCTGGCGGTAGCGCCGTCCGGTATAAGGGGAAACCACCTCCTCACCAGCCAGCGCGTAGGTGTGCACGGGCAGGCCAGTGTCGGGGCAAACTGAGGGGGCTTGACTGCGCTCCCCAAACCCTTGGGCCGCGATCCGGTGGAGCATCCCGGCGGTTCGGCGCTGGAAACCGGCCTCATCGGGGTAAGTAGCCGCCTCCCAAGGGGCTTGGGCCAAAGCCAGCCGATTGGCAATAAAAGATACTAAAAATAACGCGAAAAACCGGAGCATATTGGTTGCCTTTTATAATTTTTTGGATAACTAATTAAATACTAATTTATCTCTTTTTTGCCTAATCGGCAGAAAAAAAAGTTTTGCCAGATAAACCATTTTTAGTATTTTAAAGCCTATAATCTAGGTTGACTGACGTCATTAGTTTAATGAATAACTTATTTGTAAAGTATTGATTATTAATTATTTAAATATCTAAAAAATATTTTTTATTACCATTTGATTAACTGATAATTATCATTCTTGAAAAATAGCAAAATGTAAATTCTTAAAAAATAACTCAATTAATTACGTAAATTCCCAAATTCATTTTTTTGAGCATTGGGCAAAAATGGACAATAAATAAGGTACTAAATGCAGGCACGGAGCATCCGATCTTTGCCGTGGACATCGGGGCGGATCTGGAGGTGTTGAAAACCGATGGACCGGAGCAGTTGGCTCGTGGCTGCTCCCAACTGTTCATTGATTTCGAGGTACAGTGGGCCGCCCGGTTTCAAGTGGTGGCGGGCAAACTGGCCGATAGCCCGGTAAAAGCGCAGTGGATCGTCGTCGGGCACGAACAAGGCCAAGTGCGGCTCGTGATCGAGCACGTTTGGGTGCATGGCCCCGGCCTCGCTAGCCATCACATAGGGGGGATTGCTCACGATAAAGTCAAAAATGGGCCATTCTAAGGTTGGCCCGGCTCCAACCAAGGCCAACATATCCACTTGGCGGAAATCAATGAGCATATGTTGGGCCAAGGCGTTTTCTTGGGCCAAAGCCAGGGCCGCCGGGCTGATGTCCAGCGCAATGACCCGCACGGGGGCGAGCAGTTTGGCCAAGGCCAGGGCAATGGCCCCGCTCCCAGTGCCCATATCCAAGAAAATGGGGGGGACTGGCCCGGCCGTGGCCGCCTGTTCTTGGGCGATCCACGCCACCAGCTCTTCGGTTTCGGGGCGGGGAATGAGCACCGCCGGGCTTACCTTGAGCTTGAACCCGGCAAATTCAGTTTCGCCAAGGACGTATTGCACCGGCTCATGGGCTTGGAGGCGGCGGATGATGGCCGCAAAATCGGCGGCCACGAAATGATCGGGGTATTTGCCCGCCAAGATCGCCATGCGGCCCAGGCCCGTGTGGGTTTCCACCACACGCCACGCAATGGCCGCTGCCTCGGTGGCCGGATAGCAGCCCAGCAATGCAGCGCGCACCTGATCAAAAAGAGATTTGCCGTTGGGGATTTCCATTGTTCACACCAGTTATTCAAAAATTAACCTGCTTATATTGCAAAAATTCGTTTACTTTGCCGCAAAATCATTGTCATTGTTTCAAACCTTAGTTTTATGGCAGAAAAAATCCCCGGAGCCACGATTGAGCAAGCTTGTCGCGAAGCCTTGGAAAAGTTTACCAAGCTGGGCGTGGATGAGCACAAAGGTATCATCTCCAAATTACATTTTTTGATCACGAGCTACAACGCTGACCACAATCCGGTCGGGCTATACGAAGTGGGTGCTGAGGCCTTGGAATTGCTCAAGGGCATCAAAGCCAAGAAAAACAATGCAGTAGCCAAAGGCATACTGGAAAACTTGGAAAAAGGATTGGCCGAAAAATAGCCACCGACAAACTGAACCTGAAAACCCACTGGCCTGTTCCAGTGGGTTTTCAGGTTCGGGCACAAGACAAATAGTTTGCCCCTGCCTCAGAACCGCACCGTGATAAAGGGAAAGAGGGTCTTGTTAAACTCCTCAATGGGGATCGAGTAGAACACTTGGCCCCGCACTCCCACCGAAACCCGCTCGTTGATCACGTGCTCGTAGGCCAGATCCACGTGCACCCCGCCATCGACCTCGTAAGAAACCTTGGCTGCCGAGTTGGGGCCCAAACCATCCAAAAAGACCTGGACAGGCTGGCCGGGCAGGCTGGCGATCTGGAGTTCTTGCGGATCGCGGAGACTGAGGTACACTCCGCCCCCGGCCCAAAACTGGTGCTTTTGCCCCGCCAGCTTGCGGGCGTAGCCCAGGGCGACCAAGTGCCACCTATCGCGCAGGCGGACATCGCGGATAAAGACACTCGCTTGGGGCAGGAAATCTTGGATGTAAGTGGCCCGGTGGGTGAACAGTTGCCGCTGGTACTGGACATATACCTTGTTTGCGCCGCGCCACACCCAGCCCACGCCCAGGCCCAGCCCCGAGCCAAACGGTTCTTTGTTCAAATAGGATCGGCCAAAGGGTGAAAACCGGTTTTCTTGCTTGCCGGTGATAATGTGGGCCAGCCCACCGGCCACTTGGATTTCCAGGCGCTGGGCTTGGGCACTGGCCCCGGCCAGTAGCAGGGCCAGCAGGGCAAAAAGGAACGTTTTCATACAAATGGGGAGAGAGGGTTTGAAAAGTAAAACACTGGTTCGCCGAAGGGGGGTGGTCGTTCGTGGGACACGGACAACGGCGACGTTTAAAAAGTACAACACCGGTTCGCCGAAATGAACAAGTGGGGCAAACAAGATACGGCCGGGCTAAAATTGCTGATAGGGGAACGTCCAGCTCCAATTCGCGCCGCAATCATTGGATGGCCAACCAAATTGAAAAACTGACGGCAAGAAAAGCAAGTCAACGGCTGGAACTGCGCAGGGAAGTGGGTTCATGGCGGTAGCCAAGTAAGTGGTGTGAGGGTCAATTGCCGGACGATGTCATCGTCGGTGGTGACCGAAACATTGAAACCGATGGTGCCTCCTGCGGTTGAGCCAGACGCAAGCGACTCGATGCGCCCTCCTCTTACTCAAGGGTTTTAGCGGTTGAGACCTTATGTGTGTATGAGCCGCTGCCACCGCTATTGCAATAGCAACTGCCCGAGCAGTCAGAATTAATAGTCAATGTGCAGCCCCGGCAGTCGCTAGGGGACGTGCAGCTTTGGGTACACTGTCCCGACATCAATATTGCCCCGGTGCTTTCATCATAGGCCAACGCGTGGCCATAGGTCCGGTATTTGCCATCCTTCGTGGGCCCGGCATACTCCAATACGTAGATGCCTTTATCGTTCAAATAAACATTTACCCGTTCAAGGCCCTGTACCTCATCGGAGTGGGTTTTGGCCAAGTTGGCCCGCAGTTTATCCACGTCTTTGAGCAAAATCCTCGATTTTTGTTTGCCTATAAAAGCAATAAGTTGGGGGTTGTCAGCTATTTGCTCCGACGGCGAAATCTCTTTGTTGCAAGCAGTAAGCACTATCAACAAAATGAGGGCGGAACTAGAAAGGACTTTTTTCATACTTTTAATTTTTGATGGTTTAGAACTGAGCCACGGATTTTCATTTGACAAATTGGTTGAAGGTGAAATCTGAGGCAAAGGTCGCGGGATAAATTGGATAAGTTGATAGTAAAAAATTACTATTTTGTCCGGTGATCAGCCAGTTTTTCTACGCATTTCCGTTTTTCCATCGGGCGGCCACTTCATATAGTTCGGCCATGCCGGGCAGCCGCAGTTTTTCCAATATTCGGGTCCGGTGGTTTTTGATGGTGTGGTAGATCACAAACAGGGCATCGGCAATGGCCCGGGCGCGTTTTCCTTGGGCCACCAAGCCCAGGATCTCGCGCTCGCGGGGAGTCAGCTCCTGGATCTTGGCCAGCAGCGGGTGGACAGGTGATGCCCCCACCAACAGTGGACTTTTGTAGATCAAACCGGCCATTACGTCCAGCAGGCAGGCCAGCACTTCCCCGATCTGGGCATCCAGGGGCAGGTACCCGTGGATTTGTAACTGCTGGAGGACGGGGTGGTGGTACAGCTCGGGGGAGGTCAGCAGGATCAAATGGCACTCGGGATGGTGCTGGCGGCAGCTTTGCAGCTCCAGTATTTCGGCTTGCGCCATCACTATTGGCAAGGCTTTGAGCAGCAAATTTGGCTTGGTGGGTCGGTCGGCCGAGAATGCGCCCGCCAGCTCACTATTGCTGATGGACAAATAGCCGTTTTCTTGGAGGTTCCGGGCCAGACCGTGCTCACTCCGGGCGCACCCGAGGCACAGGTGGAGGTGGGGCTGCGGGGTGGCAAGTTGGTTCATTTGGGGCCGTTGGTCAATTATAAACTTAAAACGGCAGAAAAGATAAATTGTTGCGCCAAAACGCCGATGCGTCAGGTATAACCACCGACGGACTGTTTTATTCAACTTGGCCCAAGCGGCATCCCCAAAGCTGGCTAAAGCGGCCAAACTAGCGCAACCGGACGACGGTCACGCCGGGGCCGCCCCGGTCGGCGTGGTCATCTTCGACCTGGGCCACTTCGCGGTACTTGCGCAGGCGCTCACGGATGAGGGTGCGCAAAATGCCGTCGCCCTTGCCATGCACCACGCGCAGGTGCTGGTGGCTGAGCATGATGGCATCGTCAATAAACTGTTCCACCTCGGCCAAAGCATCTTCAGCCCGCTGGCCGCGCACATCCAAATCTAGGTTAAAGTTGGCAGCCTTTTCATTCATGTCAATACCAGTGGCCACATAGGTGCTTTTTTTGACCGGGTTTAGCTCGCGGTAGCTGCGGCGGCTGATCTTTTGCAACCGGGCCAGTTTCAGGGTGGTTTTAAGCTCACCAAAGGCCACGGTGGCTTCTTTGCCCTTGATGGCCAGCACTTCGCCCACCGAATTGGCATCCTTGAGCTGTACATAATCGCCCACTTGGATTTCGCCCCCTTCCAGTTCAATCTCGCCCGCCTGTTCGATGGGCTGTGTGGATGCGACGGTCACGGCCACTGGTTTCAGTTCAGCCTTGAACTCCTCCAACGTTTGGCGAACGGTTTTGGTGCGGTCCTTGTCGGCCTGGGTCTCGCGGATTTCGCGAATGGCCTGCTCGATTTTCTGGTTGGCATCGCGCAGGAGGGTTTTAGCTTCGGCCTTGGCCTCGTTGAGGAGCTGTTTGCGGTTTTGCTCCACGAAATCGCGCAGCTTGGTGTATTCGGCCAAGGTTTTTTCCAACTGCCGCTGCTTATCGGCCAAGGTGCGGTTTTGTTCCTCAAATTCTTTCTTTTCGCGCTCCAGATCGCGTAGGAGCTTTTCCATATCGATGGTGTCCTTGCCCACTTTTTCGCGGGCGGCGGCGGTGACCGTGCGCGGCAGGCCGATTTTTTGGGCAATCTCTAGGGCAAACGAACTGCCCGGCTTGCCAATGTCGAGTTGAAAGAGCGGCTCCAGTTTCGCGACATCGTAGCGCATGGCCCCGTTGATGATGCCCGGGGCGGTTTGGGCAAAATATTTCAGGTTGGCGTAGTGGGTAGTGATCACGCCAAACACCTTTTTTTCGTTCAGGGCCTGCAAAATGGCTTCGGCGATGGCCCCGCCCAGTTGGGGCTCGGTCCCCGTCCCGAACTCGTCGATGAGGCAGAGCGACTTGGCATCGGCAAACTGGAGGAAAGACTTCATGTTCTTGAGGTGCGAACTGTACGTGCTCAGGTCGTTGTCGATGGACTGCTCGTCGCCGATGTCGATAAACAAGTGCTCGAACAGGCCCACCCGGCTGCCTTCCTCAATGGTGGGGAGCAGGCCGCACTGGAGCATGTACTGCACCACGCCGGTGGTTTTGAGGGTAATGGACTTGCCGCCCGCATTGGGGCCAGAAATCAGCAAGACGCGGTTTTTATCGTCCAACTGAAGGTTGAGCGGCACGATGCTGCGCCCCAATTCTTTGAGGTGCAGTTCCAGCAGCGGGTGGCGGGCGGCGATCCATTGGATCAGCGGCTTGGCGTGCAGTTCGGGGAAAATGCCCTTGGTGCGGTGGGCAAAGCGGGCCTTGGCCCGGATAAAATCGATCAACCCCAAAAAAAAGTACCCTTTTTTCAAGGGTTCTACTTCGGGGCGCAGCTTGGTGGTGAGGGTGGTCAAGATCCGGACGATCTCATACCGCTCTTCATACTCCAGCTCGCGGATCTCGTTGTTGATTTCCAAGATTTCGGCCGGTTCAATATAGACCGTTTGGCCCGAGGCCGAGGTATCGTGCACAAAGCCCTTGACCCGGCGTTTGTATTCGGCCGGGACGGGGATCACCATGCGGCCTTCGCGGATGGTGAGCGAGGCTTCCTCCTGGACCAAACTATCTGATTTGAGCGATCGCAGGAGTTGATCCAGCCGCTTGCGCACAGTGGACTGGGCCGCAATGACGGCTGATCGGATCTCGCGCAGCCGGGGCGAAGCATTGTCCTTCACTTTGCCCCGTTCGTCGATCACTTGGTCAATGGCCTTGAGGATCGTTTTGTCCAGCACCACGGCCCCGCTCAGTTCTTTGAGCTGGGGATAAGTGGCCGGATCTTTTTTGGCAAAAAAATCAATGCACTTGAACAATGTTTCGAGGGAACGCTTGAGATCGTAAAATTCATCTTCGTTCAGGAATGCGCCCTCGAGGGTAGCTTTTTGGAGCGCATCAGCCACGTCAAGGTAATGACTGTCGGGAAAACTCTCGCCACTGGCGATGATTTTGCGGAACTCCTCAGTTTGGGTGAGCAGTTTGAGGATGACCTCGTAGCGGTCGGTGAAGCGCATCCGGTGCACAAAAGCTTGCCCGATGGGGCCGTTGCACTCGGCGGCCAGCAGGCCCCTAATTTTGTCAAAACCAATTTTTTCCTCGTAATTTTTGGGATAAAGCATGAAAATTGAGATACTAGAAAGAAATTACCCCACAAAATTACTATTATACCCAGACAATCCGCTACCATCTGATAGCTAACTCTTGTGTTATGTTGATCCGCTCTATCTTTCGCCAGCGCGAACCTAGGCTAATACACACCATTCTGTTTTGTGTGGTGTTTGTTCCCGCGTCCATTTATCTAGTGGAAACAATGGCCCAAAGCACCCACCCCACTCCGTGGCTCAAGTGGATGATCGGCATAAGTTTGGGGGTCCTGATGGTGGCCACTTTCCGCTGGCCCGACTATAACCACCCGTTCATCCAGGCATTATTGCATTTGAACACGATATTGATGGGGGGGCTGATGATAGTGTCCTTGGCCGCCAACCAGTCGAACCCTGTTTATTATTTGCAGGCCATTTTGTTGTTGAGCACCATTACACTTTTGATCCGCAACCGCCAGTTGCTGGTCGGGTATTTGGTTTTATACAATGTCGGCCTTTGGGTGGCGGGCTTGATGTGCCAATGCGGCCCCGTTCCCTATTTGTATTTGCTGCTCGTGCTGATGTATTCGCTCATTGCCTATGTCCATTTTGGCAATTTGAGTCAAACTCGCCAGCGGTTGCAAACGCAGCTCCGCCTGCTGGCCGAAGCCCAAAAAGCCGCTCAAATGGGGGCTTGGACTTCCCGCTCAGGTTCCCGGGTTTTTGATTTATCGTCCGAGGCGGCCATGGTTTTGGGGTTTGGGGCCCAGCCAATGGCCCTGCCGTTCGATCAGCTAATCGCCATGCTCCACCCCAGCGACTGGCCCAAACTGGCTGTGTTTCAAGAAGTCGGGAACCTGTCACTGAGCGATGTAGTGGATGATTATTACCGGATCACCCCCCACCAAGGAGCCGAAAAACACATTCGCAGTATCAACCGGATCGCTGTCAATACCGAGGGCGAAAAGTATTGTTACGGCCTGTTTCAAGATGTGACGGCCCAGCAGGTGGCCATGGCGCAGCTCCGCCAATCCGAGACCGAGCTACGGGCCATCTTGGAAAGTTCGTCGGAGACGGTAATACTTGTTGATCAGTTATACACGATTGTGGCCCTCAACCAGCGGGCCAAATCTTTTGATCCTTTCAATGCCAACCGTACCAAACAGGTCGGGGAATGCATCTTGTCCTACGTACCCCCGTGCAAGCTGGCTAGCTATTTTGAACAGAACATGCAGCGGGCATTTAAAGGGGAGCGGATATCGGGCGAAACTCACCTCAAATTGCCGAATGGCGGCGAAATGTGGTTGGCCGTCGGGTACACCCCCGTAACCAACCCAACCGGGCCCATTGACCGGGTCGTGTTTACCATTCGAAATATTACCGCCGACAAGCAGGCCGAGCAGCTCCTCCATGCATCGGAAGTCAACCTGCGGGCCATTCTGGATCATGCCTCTCAAGGCATTATGCTGGTGGATGCCTCCTGCCGTATCCTAGCCCTAAATTCATTGGCTGAAAATGGTGGGCCCATGTTTCCGGGCCTTGCCGTCCGGGCCGGTGACAATGCAGCCGATCGGATGCCCGAACCCTATTTTGCCGCTTTTCAGGTCAATCTGACCCAGGCCTTGGCCGGAGAAATAGTGCAAGTGGAACACCAAATGGACAGCCCCGAGCAGGGCACCCAATGGTTTGCGGTTATGTACACCCCAGTGCTGGAGGCCGGTGTGCCCACTGATCGGGTCGTGGTATCGGTGCAGGACGTTACCCAAGCCAAGCTGGGCAAGCAGCAACTAATGGAATCGGAGGCCAACTTGCGCACCATCTTGGACAGCTCGCCCCAGGTTATCCTCTTGATGGACGAGCATTACCAAATATTAATGATGAACCAACGGGGCCAAGTCATGGGCGAATCGTACTTGGCCGATGCTGGTCACTTTGACAATACGTTTGTCTCATTTGTTCCGCTGGCCAACCGACCAGCATTCGAGCAAAATATCCAGCGGGTATTGGCGGGCGAAGAAGTATCCTTGGAGCACGAGCGGATTTTGCCCGACAGAGAGAGCATTTGGTACGCGATCTCGTTTGCGCCCGTGCGAGAGCATGGTCAATTGATCAACCGGATCGTGGTTACTATCGGCGATATCAGCGCCCAGAAAGTGGTCCAAAAGAAATTGCAAGAAGTCTTCAAATCGCTCAGCATCCGGGAAAAACAGATCCGCACCCTGCTGGATCAATACCAGATTTACAATGCGCAATTGGCCGCGAGCGAGAAAGAACTGAAACAGAGTGAACTGCAGCTCAAGATATTGGCCGACAATACTTCGGAGATGATTGCCCTGAGCACTCCAGTGGGCAATATCCTCTACCTTAGCCCGGCTTCGGAAAAACTGACGGGCTATGCACGCGAAGAAATGTATGGCAAAAGTTTGGTGGAGTTTTTCCATCCCGATGATCTGGACCGGCTTCAAGTGGAGTCGCAAACCAACTTGGAGGGGCAGCGGCTGGATCTGGTGCTCACCCACCGCTTTTTGACCAAAGGCGGCCGCTATATCTGGTTGGAAAGCATCATCAAATACATCTCGGACAACGAGGGCAATGTGATCAACCTGCAAAGTTCTTCCCGTAGTGTGGAGGATCGGCTACAGGCCGAGCGGGCGCTCCGCTCATCGGAGCAAAGCTACCGGGCGTTGTTCAACAGCAATTCCTACGCCGTGTTTGTGTACCGTGAATCTGAAACTAGGAATGCCCAAGTAAAATTTCAGGAAGTAAACCAGGCCGCTTGCCTTTTGCTCGGCTATTCGCGGGAAGAACTCTTGGGCTTGGGACCAGTGGATCTGGAATTGCCATCCATGAAGGCCCTGCGAAAAGGCGATCGCGGCAATGGACCGGAAACCCAGACCCGATTACTGGAAACCGTCCTCCTGCACAAAGCGGGGCATGAGATACCCGTGGAGATCAGTTGGTCGTTTGTGGAAAATGAGGAATCCAAGGGGGTGCAATTCATTGTTACGGACATCAGTGAACGCAAGCGGGCCATCAAAAACGAGCAGCAAAAGGAGCTCGCCGAGCGGGAGTTGCAGTTCAAAACGGACTTCTTGGCCAACATGAGCCACGAAATCCGCACGCCCATGAACGGGATCATCGGCATCCTCCACTTTCTGCTGGACACCCAACTGGATGAGAAGCAGCGCAACTATGCCGCCATGATCCAGTCCAGTGCCAAAAACCTCTTGCACATCTTGAACGACATTCTGGAACTGTCCAAGATAGAAGCGGGCAAGTTGGCCCTCAAACCCAAAGTCATCGAGCTGCACCGGGTGATCCACACAGTGAAGGGCCTATTTGGTTCATTGGCCGCCCAAAAAGGCTTGAGCCTGATCAGCCAATACAGCCCAGGCGTGCCCAAGTTGCTGCTGGCCGATGAAAACCGCTTACAGCAAGTCTTGACCAATCTAGTGAGCAATGCCATCAAGTTTACGCCGTCGGGCAAGGTGACCATCCGCATCCAAACCCAGCCCAGTTCCCAGCTTGGCGGGCCAGATTGGCTCAAGATCGGGGTGGAGGATACTGGCGAAGGGATCTCAGGAGAAGCGCAGCTGCAATTGTTCGAGAAGTTTTACCAAGTGGCCAGCGAAAACAACCAAAAAAGTGTCGGCACCGGATTGGGCCTGTCCATTTGTAAACAACTGGTCGCCTTGTGGGGCGGTGAAATGAATGTGGCGAGTGAACTTGGCAAGGGCAGTACCTTTTGGTTCACCCTTCCAATAGTCGAGCTAAGTCCTGACCAAGTTGACCAATTGGCCCTGCCGGAGCCGCAAGTGATCATGGACTACCAAGTGAGCAACTTGCGTATTTTATTGGCCGAAGACGTGTTTGTCAACCAAGAGGTGGTCAGGATTATGTTTGAGAATGCGGGCACCCAGATTGACATTGCCAGCAATGGCCGAGAAGCCCTGGCCATGATGCGCCAGCAAAGCTATGCCTTGGTGATTCTGGACATTCAGATGCCCATTTTGGATGGGTTGGCCACCACCCGGCTCATCCGCCAAGAATTTGACCCGGCCCCGGTCATCATCGGCCTGAGTGCCAATGCCATGGAGGGCGACGCCACACGCTATACGCAACAGGGCATGGACGATTATTTGGCCAAACCCATTGAGCCACCCGCGATGTTTACCAAACTGGCCCATTGGTTTCCCAGCCATGTGGTGGCAGTTCCCCGTCCAGCGGCGCAACTGGCCGCGCCCCCACCAGCGGACAAAGTACTGCTCAATCTCACGACGATCGACAAAATCAAGGGCTTGGCCAAGGGCAACCAATCGCTCATGGACAAATTGTTTGCCTCATTCATCAACGATGTGGAAGTTCTGTTGGGTAAAATTGATGAAGCATTGGGGCAACAAGACACGCAAAATGTTAAGTCGGCGCTTCACACGCTGAAAGGCTTGGCTGGCACCATCGGGGCCGCCCGTTTGAGTGAACTGGCCAAAGCGATGGAGCAGTGCATCGAGCAAGCGGATCTAACTGAACTGCCCGCCCAATTGGACAGCCTGCAAACGGTTTTTGGGGCCACCAAAGCGGCTCTGCGCGACCTTTAAGCAGTGCTACCAGTTTTTTGGCCCATTTTTTCAATATTTTTTTTATCTTTTTTGGAGTTACCGAAAAGCATTTTATATTTGCACTCCCAAAACGAAAGAGACGGGACAGACGGAGGCTTAGCTCAGCTGGTTCAGAGCATCTGCCTTACAAGCAGAGGGTCGGGGGTTCGAATCCCTCAGCCTCCACCATAAGTAAAAAAGCCCTTGAAACTTATTTCAAGGGCTTTTTTACTGCCCAGGCAAATTTCCCCCATACTTTGGTCAGGTTCACTTGGGCCATCCGTCTGGTTATGCTTCCCCGAGCTGCTCGCTGTGCTCCATGACCACTTCGGCCACTTTGTTCAAGATCAGGGCATCAAATGCCGCTTGATCGGCCAGAAAAACAATTTCAATGGGCAAATAATAAATGGGCAGCCCGGCCAAGAGTGGTTTCAACGCTGGGCTTTGCCATTTGACCATGTCTTTCTCGGTGGTGAGCAGCATGGCCGCTGGGCCACTGTCCCGCAGGCAGTCCAGCACGGGTTGCATGGCCGCTGGGGAATAGGAGAAATGGTCAGCAAAATCGAAGTGGCGGATCAATTGGGCTTGTTGGCGCACGTGGCGCACCAGTGCCTGCGGGTTGGCAATGCCCGTGCAGAGCACCACTGGCCCACTCAAAGCCCGGGCCGGACTTTCAGCGAACAGGGGCTGGGGCGGCAAATAGCGCAGCCCGGTGAAAAAGACGGGTTTGGCCCCGGCATAGTGGCGAATTTTTTGGCAAATTGTGGCCCGCTCAGCCTCCCCCAACTCGTCGGGGCACTTGGTCACCAGCACCGCATCGGCCCGGCTGGCCCCCCGCCGCCCCTCGCGCAGCCGCCCGGCCGGCAGCACGGCATCGGTGTAGAACGGGTTGGCTGCATCGGTCAGCAGCAAGTCCAAGTGGCGGCGCAATTTGCGGTGCTGGAAAGCGTCGTCCAGCAGTACCACTTGCGTTGGGTGGTCTTGGGCCAAGATTTCGGGCATGGCCATGATCCGTTCCTCGCCCACCGCAACGGTGATCGATTGGCCAAACTTGGCAAAAAACTGCATGGGCTCGTCCCCGATCTGGGCAGCGGTGCTCTGCTCGTTGGCCAGCAGCACGCCCCGCGTCTTCCGGCCGTAGCCCCGGCTCAGGGTGGCCACGGGATAGCGATCCTTGAGCAAACGGATCAGGTACTCCACGTGGGGGGTCTTGCCGGTTCCGCCCACATTCAAATTCCCGATGCTGATGGTGCACACCTGAAACTGGACCGATTTGCGCTGGCCCGTGTCATACAGGTAGTTGCGCAGGCGCATGAGGCCGCCATAGAGCAGGGCCAACGGGGAAAGTAGAATGGGTAAAATGCTTGGCATGATTTGGCACAGATGGCTTGGTGTGGCAATGGGTCCGTGGGCCTGATCCGGCTGGCCCTGCCCACAAAAGAAACTCATAATCAAAAAGTAAAATGAGAATCGGCATTTGTTTGGGGCAATATTGTTAATTTGCGGCCTATTTTACCGACGGTTACCCATTCCACCCAATTAGAACCACAAGCATTATTTTTTCGCAAGATGGACGCAAAGGAAATCCAAGAACTTATCAACTTCATTGCCAATTCTGGGCTGGATGAGGTGAATATAGCCACCGGTGAATTTAAAATCAAGGTAAAGCGGCATTCGGCCACTCAACTGGTGAGCGCGGCCCCCGTGCTTGGCCCATCGGCCCAAGTGACAGAAATGGCCCGCGTACGAACTTCGCAGGAAGAAAACCCAGTGGTGGCCCCGGCCAAAGTAGAAGTCAAAAACTACACCCCCATCAAGTCGCCCATGATCGGGACCTTCTATCGCTCGGTTGGCCCTGATAAGCCCGTGCTGGTCAATGTGGGAGATGAGATCAAGAAGGGGCAAGTGGTGTGCATCATTGAAGCCATGAAATTGTTCAACGAAATCGAGTCTGAAGTAGCGGGCCGGGTGGTGAAGGTGTTGGTGGACAACGCCAACCCCGTTGAGTATGATCAAGAGTTGTTTCTGGTCGAGGCGATCTAATCCTTGGCCTGAGCACAGTTAGCCATTTGTCATTCATTGTTATGTTCAAAAAGATATTGATTGCCAACCGGGGCGAGATTGCCATGCGCATCATCCGCACTTGCCGGGAAATGGGCATTAAGACCGTTGCTATTTATTCGACCGCAGATCGGGACAGTTTGCACGTCAAATTTGCCGATGAGGCGGTGTGTATCGGGCCGCCCCCCAGCCGAGAGTCCTACCTGAACATCCCCCGGATCATCGCGGCGGCGGAAATCACCAATGCCGATGCGATCCATCCCGGCTACGGTTTTCTATCGGAACGCGCTGAATTTTCGGCCATTTGCCAAGAATATGGGATTAAGTTCATTGGCCCCTCCCCCGAGCAAATCATGAAAATGGGCGATAAGTCCACGGCCAAAGACACAATGCGGGCCGCCGGTGTGCCCGTGATCCCCGGCTCCGATGGCGTGATTGCCGATATGGAAACGGCTCGGGGGTTGGCCACTGAGATTGGCTACCCGATCATGGTCAAGGCCACTGCTGGCGGCGGCGGCAAGGGGATGCGCGTGGTCCCCGACGAAGCCTCGTTCGAGAAACTCTGGGACAGTGCCAAAATGGAGGCCGGCGCCTCTTTTGGCAATGATGGGCTGTACCTCGAGAAGTTTGTGGAAGATCCCCGCCACATTGAAATCCAAATAGTGGGCGATTCCACCGGCCGGGTGTGCCACTTGTCGGAGCGCGACTGCTCCATCCAGCGCCGCCACCAAAAGCTGGTCGAGGAAACCCCCTCGCCCATCGTATCGCAAGAGCTTCGCGATCGGATGGGCAAAGCCGCCATCCAAGGGGCGGAGTTTATCAAGTATGAGGGAGCGGGCACGGTTGAGTTCTTGGTGGACAAACACGGGAATTTTTATTTCATGGAGATGAACACCCGGATCCAAGTGGAGCATCCCATCACCGAAGAAGTGACCGACTTTGACCTGATCAAAGAACAGATCAAGGTGGCTGCCGGGGCGACGATCTCGGGGCGCAACTATTACCCCCAGCTCCACGCCATGGAGTGCCGGATCAACGCCGAGGATCCCGGGAACGGCTTCCGGCCCTCGCCCGGCAAAATCACCAACTTGCACATCCCCGGCGGGCGCGGGGTGCGGGTGGACACCCACGTGTACGCGGGCTACACGATCCCGCCCAATTATGATTCCATGATTGCCAAGCTCATCGTTTCGGGCCAGACCCGCGAAGAGGTGATTGTCCGCATGAAACGTGCCCTGCAAGAGTTTGTGATCGAGGGCGTCAAGACCACCATTCCCTTCCACATCCGGCTGATGGACGACGAAGGTTTCCGCTCCGGGCAATTCACGACCAAATATTTGGATAATTTTGATTTCAGTGGCTTGTAACGGTCATCGGTAAAACCCAGGGGCCAGACGGAGCGACATCCGTTCGTTTGGCCCGCTGCAATTTCCAGCGCCAGATGCAGTTGTTTTTTGTAAAACAACAATTTACTTTTCATTTATTGAAAAGCTAAGTACCTGAACAGCTACCGCCGGCAAACGATCCACGATTTTACGCGACCAGCCACTTGGCACACCGACCAGCCAATTGGGCGCTGGCGGCCGCGGCTCAAGTTAAACTGCGTTTTGGGCCAACTGCCAAGTCTAGCCGCGCCGGCGCTCCAGCAACACCAGCATCATCAGCCCAAGCAAAATGCGCTCTTGGTTGCGGCCCTCAATGCGGCCCAGTTCCTCGATCACGAATTTTCGCCCCAGTAACGACTTTTCTTTCTTTAGGCGGGCCACCTTTTGGCCAGTGTGATCCATGATCTGGTAAGCAGGGTTAAAGAAGTAGCCTGTGAACAGCCCTAAAATGGGTACCTCGCCCAGCAGGCCGTCAAGCACCTTGACCCACGCATTCTCCTCGGTCACCACATACTCGGGCGAGGCATCAGCTCCCTCATCAAAAATTTCGTAATGTGCTTTCCACAGCGAGGCCCAGCCCCTGCGCGCGATCTTGCCCAACGGGTTGCCGTCCTTGTCGGTAAAGTTATAAACTGCCGAGAAGTCCAGCCAGCGGTCGGCTTTGATCCGATAAAGCAGCGACGACTGCGTCTCGTCGGTGTACACGGCCACGTCTTCCACGAACTTAAAAAGTTTTTGCTTTACATACGCGACGGTCAATCCGCTGGCATCTTTGGCCACAAAATCACTGGAAAATGTCGCAATATTGAACTTAAGGCTGAGGGGAAACAGGAGGTTTTGCATGGAGCACGCCAAAAAGTAAAGTTGGCCACCAAGTTATGCAAAAAGTCCAAAAACTAGCTCTTGGGCGTTGCTTCCCTACAATCGCTGAACCGGCCACAACCAATGGCCTGAGCCGCATTATGGCCCAAAGCTAAGTAAATGAACCAGGTTGGCGAAGTGGGCAACGTTGATAAACTCCTGTGGCTTTGCCCCGGTATGCCACTTACCGCTTTGACCAGTTGGCCCGCTGCAATTCCCAGCGCCAGATCTGGCCATTTTCTTGGTCAGCTAGTTCCGACGTTTTGGTCAGTCCGCATTTGGTCAGCACTTGGGTGGAGGCATTGACCACCCCCAACGTGTAGGCCCGGATCAGCTTGACCTCGGCTTGGGCAAAAGCATGGTTGATCAACCCCCTCGCCAACTCAGTGGCCAGTCCTCGGTTGCGGTGTTCCTTCCTGATTTCGTACCCGATTTCTACTGCCCCATCCGAGTTGGGCCGGCCTTGGTACCCGCCACTGCCGATCAATACATTGTCCGCTTTGTGGATAGGAAAATAGGTCCACCAGCCCAACGAAGCTTCGTCGGCTTGTAGCTTTTCCAACGCATACCTCAATACGCGCCGCCCAAATTGGCTCCAATTTTTTGGGACGGTCACGTTCAAATATTTTTCCAATTGCGCATCGCCGGCGATGGCTTGGCCCAAAAGTTCCCGATCACAGGCGATCAGTCGGAGCTGCTCGGTTTCAATTTCCAATCTCATTGGTTTTCGTAAAGTTCGCCCGTTCCCAAAGACTTTTGTCCAGAGGGGCAGTCTTTGGGCAAATGCGGGCGCAAACCATTGCACCGTAATGTCGCCCATTGGCCGCCGCAGTGGTGCACAATGCGAGCCAAGGTAGGCAAAATGTTGTCATTACCAAAACCATTTAAGGTAGAAATTGACTTGGAACATTGATCATCAAGCAACTTGTCTGCCACCGCAGGGGCCGGGCCTCCCCGATCCGAAGGCCGTTTCCAAAGCCCGGTGGAATCTCAAAATGCAATAAAATTGGCCAAAAACGACCCAGATCTTTGTTTTAACCCCCAATTTATCCCCGATTCTGTCCCACAGAATATGATTGACGCGGCTTAAATGGCAGACTTATTGATATTTGAATCAATTTTTTTGACCAATCATTAGCGCATCAGACAGGTGACCGACGCCACCGGGATGAGATTTTTGAGGGTCAAATTATCGGTGATCACATTGCGGATGCCATAACCCAACAGTACCGAACTGCCCAAACGCAGATCGCCCCCGTAGGCTACAATGAAGGTTTGGGTTTGGGGGCCACCAGCCAGAACAATTTCGCGCACTGCCTCGAGGAAGAAATTATAGCGTGGTGAGCCATAACGAAAGTTCAAGCCAGCGCTCAGGGTGGATCGGATGCCCGTCACCCGGTTGTTGGCATTGAGTATTGCCTGTTCTACATACTGCACTTGGGTCGAGATGAACCCGTTGCGGCCGGCGCGCACTCCCCCGTTGATCCACCCGCCCATCCCACTGTCCTGGAGCCGGAGACTGTCCAGCGTTTCGGTGTTGTAATTGTAGCGTTTCCCGAAGGCAATGTCCAAGCAACTGGCGTTCCAGAAGGCCCGCTGGTATTGGGCCTTGATTTCCAGGTTGCGATCCTTCTGCTGGGTTTTCAATTTGACCAATTCACTTTCCAACTTGTCGATCTCGCTCTGCGCATTGAGCTTGTCCACTGGGTCGGAATGGTACTTGAGCGAATCCTCAAATCGGCGTTGAAGCTTGAGCAATTCCTCGCGCTTGAGGTAGTAGTCGGCAAAGGAGCGCCTGAACTGCTCCACTTCCATCAGTGGGTCTTTGGCCCGAAACAGGTTGATCTTGACCGCGGCGGCCAGTTCGCGCTGGGCGTCGGCCCCGCGCTGGATGGTGGCCAGCGAGATGCTCAACGTGGAGAGGGTGCGCAAGAAGGCTCCCGCCCGACGGTAGCGAGAGAGATCGGGGCGGTCATAGAACAGCAACCAAATCGGCTGGGCCTCCAGGGCCAAGTTGGGTGATACGCGATAAGAGGTAAATGACCAGTCCACTTTGATATCACGGGTGAAAGAGGGCCTTGACACCAAGCTCGGGTTTACGCCCAACAGTGTGAGTGCAGGCGACACGGGGATGCTCAGATCGGTGGCCTTGGCCACATCGCTGGCCGGGTCGGTGTCGGCCTTGGCGGCGGTGGTCTGGGCGCGCAAGGTGGCCCAATTGTACCCCAAAGCCAGTAAAAAGGCCAAGCAAAGGGAGCGCGACAACCGGTAGGTACGGTAACGTACGTGCATAAAACAGCGGGTTAAAGACTTGATTGATGATGTTGCTTTAAGGGGGAATGCTTGGATGACAAAACCACCCATGCCCGAAGAACAGGCCTGCACTGTTGGGGGTGGAAATGGCAATGAAGGAACTACCTTGGAACCGGAATTGGCTGAGAAACAACCAATTCAACTCAAGTTTTCAACCCTTTAGCAGGATTGAAAACTTGAGTTGAGCAAATTTTTACATACAGCCGACGGCGCAGCCCGCCATACAGAACCCGCAACCGTAGCCCGCACAAATCCCAAACACAATCGCTGCCCCTGGGACCCCCAACCCACCCGTAGCCACGGCCAAGATGGCGGTGGCCCCGCCGCACACCGCGATGGAGGCCAAGCAACCCGGGCCACAAATGGATCTGTTGCACCTGCGGAAACACCTGCCCCAGCTATTGGCTTTTTGGATTTGGCCCTTCTCATCGGCAAACCACTCTAGGGATGCCTCCAATGCTTTGTCAAAGTCTTTTTCGCCATCGGGGAAAATGAGGTAGGCTTTGTAGGTCTCACCGCCCACTTTGCGCCAGATCATGGAGCAACCTTGCCCGTTCTTGCTGTTGGGGTTGTAGAAATCAAAAGCACAGAATATTACGTCCTCCATTTGTCCTTTGGCATTTTTGCGGCTCCCCTTGAACCCCCACGACGCTTTTTCGTGCTTGATCCGTTGAAACTTCTTGGTCGCTACGTCCTTATTGATTGCCGCCCAGCCTTGATCTTTGCCAAACTGATCCCAGAGCGCGTCCATCTCTTTGGGCGAGAACTGCTTCATATCTACCACATCTTGGGCCGATGCCGACAACGGGGCCAGCCAAACCAATGCGCCCAGCAAGAGTACCGCGGACATTTTACCTACCTTTTTCATGGTGTTTTACTTTTTAATTTGGGAAAAGAACAACTGTGGCAAAACTCGCAAACCCATTGCCCAAGCCTTGTCACCATTGTTGCAAGGTTTAGTACTATGGTTGCACGGGCGGTTTTTTTGGCGGGGCCAACAGGCCTGCATTATTGGGTGCGGAGATAGCAGCGAATTAACTGCCTAGGGATCGGAATTGGCAGATACCTGACTAATTCAACTCAAGTTTTCGACCCTTGAATAGGATTGAAAACTTGAGTTGGGCAGATTTTTACATACAGCCGACGGCGCAGGCCACAAAACAGGCCCCGCAACTGAGGCCTGCACAGAGTCCAAAC
>JBBQXF010000024.1:0-47267 GCA_038209965.1 Cytophagales bacterium | reverse complement strand
GACAGTGGGTTGATTGCCTACTCGATGGGCAATTTTATCTCCAACCAACAAAAGCGCTATACCGATGCCGGGGTGATGATCAGTGTGATCCTGGAAAAAAACCTACGCACGGGCAAAAAACGGATTTCGGGGGTGGAATATGTGCCCACTTGGGTGTACAAGGGATTGGTGGCGGGCAAGAACTGCTTCGTCATCCTGCCCGCATTTGTGGGCTATGTCCAACAGTTCCCATCTTTTATGCAGTACTTGATCCCACCGGAAACGGTTTACCTCAGCCCGGCCCACTTGGCCAAGGCCCAGCAAGCTTACCAAGACAGCAAGTTTATCTTGACCCAATATTATCCGGCGGCCCGGAGTGTCCCTTGGGCCGAGTTGCCCAGAGCTAACTTGCTGGTGCCCCCGTTGTTGCAAAACAAGTGGCCAGCAATGCCATTTCTCCGGCAACCCCGCCCCAAAATCAACTAACTGGCCAGCCAATAAAGCTGCCGCTCCAGTAAATCCTTTTTCCAGTGCCAGGTCAGCCGGGGTTGGTCGTTGGACAGGGCAGGCATCATATTGGAGCAGTAGTTCCGCCAAATCGCACCGGCCTTGGTGCGCCGCTGAATGCAGGGATGTATGGCCACCCGCCTGCTGGCCGTTTGGCTAAGCATCATGCTGGTTAATTTATCAACTTTCCAATTAGTGGAACTTTACTCGTCCTAATTCGAGAGATCATGAAATGGCTGCTCTGACATTTCTAAAGATGAACGTCACCACATAATAGATGAGTGATAGGCTTGCAAATGTTATCGCAAGCATTGCAAAATATTCAAAAACTGTTGTCCAAATACTTAAATTTTTCGGATCACTGTCCACCATTAGTCCAATCGTTGTTAGTAGAAATGAAACCACTGAAATTGCGATTAATTCTTTTTTCGTTGCCATGATCTTTAGATTTAATTTTTAAAATTTAAACGTCCTGTTTGAATAATTGGGGTTCACTTGTGCGTCCAGTTGCCTTCTCCACCTACAGTGTGACTTTGCAAAGGTAGAAAAAAGAAACGCAGCAGTTATCCAAATTTGGCACTTTTGCCCCACTTTTGCAAAACCCTTGTTTGTAGTTGTAATTTTCTCGCATAAAACCACCTTCTAAATGAATTATTTGTCCTGTTACCCGTTCCGCGTTTTCACTTACGATAAATGAAATTAAGGCAGATTTTTGATTCACAATTATTCGATAATACAATAATTACGTCAAATTATCAATTTTAAAACCTTCTACAATTGAATGATTGGAAACTTGAAACATTTAGACCCCATCTGGCTCAACCAAGAAAAGAGCAAAAGTGTGAAAATTAACACAATAAATGGAATATCAATTATTTAAAATTCCAAAACATACTTTTATCTTGCCATTTAAAGCTTGTATATGCAATGGTATGCCCGCCCGGTACTTCACAATAAGATTGAACTCCACTAAGTTCAGGTCAGGGCGGTGATTGCGGCTATGACCTTTTTTAAGGTGCAACACCTTGCTTTCCACTTTTGCCCCACGAGAATTATAGACCCATCCAAATGAAAATCGGTGCTGTTCACCTGTCCAGTTTTTGGATCCCAAACCTAAAATTTTACATGTCTCGGGCGCAAGGTATGCACACGGCTCTGTACAACCATACGCATGGATATGCATCGGCTTATCATCAAAAACCGTTGATACCGTGTACAGGATCCTTTGCGAAAAGCCTAAGCCACCCAATATGGAAGCCATACAAATTAAGCCAACACCTGTGTCCCGACAAATACCATCTAATTGCAGTTGCTTGTCTATATTTTCTACTGTATTTAACTCGTCAACCATACCTGCAATCCGGCCAAAATGTCTCAAGTTTTTGCTTGAATAAACTTCTTCCATACGCAAAGATGAAAAAAATTCGTTTCTAAAACCGGCTGGGAAATGATGGAAATACGTAGCCCGCGAACAGTGGGTGGTTTCATGGTATGGCGGTGCGGCGAGTAGCGGCGCAACTTTTTGTTCGCTGTCCGGCTTTAGTTTCAGTACGAAGGCAAGGGTGAGACTTTGCTGGAAAAGCGGACCAAAGTCCCCGACCTTGTCCACCCACAAACCAGCCACCTCGCTAAACAGCACAAAAAAACCCTTGGAAAGAATCCCAAGGGTTTTTGTCAATTTGTGGAGCCGGAGGGAGTCGAACCCTCGTCCAGAACATGGCGCCAACGTGCCTTCTACATGTTTATTTTCCGTTGGTTGTCGGGCACGGCCAGGCGGGAAACACACCGAACCGCACCTTAGTTGCTTGTGTCTTGCCTACGCACCACAACTTTGCGGATGGCCAGCGCTGCGAGATGATGCCCCCATATAGGAACCAGCAGCACGTAGGCTCCCGGGGACATGGTACTTAATTTAGTCCTAAATTAAGCAGCCAGGGCGTAGTTATTTTCGCCTGTTATTGTTTGCGGCATTGTTTAACGGGTAACACCAGCCAACCCCGACATGCTTGCACACGCCCTCACACACGCTGTCAAAACCGGTCGGCCCCTAAACGTTATTGGGCATTGTCCCGCCCCGGGAAATCTACTTTTCCTCAAAGCGGGATGCAAATATAAGGGGCGGCGGCCACAAAAAGTTCCGTAGGTGCAGCTTTTTGGCTAATATTGCCCAAAATTGCGGAACAGCCCGCTCAGAACCTTTAACCGAATGTTGGAAGTAGCACGCCCCCAAAAAATTGAGGTCCATTTCGAGAAGTTCAAGATCCGGTCCAACGAGATCGACTCCCAGCGCCGGGTGACGCTCCCCGCCCTGGTCAATTACTTGCAGGAAGCCGCCAACAACAATGTGATGCAGTCGGGAGCTTCGGTCTATGACCTGCACGAGCGCGGCATTGCGTGGGTGCTCTCCCGCATGAAGCTCCAACTGTTTGCTTACCCCAGCCACGGGCAAGAGATCACGGTCAAAACGTTTCCCTCCGGGTCGGAAAAATATTTTTTCTACCGCGATTTTCGGATTTTTGATGAATGGGGCCTGCTCATTGGGCAAGCCACCAGCACGTGGCCGGTCATTGATCTCCAAAAGCGCCAAATGATCAGTGTGCCCGATTTTCTGAACGTGTTCAGGATCGGGGGCGACGAAGCCCCGCTGCCAGTGGCCAAAGGCAAAATCTTTCCGGTGGCCGATCCACTGCACGAGCGGCAATTCCAAGTGGGCTGGTACGACATCGATGTCAACCGCCACGCGAACAATATGTGCTACTTCCGCTGGCTGGTCGAGGCGATGCCCGCCGATTTTTTGTCCCAACACCGCCTCACTGAGATCGACTTCCAATTTCGCAATGAGTGCAACTTGGACGATGTCGTTGTGGCCCGGGCGGGACTGAGCGGAGTGCCCAACGGATTCAGCCATCAGTTATCGAGTGCGGCCGAGCGCAAGGACTACGCCCTAGCCCGTTCAGTTTGGGAGCGCAGTCCAGCCGAAGGATAGTGCGAAAAATACGCTGGTTGGGTGGCCGGGATCAGGGCCGGTGAAATCCACTTGGCAACTTATGAGTGCAAAGCGTTAAAAGTCAAATAGTTGTATTTTTATCAATCTGATATCCATTTTCATCCGGTATCCATTTCGGGGTACAATTGATGTAGTTTTGTGCCATGTCCACCCCAAATGATGACCTCCACTTATTGCTGAGCCTCGAGACATCGGGCAATGTGTGCTCGGTGGCCCTGCACGAAGCTGGGCAATTGATCTCCTACAGCGAAATTATCCAAGAAAAATCGCACTCGGGAATGCTGACCCGGCTCATTGAACACACGTTGCACCACGTGCAGCGGTCGGTCAATGACCTGACTGCCATTGCGGTTTCGGCCGGGCCGGGCTCATACACGGGCCTGCGGATTGGGGTGTCCACGGCCAAAGGGCTGTGCGTGGCCCTCGACCTGCCGCTCTTGGCAGTCGATACGCTCCAAGTGATGGCTTGGCAAGTGGCCCAAACGGCTATTTTGGATCCGGCTGCCGTCCTTTGCCCCATGCTGGATGCCCGGCGGATGGAGGTTTATTTGGCCCAATATGACCGCTGCCT
Source organism: Cytophagales bacterium (assembly GCA_038209965.1). GTDB lineage: Bacteria > Bacteroidota > Bacteroidia > Cytophagales > Thermoflexibacteraceae > JALONO01. Next base: position 43,203 of record JBBQXF010000024.1, on the reverse strand, counting down.
GCGCGAGTTGCGCCCTACGCAGGCCCATGTTTTGACCCACGATTCACTGGCGCAAGATCTGGCACAGGGGCCAGTCCTGATTTTTGGCAGTGGGGCCGCCAAGTGCAAAGCGCTGTTGCCACATCCCAACTTGTGGCTCATCGATCCTATTTATCCCACGGCCCGGGCGGTGGGCCAATTGGCGCTGTTGCAGCCGAACCGGGTGGAAGTGGCCTATTTTGAACCAGCCTACCTCAAACCGTTTTTTACCACCGCCCAGCTCAAGTGAGCTAGGGCAAACCCAACGTGATAAGCTCTCCTTGATGACTGAATTGCCGTTGTAAAAAGTAAAAAACAAAAATTTACGGATGATTTAGGATTTTATTTACCAATGTAATTATTTTAAAATCTGGTTTCAAATCATTTTTTCCCTCAGTTCCCCACTTTCGGCCATGAGCGAACGATATGCCCAGCGCGGGGTTTCCGCCACCAAAGAAGACGTCCACCAAGCCATCCGCCACTTGGACAAAGGACTGTTTCCCAATGCCTTCTGTAAAATTATTCCCGATATTCTGGCTGGTGATCCAGCTTGGTGCAACATCATGCACGCCGACGGGGCAGGCACCAAATCGTCGCTGGCCTATCTGTACTGGCGCGAAACTGGCGACTTGTCGGTCTGGAAGGGCATTGCCCAAGATGCAGTAGTGATGAACCTCGACGACCTACTGTGCGTCGGCGCAACGGACAACATCCTGCTCTCCTCCACCATTGGCCGCAACAAGCGCTTAGTGCCGGGCGAGGTGATCGCGGCGATAATCAACGGCACGGAGGAAGTGCTGGCCCTGCTGCGCGACCACGGCATCGGCATCTTCAGCACGGGCGGCGAAACGGCCGACGTGGGCGACCTAGTGCGCACCATCATCGTGGACAGTACCGTGACGGCCCGGATGCCCCGCGCCCAAGTGATCAGCAACGATAGGATTGTGCCCGGCGATGTGATCGTGGGCCTGGCCTCTTATGGACAAGCCACTTACGAAACCCAATACAACGGCGGGATGGGCAGCAATGGCCTCACCTCGGCCCGGCACGATGTGTTCCACCACGCCCTGGCCCAGCACTACCCCGAAAGCTTTGACCCGCAACTGCCCCCCAGTTTGGCCTATTCGGGCAGCCGCAGCCTGACCGAAACCTACCCCGGCCTGCCCGTCGACATTGGGCAACTGGTGCTCTCCCCCACGCGCACCTATGCCCCCGTGATCCGGCAAATCCTGCAAGATTACCGCTCCCAGATCCACGGCATGGTGCATTGCAGTGGCGGGGCCCAGACCAAAGTACTGCACTTTATTGACCAACTGCACATCATCAAAGATCACCTTTTCCCGTGCCCGCCCTTGTTCCAACTGATCCAGGCCGAGAGCGGCACTTCATGGCGGGAGATGTACCAAGTGTTCAACATGGGCCACCGGATGGAGATCTATTGTGCCCCTGAACTGGCAGTAACCGTGATCCAAATTTCCGAAAGTTTCGGGGTGGCGGCCCAAGTGGTTGGCCGGGTGGAAACTGCCGCGCACAAGCAAGTGACGGTGCGCAGCGAGTACGGTGAGTTTGTGTATTGATGCGTTGGTGGGCGCGGTCAGCCCAAGGTCAGCCCAGCGATCCCTTGGCCGGGGTCAAGCGGTTCTGGCCGATGTGGTACGCCGCGCCCCACTCCGGCCGAGCGGATGCAGTTCTTGATTTGCGCCAATCAAGCCGTTTAGCCAAAATCAAGCTTGCCTCGCATGGACATAGCCAATTTCAATTAGTAATTGACAAAAAAGCAGAATCATTTATGTTACCATCGATGTGATTTTGGCAGCAGTATTTTTGTTTACTACAATCAAAAAATTACATTTTTCTGCGCGCCCTTGAGTTTAAAAAAATATTGCATGGAATCTAAATACTCTTATTTTTTAATGATTAATCCGGAATCAATTTATTTAAGTTTTTTGCGAATAAATATTTTTAAATACTTGATTATCAATTTATTGAAATAATTGTCAACAAGCTTTTTAATTGATTATCAATGATTTTAGTTATCTGATTGGCAGAAACCCAATTTTATTTTACAGAGCAATAGCTACCTATTGCTGCGGATTTAGACAAGAAAAATAGTTGGAAAACCAAAAAGGTGGCCCGTTGCCCGGCCACCTTTTTGGTTTGCATAATTTAGCCCCGAGATCAAGCCAGATCGAAACGGTCAAGGTTCATCACCTTGGCCCATGCGGCCACAAAATCGTTGGTGAACTGCTCTTGGGAGTCTTCGCAGCCATACACTTCGGCGAAAGCCCGTAGCTCCGAGTTGGAACCGAAGATGAGATCAACCCGGGTTCCCGTCCACTTTGCTGCCCCAGTCTTGCGATCACGGCCCTCAAACACGTTTTGGGGTTCCGAAGTTGCCTTCCAAGTAGTGCCCATGTCGAGCAAGTTGACAAAAAAATCATTGGTGAGTGCTTCAGGATGCTGAGTAAAGACCCCCTGTTGTGACTGGTTGAAATTGGTGTCAAGGACTCGCAAGCCACCAATGAGCACCGTCATTTCGGGGGCAGTCAAGGTCAAGAGTTGGGCCTTGTCGACCAACATTTCCTCGGCCGAAGCAAGGTGTTTAGGCTTCAAATAGTTTCGGAACCCATCGGAAGCCGGCTCCAATACGGCAAATGAAGCTACATCGGTTTGCGCTTGCGAAGCATCGGTGCGCCCCGGAGTGAAAGGCACCTTCACCTCGCGGCCAGCATTCATGGCTGCTTTTTCAATACCTACCCCCCCGCCCAGCACTATCAAGTCGGCCAGTGAAACTTGCTTGCCACCTGACTGAGCACTGTTAAACTCATTTTGTATGGCCTCAAGCGACTTTATCACGATTGCCAATTGCGCTGGGTTGTTGGCTTCCCAATCCTTTTGCGGGGCAAGGCGAATGCGCGCACCGTTGGCGCCACCGCGTTTGTCCGAACCCCGGAAAGTGGCGGCCGATGCCCAGGCAGTAGCTACCAGTTGGGATACCGACAAGCCGGAGGCAATGATTTTGCCTTTGAGCGCGGCAATGTCTTGTTCGTCAATTAGTTGGTAAGAGGGGGCGGGGACAGGATCTTGCCAGATCAGTTCTTCTGCCGGCACTTCAGCACCGAGATAGCGGACAATTGGCCCCATGTCGCGGTGGGTCAGTTTAAACCAAGCCCGGGCGAATGCATCGGCAAATTGATCCGGGTGCTCGAAAAAGTGCCTTGAAACTTTCTCGTACAACGGATCCGCGCGCAAGGCAATATCGGTGGTGAGCATAAATGGCGCGTGTTTTTTCGAGGCATCGTGTGCATCTGGCACTGTGCCAGCCCCAGCACCGCCCTTGGGCTGCCATTGGTGGGCCCCGGCTGGGCTTTTGGTCAGTTCCCACTCGAAGCCAAACAAGTTCTCGAAATAATTGTTGCTCCACTGGATTGGGGTGGTGGTCCAAGCGCCCTCTAGTCCACTGGTGATCGTATGGATCCCACTGCCACTGCCAAATGTGTTTTTCCAGCCAAAGCTCTGCTCCTCAATGCCTGCTCCTTCGGGTTCTGGGCCTATGTATTTGCTTGGATCGGCTGCACCATGGGTTTTGCCGAAGGTGTGCCCCCCCGCGATCAGGGCGACAGTTTCTTCGTCGTTCATGGCCATGCGGGCAAAAGTTTCGCGGATGTCACGCGCCGAAGCGAGGGGATCCGGTTTGCCGTTGGGGCCTTCGGGGTTCACGTAGATAAGGCCCATTTGCACTGCCCCGAGGGGATTCTCCAGTTCGCGGTCACCGGTGTATCGATTGTCGGCCAGCCACGTTTTTTCGGGGCCCCAGTAGATGTCTTCGGCTGGTTCCCATACATCCTCGCGCCCGCCCGCGAAACCGAAGGTCTTGAAACCCATGGATTCTAGGGCGCAGTTGCCAGCTAGGATCATTAAGTCGGCCCAAGAAATTTTCTTGCCGTACTTCTGTTTGATCGGCCAAAGCAGCAAACGTGCCTTGTCCAAGTTGGCATTGTCGGGCCAACTGTTGAGCGGGGCAAAGCGTTGTGTACCAAAGCCAGCCCCACCCCGCCCATCAGCAATGCGGTAAGTACCTGCGCTGTGCCACGCCATCCGAATGAAGAATGGGCCATAATGACCGTAATCAGCTGGCCACCAGTCTTGGGAAGTGGTCATCAGATCGAACATGTCGGACTTCACCGCATTCAGGTCCAATGATTTAAATGCTGCGGCGTAGTTGAAGACCTTGCCCATTGGATTGGACAGGGAGGAGTGTTGGCGAAGGATGTTCAACTTCAACTGGTTGGGCCACCAGTTGCGGTTAACCATGCCGTTGCCGGCGCTTTGTTTCAGTGCCCCACTCGTAAACGGGCATTTGCTTTCACCGTTTACTCTGTGTGGAGCTGTGTCCAAATGTGTTTGAGTTTCCATCTATCAGATAAGTTAATGGGTTATTATGAAAAACGGGAGCAAGTTCATGTACTTCTGTTTGCAAGATTACAGCATTCACAGCTATAAATCAAATTGATTATTCTTATAATCATATAGCTATTATCTATAACATTGCTTCAGCACTGGCAGGCGAACAAGGTGAGATTTGGTGGGTGTCCCAGATGCAGCGAGGCAGATCGATCAGCCTGATCGGGAAGAACTTAACCGAACAGGCGATGGGGTAAATTTATGGTGTTGCATTCATCCAAACTTGGTCGCTCGGCCCCGTCCCAGCTTTTACAAGTGGTTGGAAGATGGGAAGTTAGCCCGCCAACGGCTGCCACGGACAGGGATTGAGCGGGCTTGAAAAGTGGGAGGGCGGCCTGTCCACATACGCGATCGCATGGTTGATTTACCTTGCGTATTTGTTCCAGTTGACTCTTATTGGCGATTTTTCATGTCAAATGCCGCTCAGCCTTGCCGTTTTTGGATCAATTGACTAGGTTGTTTTCCAAAATACCCAAAGAAAGATTAGCTAGGCTATATTACTCGCTAAATAGCCACCAGACAGGCAGTGATCACCTGCCAAGCTAACCGGGTTTCCCAAGCGCGAAGCCGTGGGCAAGGTCGGGCGAAACCGAGGCTAGGGGACGGTGGGAGCCGGGATGAAGGACACCGTATTGTTGCCAATTGAACCAAGGCTCCACACGTTGTCATTGGCATTTAGCCAGCCATTTTGCCGGGGGTTCAAACTAAAAAGGATAGTTCCGACATTGTTAAAAGTTTTTCGCCCCCCCAGAACGCCAAAACAAGTGGTATTATTGGCCCCGATCCAAGTGTTGGCATCGATTGCTATCATGGAGTGCATGAGTATGTTGTTGGAATCGCGAAAAACCACGATAGAACCGGGTGATGGTCGCATTGCCCCGTTTTGCCTGGCTGGCAAACCCCCAAGCCCATACAAGAATGTAGCATCTATGGTCATTAGGTTTTGCATCGGATTATTGAGCCAAATCCTAATGTTGCCAATATTACCTTTTGCAACCAAATAACGATAAACGAACGAGTGGCATACTTCCCCAGTTGGGTTGTTGCCTAATTCAGGTACGTGCACTCCCAGAACCATTGCCATGTTTATTTTCAATTTAGTTTTTGCTCCTACTGTTGGCTTTTCGGATTACGCCCCGTTTTTTTAAAGTGTTTTGCGGCTTACACCTACCTTGCCAAACCATTGTGGTCAATGGGCGGCCCTTATAAAACCTACTATTCATTTTTCAACTTGCCCATCACATTTCACGCTGCTTTTGCCGGGCATTTGGATTGCTTATTGGGTCAATCAATGATCAAAAACTAAATAGTTGCAAGAAAACAAGGTGATAATCAAATTGTCGTAGTTGGTCACCGGTGAGCTGTGACAACGGTAAATGGTATGACCATGCAAAGTCATTTTGAACCTGATGCTGCCATTTCGCTCGTTCTAGTCGATGGTTCCGTTATGAATCTATCGTTCCAAAAGGCAAGTCAACCAGCTTGGCAAAAATAGAAAAAAATCAAGGAAGCTGCTATTTTTTATTGAAAAATAATGGGAGTTATGATCAAGAAATGCCAATGAAGAAATTGTTTATTTTTTATGAAATTACAACTTTTTGCTACTTTTATCACTAAATAATTTATACCTGTTTGGCTAGGCCGGTGAATTGACCAAAAAACAAATAAAAGACAGGCGTTGCCAACGATCCGATCGCTGGCAACGCCTGTCTTAGTCCCCGTACCTGTTAGCGCGTTGGCGGTTTAGTTGCGCTTGCTGAAACTGCCCGAGCCAGAACTTTTGAGGATTTGCCGCTCGGGGTTGCCCCTGAACCGGACATTGCCCGACCCGCTGATGCGCGCCTCAATCTCGTGGGTGGCATACACATCGGCATCGGCCGAGCCGCTGATATTGATCTTTACGGTTTCGCTCTGCAAGTCGTGGGCCCGGATGTCGCCCGATCCGCTCAAGTTGATGGTTTCCACTTTGGTGCGGCCCGACACTTCCACTGTTCCGGAACCAGACACTTCAATGTCCAGTTCGCCCGCCTCGACTTTGCCCCGAAAACTGCCCGAGCCACTGGCCCGCACCTCAAACACTTCAGCCTTGAGGAGGGATTCGGCCACAATATCGGACGAACCGCTCGAGCGCACGCCCCGCAGTTTGACGTAGGTAATGGTCACTTTCACGTCCACATTGCGATAGCTCCAATCCCAGCCCCCGTTCTGCCGCCGCAGCCGTACTTCGAGAACCGATCCCATTACTTCGGTCTCGATGTTCTCGGGTTCAGTGCCCCGCACCTCGAGGGTGACGTGTTCCTTGGCTCCTTCCTTGAGAATGACATCGAAGGATCCACCGATCCGGACTTGATCAAACCCGGCCACTTCGCGCTCGACGGTGGTGGATTTTTGGGCCGACACCGGGCCCGCGAGGATGAAGACCAAGGTAAAAATACTTATTGTTGAATTGACAATGCGTTTCATGGTGACAAGCGTTTTAGATTCGACCAAAAGACGATCCTAGAAACTGGATAGTTGCACAGATGGCCAAAAAAATCACGGCGTGCCATTTTGCGTTCATTCCCCAACCTTGATTTTAGGCTGGCCAAAAGTGTAAGCCGCTAATAATCAAAGCCCCAGTCCGATCGGTCACACTCGCTAAAATACGCTGGGGAGAAATCGCCCACGGCCGGGCCTGCCCGGGAAACCATTCCCAAATTTTGTTAATTGGCCATGCTGATGTATTTGGGGCTGGTTTGGCGGCGTTTACTAGAGGTTGGCCGTTGCAGGAGTGCCCAGCCCAAATTGGTTTGGGATTATCCGAAAAATCAACAAATTATGAGTTTTGAAAAAATGAAAAAACTCCTTTTTTCAAGACAAATTAAAAATTAAACTTTTGTTTTTCAAGTAGTTGCGTTTAAATAAAAAATTAAAAATGTGACTGTTGGCGGGATAAATCAACCCAATAAGACAACTTAAATTCAGGGTACACCTGTTGCTACATTGGCTTACGCTTCGTGATGGCCCAGAGCCAAGGAAATCAAAACGACCACAATGTAAACCCAGTAATCATTTTTATCTTCCCATATATTACTATTTTTGCTAGTTGGTCAACGACCCATTATTTTTTGCGTGACACAATGCTACCCCCTTTCTAGATCTTCGTATGAAAAAGTTTTTTATCTCATTACTCATCACCGTCAACCTCTTGTTGTTGGCGGCCCTGTTGGTTCCCATTCTGTACGAAGATGAGATCAAGGCCAAACTGAGCAGCACCATCAACCAAAACCTGAATGCCAACGTCTATTTTGACGGTTTCGGGCTGAGTGTGTTCCGTCACTTTCCCAATCTGACCGCCTCGCTCGAAGGCTTTGGGGTGATCAACCGGGCCCCGTTCTTGGGCGATACACTCTTGGCCGCCCAGCGGCTCGAAGTGGGCATCGATTTTTGGAGCCTGTTTGGGGGAACCTATAAAGTGAACGATATCCGGCTGGTGCGCCCTCGTGTACTGGTGAAGGTGCTGCCCAACGGGGAGGCCAATTACCACATTGTGCAGGAGCAACCAGCCACCGCCACGGACACGGCCAGCACTACTTTTTCGGTCAGCATCAACCAATGGGCAGTAGAAGATGGCTATGTGGTGTATGAGGACAAATCGCTGCCCAGTTATCTGGAAATCAAGGGGTTCAACCACCAAGGCAGTGGCGATTTTGAAACCCAGCAGTTTGATATGCGCCTCAAACTACAAGCCGACAGCCTGACCGCTGACTATGATGGGGCCAACTATCTGAAAAAGAAACAAGTGGATATCGATATGCTCTTGGCCATTGATCTGGACGAATCCAAGTTCACCTTCAAGGAAAATTACACCAAAATCAATGATTTTACTTTCAGTTTTGAGGGTTGGCTGGCCATGTTGGCGGCGGGCGGTTTTGACATGGACATCCAGTTCGCCGCCCCGGAAAGTGATTTCAAAACGCTGCTGTCCCTCGTGCCCGGAGCTTACACCGCCAATTTCAAGGAAGTAAAGGCCGAGGGCCAGTTGGCTTTTAGCGGCTACGTGCGTGGCCAATACCTCGATTCCCCCCCCAAAATGCCCGCTTTCAACCTCAAACTGGCCGTGGAAAATGCCATGTTCCAGTATCCAACTGTGCCTGCTCCGGTCAATAATATCCACGTGGATATGATAGTGGACAATCCAACCGGGATTTTGGATCAAACAGTGATGGATGTTCGCGATTTTCGCCTCAACCTTGGCCCTAACCCGGTCAGTGGGAAAGTGCGGGTGCGCGGCCTGACCGATTACCAGATCAACGCCGATGTGAAAGCCAAAATCAACTTGGCCGAGCTGACCAAAGTGTTCCCCATGCCCGGTTTGACCATGCAGGGAATGTACGACTTGCGCCTGCTGGCCAACGGCGTGTACAGCGAACTCAACAAAACCATGCCCAAGCTTGATGCCAGCATGACCCTGCAAAACGGGTATGTCAAATCGGCCGATTATCCCTTTCCCATCGAGCAGATTTCGCTCAGTGCCCTAGCCAAGAACGAAACAGGGCGCATGGCCGACACCTATTTGGATTTGCAACGATCCTCGCTCTTGCTGGAGGGCAAACCGTTTGCCATTAGTGGTTCTTTCAAAAATTTGGATGATCTGGACTACAAGATGATGATCAAAGGCGAGTTAGATTTGGAAAAAATTACCAAAATTTATCCTTTGGAGGGCACGACTCTGACAGGCAACCTCAAGGCCGATATCAATACGGCGGGCAAACTATCCGACGCCAAGGCCCAGCGGTACGACAAACTGCCCACCAACGGCACGATGCAGGTTCAAAATTTCACTTACCGCAGCCCCACCTTGGCCCAAATAGTGAAAATCACCGATGCGCAGGTCACTTTCACCCCGCAGAAAATGGTTTTGGAAAACTATCAGGGCTTTTTGGGCAGTTCGGATGTCGCGTTGTCCGGCGATATTTCCAATTACATCGCCTTTCTATTGCAAAAAGATGCCAAACTGATCGGCAAAATCAACTTGACATCCAAAAATTTCAATGTCAACGAATGGATGAGCGAAGACCAATCGAAGACCAAAAGTGACACTGCCAAGCTGGTCGTGGTAAAAGTACCCGAAAATTTGGACTTTACTTTCAAGGCTGATTTTGGCAAGCTCAAGTACGCCGACTACAACCTAAGCAATGCCAAAGGGCTCATGACCGTGCGTGGGGGCACCCTAGCGTTGAACAATTTCCAGTTCGGGTTCTTGGGCGGCACTTTCGTCACCAAGGGCACGTATGACCCGCGCAACTTGGCCCACCCGATGTTCGATTTTGCGCTCAGCATCAAGAACTTGTCGATCCCTAGGGCGTACCAGAATTTCAACATTGTCAAGGCTTTTGCCCCCGTGGCCCAAGCTGCCACGGGGCTGTTTGCCTCCGATTTCAAGATCAGTGGTGAACTGACCCAAAATTTGTTGCCGGCCTTGGGCACGCTCTCGGGCGGGGGAAACATCGATATCTTGGAGGCCGGGCTGAAAAAATTGGAGATTTTGGAACAAATCAGCAATTTTACCGGCGTAGCCAACCTCAAAAACGTCTCGGGCCTCCAGCTCAAGAACTTCAATTTCAAGGCTGATCTGGTGAACGGCAAACTGTTCGTGGCCCCAACCGACCTCAAACTGGGAGGCTATGCGGCCAATATTGCGGGCAGCGCGAGCATAGACGGGGCCATTGACTACTTGTTGAAACTCACCGTGCCCAAAAACCAATTGGCCGATCGCCTAAGCCAAGAACTGGATGCCTATTTGGGGGGCAAACAGTCGGCCAACCCGAACGTGGAACTCACCCTTTCCTTGGGCGGCTTTTTCCTCAAGCCTGTGGTCAAACTGGTCAAGGGGGGCACCGAAGCGGCCATCCGCCAAGAGATCGCCGCCCGGGTGGCCGAAGAGAAAGAAGCGGCCAAGGAAATAGCCAAAGAGACCGCCAAGAGCCTAGTCACCGACTTTTTAAAGGACAAACTGCGGCCCAAGAACGACAGCACCAGTGCTGCCCTTGACACCGCTGGGGGGACAAAACCCATCCCCAAGCCGCAGGAACGCATCAAAGACGCTGCCAACAAGTTTTTGGATCGGTTCAAGAAACGCACCGTGCCCGCACGCGATACCACTGCCAAGCCCTTGGCCAAACCAGATTCAGTGAAAGGACAATAAGGAAACACACTTATCGGGGCAGCCCGACCCAAGCCATTTGGCTAGTTTTCGTCATTGGCCACCGTGAGTGCTTGGCCCTTTATCGTTTCGTCAAACTTGCCGTTGTCATAAACCAAATGGCCGTTTACAAAGGTCTGGATAACTTTGGTTTGAAAAGTGGTGCCTTCCAATGGCGACCAACCGCACTTGTACAAAATGTTGTTTTTTGCCACAGTCCAAGCTGCATTCAAGTCCACCAAAGCCAAATCGGCCGCGTAGCCTTCCCTGATAAATCCGCGACGGTCAATCCGATACAGGATCGCGGGATTATGGCACATTTTCTCGACCAGTTTTTCCAGTGAAATCTTCCCCTGTTTGTAAAACTCCAACATACAGTTTAGGGAATGTTGGACCATTGGCGCACCAGACATGGCTTGAAAATAGGGTTTTTGCTTTTCGGCCAATGTATGGGGCGCGTGATCGGTGGTCACAATGTCAATGCGGTCGTCAAGCAGGGCTTGCAGGAGGCCCTGCTGGTCTTGCTCAGTTTTGATGGCCGGGTTCCACTTGATGAGCACGCCCAATCGCTGATAGTCCTGATCAGAAAACCAGAGATGGTGTACCGATACTTCGGTAGTGATCCGCTTCTGCCGTAGTGGAAGGTCATTTTGAAACAAATGCGTTTCGGCCTCGGTGGTCAAATGTAAAATGTGGAACCGCGCATTGTGCTTTTTGGCCAATTCAATCGCTCGTTTGCTGGCTTCAAAACAAGCCTTGGCACTACGGATGAGCGGGTGAAATTCCACCGGGACATCATCACCATATTTTTCCCGGTAGCTATTTTCATTTTCCTCAATGATCTGCTCTTTTTCCGAATGAATAGCAATAATGGATTTGCAGTTGGCAAACAGTTTTTCCATGGTTGCCGGGTTATCGGCCAGCAGGTTGCCTTTCTTGGTAAAATAGAGCCCATCATCCGAAACACCGATCAGTTTGGAAGTGTCAGTTTTAATAATTTCATCAATATTATCGCCATTTACCCCCAAGAAAAAAGAGTAATTTGCCAATGATTTTTGGGAAGCCAGCGCATATTTGTCGGCCAGGGCCTGCATCGTCAACACATTGGGAATGGTATTGGGCATGTCAATGAATGAAGTGACCCCGCCAGCAACCGCAGCCCTGGTTTCGGTGGTCAGATCGCCCTTGTGGGTCAGCCCGGGATCGCGAAAGTGGACTTGCCCGTCGATAATGCCGGGCAGCAGGTGTTTGCCCGTTCCATCAATCACTTGAAAATCAAGCTCTGGGCTGAGGTTGCCGATTTTTTGAATGATACCGTCAAAAAAAAGAATGTCGGTCGTTACACATTGTCCTTCGTTAACAATGGTCACGTTTTGAATGAGAAATTTTTTGGTCATCCTTATTGGTCGGTTAGGGATCGGCTGCCATTTGCTGGCATAGTTATCAACTTGGCAAAACTAATGGTTTTTTGCCCAAAAGCGGTTTGTGGTGACGATCTGGGCCAAACTTGGAGTCAACCATTGCCCTGCACCATGCTGAGCAGGCCAAGTTTGGGGGCTCGGCGAAAGGTGAAAAAAGCATACCAAAAAATTCACTTAATTACTAATCTTCGCGGATCCCAAAACGGTTTTTGATTTAGGACTCTGATTTTGCCAAACTGCGGTTACTTATCGTCTTTTTTAAGTATAGCCAATACCTTGAAAATACTTTCTTGGATTTCATTTTAAGCACTATTTGTGACCATAATGTAGGCCAATTGGCCGGCATTAAGAACCCATCATTTTCCAAAGGGTAAAATAAACAAAACTCCCTAAACTCAAAGGGTGCTGCTTTTTCTGGATAAATTTAGTGGGCAATATTGCTTGGGCTTTGGTGCTTTTTATACTGCGCTTAAAGTAATTTTAGAGCGTTATTAACTTGACTTTCAAATACTTATATTGCAGATTGCTAAAGAATAATTTTGCTTGGGTATATTACAGAATGAACCTACTTTTGGCGGTTTAGTTGGTAGGTGGGGGTAACAGGAAAATTGTGCAATAACAAGCGCTAAATACCTTCATTCATTTGATGAAATGAGATTGCTCTGCGATTCTTTTTGCAATAATCTTGAATTCTTGGGGGAAAGGTTCTGCCTCGGCGGGTACAAAATCATAGACCATGTCGGCGTGCATGGGTGTACCCGGATCGTTGGTAAACACTTCTTGGGATTCTGGAAGAGGCTGATTAGGCGCATCCAATGGGGAGGCTTTAACTTCGGTATCAGCGTTGATCCTGACTTTTTCAGCTTGAACCTGCGCCAATCCAGCCAATGTTTTGCCTTCGTGCTGCATTTCTTGCCCGCGTTGCCGGCAAAAATCCAATGTGGTGTAGGCCAACCGCAGCACTGAAACTTCATTGCTTGCTTTTGGCGGCAAAAAAGCTTCCTTTTTGACCTCGATCACTTGCCCATCCCTTAGGCGTACATGGTAGTGAGAGAATACCAGCCTAACAAGTCCCTCTTTATCAATTATTATTTTTGGAATTCGTCTTATTTCCATTGAATAACTGACGTAAATACTTGTAAATCAAATGGTTATTTCGCGATACATTGCCTTTGATTAGCAGATCATTATAGTACAAAGGGGGGTTATTTGCAATTTCAGCCACGAATGCCATACGGCTTTTCCCCACTTCCACTGATACACTTCCATTGCTGTTTTGCCAGTCAAGATTAACGGTTCCATAAGGGGTAGGCACTATGCTGTGTTGGCAAAGGTGACCCAAATAGTCCTCCCCAATCTGCGTCAAAAAATTCAACACATTATTGATAACAATCCCCGAAACAGCCTCAGTCCCTTCACCTGCCCAGTTAATGGGAAGATTACCAAATTTTTTAACATAGTCGGACAGTTCGTTCAATAAATAGTTCTGCCCCGCTTGGCGATTCCATTTATTGGGAACGTAGATGGGAATGTAGCTAAATGACCGGTTTAGCGGGAAATGGCTTTGGGGAGTTATTTCTGGAAATACCAGCTCATTCGATATTGGAGAAGAAACCATCGATGCTACGTTAGGTTAATAAGCTGACAAACTTCCAGGGTTAGTAAATTTTTAAGGCTGTCCTTGTTGCGGGCATGGGCTAGGTTGAGCCGGTGCTCAAAACTAGCTAAATTATTCATATCGAGTAGTTCTTTTAACTCACGAATCTCATCCAGAAAGCAAGTGGTGTTGTGCGCAATGCGAACATTGGGGTTTTGGTTGCGACTAAATACAATATCGTACCGCTCTGTTGACGAGTCAGATTCATTTGCTTCGACAATCAGGCTCATTGATACTTGCTTGGTATCAAAAAAGGAGTTGGGCAGAACCCGTGCATCTACATTAAAAATTCTTCTTGGATCAATTGGATCTTCGGATAACGAATCAAAATCATCGATGTAATAAAGGCTAAAAGCATTGACAAACAGCGAATCGGTAAAGCCAGCCAATATACTCATTGTTTCTTTGAAATGTGCATAGAATGGTAGCCCTCTCTCCTATTGGAGCGCGTGAAAAGAAAGGTACTGTCGCGTGCCCTCATTCATCCCCCGGAGCAAAAAATCAACATCCCCATTTTTGAATCCTTGAAATTGAAACCCTATTTCATTCGGTGTACTTGGAGACAGGTCAACATTTAAAGGATCGAGTTGGATGGTATAGTTGAGAATCGGATCAAATTTATCAAACTTATTTTTAAAACCTGGATTTTCTATTAATTTTTTAAACTTTGAGGGTTTGATGATCGGGGCAGCCAAAAAAAGCGTGACCACACATTCCTTGATGGCATGTTGGTTTTGGATTGGCCGCAGATAATCACTGATTTTCATGGGAGGATTTTGTTTTTCCCAAAGATAAACTTCCTACCTCCCACTCCCAAATTTTTCTTAGTTTTACCCCGATTTAAACTCCTTCTTGATGAAAAAACTCCTGTTGATCTCTTGGTTGATGTGCGGCTTCCAAACCCCACCCACTGATACGCCCCAAGCCAAAGTGCGGGCTTACCGCCAAAGCCACGAACACCAACTGCTGGCCGAATATTCCCAGTTTTTGGCCATCCCCAATGTGGCCAGTGATATGCCCAATATCGGCCGCAATACCGCTTTTATCATGGACATGATGAAGCAGCGCGGCCTAGCCAACGTCCAACTGCTCGAGAGTGGGGTGGACAATACCCCGCCTGCCGTTTTTGGTGAGGTGCGCACCCCCGGGGCCACCCGCACGATCACCTTTTATGCCCACTACGACGGCCAGCCCGTTAACCCCGCCCAGTGGGCACCGGGCATCCAACCATTTGCCCCAGTTTTTTTGAACGGCTCACTGGAAAAAGGGGCAAAAATCACCGCATTGCCCGCTCCCGGCCAGCCGATCGACCCAGAATGGCGGCTCTATGCCCGGGCCGCCGCCGACGATAAAGCGGGGGTGTTTGGCCTGCTGGCCGCTTACGAAGCCCTGACCAAAACTGGACAAAAGCCCACTGCCAACCTCAAATTCTTTTTTGAGGGCGAAGAAGAAGCCGGGTCGCCGCACTTGGGCCAGTTGATGGCCCGCCACCGGGAATTGCTCAAAACTGACCTGTGGATCATTTGTGACGGGCCCGTGCACCAGTCGGGCCGCAAGCAGCTCAGCTTCGGGGTGCGCGGCGATGTGAACCTCCACCTGACGGTGTATGGTGCCCGGCGGCCCCTGCACAGTGGCCATTACGGGAACTGGGCCCCCAACCCTGCCCTGCGGTTGGCCAAATTGCTGGCCAGCCTGAAAGATGACACGGGCCGGGTGCTGGTAGAGGGATTTTATGACGATGTGGATCCGCTCACTGAGCTTGAACGGCAGGCATTGGCCACCGTGCCCGAGTATGACGAGGAGATCAAAAAGGAGCTCTGGCTGGCCCAAACCGATGGCGGTGGCCAAAAACTGGTCGAGATGATCAACCTCCCCTCGCTCAACATCAATGGGATGCAAAGTGCCAATGTGGGCGACATGGCCGCCAATGTAATCCCCGCCACGGCCACGGCGGTGCTGGATTTGCGGCTGGTGCGTGGCAACGACCAAGCGCGGCAAGCGCAAAAAGTGGTGGCGCACCTCAAAAAACAAGGCTATTTTGTGACCGCCACCGAGCCGACCGAAGCTGAACGCCTCGCCCACCCGTTGATATGCAAAGTGGAAAAAAAGAGTGGTTACAACGCCCAACGGACCAAGCTGGACTTGCCCATTGCCAAGCTGGTGATCGCGGCGGTGCAGGCCACCACCAAAGATCGGCTGATCTTGCACCCCACCAGCGGCGGCAGTTTGCCGTTGTACTTGTTTGAGCAGCACGTGCCCGCCCCTACTATCTCGGTGCCAATAGTCAACCATGACAACAACCAGCACGGGGAAAACGAAAACCTGCGCCTCCAAAACTTGTGGGATGGCTTGGAAACTTTGGCAGCAGTGATGTTGATCAAATAAGGTGGGCCAAGGAGAAGCCAATCAAACAAATTTTCGTAATTTCTTATCTCGCTTTTCCAAGGCTTGTCCAGTGCCTCTGTTTCCCAAATAATTTTATTGTAACTAACTGATTAATAGATTTTTATAGAGAATTAAACCGCTTAATAAAGTCAAGCAATGAAGTCAAAAAATACTTTTTGACTTCATTGCTTTTGTCAATGCTGGCCCTCACACCAAGTGGTTGTTCTCGTCTGGGAACACAACGGCGGGCTGAAAATGTCGGGCTTCTTCTTGGGTCATCAGGCCGTAAGCCATGATGATGACGATATCGCCCACTTGCACCCTGCGGGCGGCGGCCCCATTGAGGCAGATCTGGCCACTGCCCCGCTCGCCGGGGATCACGTAGGTCTCAAAACGCTCGCCGTTGTGGTTGTTCACGATCTGGACTTTCTCGTTGGGCAACAAGTGGGCGGCATCGAGCAAGTCTTGGTCGATGGTGATGCTCCCAACGTAGTGCAACTCGGCTTGGGTCACTTTGGCCCGGTGGATTTTTGATTTTAGGACGTGGATGAACATGTGATGGATTGGGGGTGGATTGGGAATTGGCCAATCAGTTTAAAGAATAATATTGTCAATCAGTCTAACTTGGCCCAAGTGCGCCGCCACCAAGATGGCGTGCTCCCGGCCTTCGGTCAGGATCTTGACTGGTTGGAGGGTATTGGTTTCGGCCACTTCCAAGTATTCAACGTTGAAAGTCCCAAAACTGTTCAAATAGTCCATCGCCCCAGCCTTGGCTTGATCAATGCTGGCCTGCTGAACCAGCGCCGATTGCACTTGGCGCAGGGCTGCGTACAAATGGGGGGCCGCGGCCCGGTCGGCGGGCAACAGGCGGCGGTTGCGCGAGGACATGGCCAGCCCGTCGGGTTCGCGTATGATGGGACAGCGGTGCAACTCAATGCCCCAGGCCAAATCGGTGATGAGCTGTTGCACCACTTGGCACTGTTGTAAATCTTTTTGGCCAAAATAAGCGCGATCAGGTTGCACCATGTTGAACAACTTGCTCACCACCAGCCCCACGCCCGCAAAATGCCCCGGACGGTGTTGGCTTTCCAGCACCTGCTCCAAAGGCCCAAACCCCAACTTGGTGACTGGGGGCGCCGGGTAGATTTCGGCCTCGGTGGGCGCGAAAACCAGATCACAGCCCACAGCGGCCAACAATGCCAGATCCGCCTCGAGGGTGCGTGGGTAATGGGCCAAATCTTGGGGGTTGTCAAACTGGGCAGGATTGACAAAAATGGTGCACACTGTCGTCCGGTTGTGGGCCTGCGAGGCGCGGATGAGCGACAAATGGCCCTCGTGCAGGGCGCCCATGGTGGGCACTAGCCCGATCCCGTTCGGGCGGAGCGCACGCAGGGCGGCCTGCAATTCGGCTTGATGATGAAAAACGCGCATGGTTCAGAAAAATCGCGCAAACTTAGGCCAAGATTGCCGCGTATTGGTAGGTTTAACTGTTTGACCCGGGCCAAGCTTTGATCTTTTGGCAATTATTGTGCAGTTTGGTGGGGAACTAAATCCAAGGGTCATTGATTAATCCTCCTCACAGGAGCATGCTTACCCATTTTTCTCATGACTATCGACGACCTCCGGGCACGCGGACTCATCCTATTTGAGTGCATCAGCGGCAGCCGGGCTTATGGCACCCACCACGAAAATTCGGATACTGATATCCGGGGCGTTTTTGTCATGCCCGAAGCGACTTTTTTTGGCCTCAATGCCATTGAGCAGGTCAACAATCCCAGCAATGATGTCACCTTTTACGAGCTTCGGCGTTTCATCGAGCTGCTCAACAAGAACAACCCCAACGTGCTGGAACTGCTCAATATGCCGCCCGATTGTATAGTTTACCAGCATCCATTGTTTGCCCAACTCAGCCCCGAACTGTTTTTGTCCAAAATTTGTCAATTTACTTTTGCCAACTATGCCTTTGCCCAAATCCAAAAAGCGCGGGGATTGAACAAAAAAGTCCTGAACCCGGTCAGTGAAGTGCGCAAAACTGTGTTGGATTTCTGCTTCGTAACGGAGAAGCAAGGGGCCATTCCCCTACAAAACTGGCTGGAAATCAAAGGAGTGCGCCAAGAAGACTGTGGGTTGGTCAACGTGCCGCACATCCGGGATCTGTATGCCCTCTACCACGATCCGCAAGCCGAGGGGCCAAGTCCATTGGGCTTTCGGGGCATTGTGCGCTCCGCCGACTCCAACGAGGTGTCGCTGAGCAGTGTGCCCAAAGCACTGGATCCGCTCACGTATTTGTCGTTCAACAAAGACGGCTACTCCAGCTACTGCCGGGACTACAAAGAGTACTGGGAGTGGGTGGACAAACGGAACGAAGCCCGCTACGCCAACACGATTGCCCACGGCAAAAATTATGATGCCAAGAACCTGATGCACACCATGCGCCTGCTGGACATGGCCGAGGAAATAGCGACCGGGCACCAACTGATCGTCCGCCGGCCCAACCGGGAGCATCTGCTGCGCATCCGGGCGGGCGAATTCACTTATGACGAATTGATTGCCGAAGCTGAGGCCAAAATGCTGCGCGTGGAAGCTGCCTTTGCGGCCAGCACATTGCCCGAAAAGCCTAACAATGGGCTGATCAATACCACACTGGTGGCCCTGCGCCGGGCTTTTTATCAATTGGGAATTGGCCAATAATGATTGGCAGTGGGGCAACATTGGGGAGTTGCACTGGAAATGTTTGGCTCGGTTATTTGGGCACAAGATGGGCAACTGGCAAGTAAAAGCATAACAAATTGATCGAAAAATGGATTGTCAACGCATATTTTGTCTGGCCCAATGTTTCCTAAAAAAGTCATCGATGTAATTTTCTGTTGTCGTTCATCAACGTTACAGCATATTCATTTGCAAAAGTCAGCAGTAAAATCCCGTCGTACTAAAAAGCGTTTCAATTTGTTTTTAGAAGAGTTTGCCAATGCTTTTTGAAATTTCACATTCAAGGAACACACAAGAATCCGCATCTAACTTAATCAAATGTATTCCCTTTTAAATTGGTGAGTTCCCAAAGGTTTCTTCAACGTTGGCAAGGACTTCACAGTCGCAACCGCCGCCATTTTCCCCTAGCCACTCAATCGTTTTGTCAATATTCGGCATGTTGTTCTCCGCCAAAAACTGCAACGTCAATTTTAGGGAATTGTCACATCCATAGTTAGTTAGCTTATTGTCCAAGTAATCAAACGGATTTTCAAATACCACACGTTTCAAAGGTAGATCGGCTTCAAATTCTTCCCTTGCTTTTTTACGCAGCGCTCTCTTCATTTGTTTTCGTCTTTCTTTTTCGCTTTTGTCGGGCATTTGAAGGATTGAGATGTGTCAATTACGCTTGCCGCTAACTCGCCAAACATACGCACCTTGCCCATCCCCTTTCAAAAACACAAAATCGTTCACAGAATAAAGCACTTTTCTAGATATAATTTTTTAAAATAATTACAATTTGAAACAAAAAACACAACGTTAAAAATACAAAATACCCACCTTGCGGCCGTTGGTCATCAATATTGGCGGGGCTAAACACCGAACCGGGTATTGAGGCTCCTTTGCGAAAAATAGGCCCCTGCGCTGCAAGCAGTTGGTAAGTAGGCCAAAAGTCATTACCTTAGCTAGCCGCTTGTCCCCAATTGGGGGAAGGCTAGGGCGGCGAGCAACAAGCAGAATGGGAAAAAGCGGATGCCCACTCAGTGCCCAAGCTGCTTACAAATCTAGCAAATTTTTTAACTTTTATTAAAACAACAAATACATGTGTTGCACATTTATTGCCATAAACATACATTTGACATAAATCTAACCAATGCCAACCACCCACATTACTGCTATCGGCACTGCCAATCCAGCCCAACGCTTTGCTCAAGCGCAATCGGTCAATTTTTTGGAGCGGGTCATGCAGTTGTCCCCCACCGAAGTCAGGAAACTCAAGGCGCTGAGCCGCCTGAGTGGCATCGATTTTCGCCATTCGGTGTTGGAAGATTATGGCCGGACAGCCGATTTTACTTTCTTTGCCAATTCTCCCTCCATGCTCCCGTTTCCCGATACGGGCCAACGGATGCGCATGTATGAGCAGTGCGCACTGCCATTGGGCTTGGCCGCGGTGCGTGATTGCGTGCCCGATGTAGAGGAGCTCGGGCAAGTAACCCACCTGATCACGGTCAGTTGCACGGGAATGTATGCCCCCGGTTTGGACATTGAGCTGATCGAGCAGTTGGGCCTACCGGGCCACGTCCAACGCTATGCCATCAATTTCATGGGCTGTTACGCCGCGTTCAACGCGCTAAAACTGGCCGATGCCCTGTGCAAAGCCGACGCCTCGGCCCGGGTGCTGGTAGTGGTGGTGGAGCTTTGCACCCTCCATGTCCAAAAAACCATCAGCGATGACAACCTGTTGGCCAACATGATTTTTGCCGATGGGGCCGCTGCTGTGATGCTGCGCGCTGCAAGTCCGGCCAACCAAGTGCGTGGGGCCGCTCTGGGCCTAGAAAATTTCCACTGTGGTCTGGCGCCCCAAGGCCGGGGCGATATGGCTTGGCACATCCGCGACTTTGGTTTTGAAATGAAACTCTCCGCGTATGTGCCCGATCTGCTGGCCGGCAAAGTCGAAGAACTGACCGACGCGCTCATGGGTCAACTCAAACTCAAGGAAAAGGTGGATTGGTATGCCATCCATCCAGGGGGCAAACGGATTTTGCGGGTGGTAGAAAAAGTACTAGACATTGACCCAGTACAAAACCTCCATGCGCATGAAGTGCTGCGCCAACATGGCAATATGTCATCGGCCACCATCTTGTTCGTTTTGCAGCGGTACCTAAACAACCCTCAACCCGAGCAGGCCGGCAAATTGCTCTTGGGCATGGCTTTTGGCCCCGGCCTGACCCTGGAAACGGCCCTGTTCCGCTTGGTAATGGATTAAATTGCGGGTAATTTTGCCCCTACATCTAATAAAATTTTTATGATCACGCAAACCCTTACTGCCAGTGTAGAAGCAATGGCGATGGAAGATCGCTACGGTGCCCACAATTATCACCCCCTCCCAGTAGTCTTATCGCGTGGGCAAGGGGTTTACTTGTGGGATACCGAGGGCAAGCGCTACTTTGATTTTTTGTCGGCCTACAGTGCCGTGAACCAAGGCCACTGCCACCCGCGCATCATTGCCGCACTCACCGAGCAAGCCCAAAAACTCACGCTCACTTCCCGGGCTTTTTATAATGATGTACTGGGCCGTTACGAAAAATTCGTCACCGAATTTTTCGGCTACGACCGCGTGCTGCCCATGAACACGGGCGTAGAAGGTGGTGAAACCGCCCTCAAACTTTGTCGCAAATGGGCTTATGAAGTGAAAGGCGTGCCCGACAACCAAGCCAAAATCATCTTTGCCACCAATAATTTCTGGGGCCGGACGCTGGCCGCCATCTCCTCATCGAGCGATGAAGGCAGCCGCCGCAACTTTGGGCCGTACATGCCCGGCTACGAAATGATCCCCTACAACGATCTGGCCGCTCTGGAGATTGCCTTGCAAGATCCAAACGTGGCGGGTTTTATGTTGGAGCCCATCCAAGGCGAAGCCGGGGTCAAAGTGCCGGATGACGGTTACTTGCGCCAGGCTTACCAGTTGTGCCGCGCCCACAACGTGCTGTTTATAGCCGACGAAGTGCAAACGGGCGTGGGCCGCACGGGTCGCCTGATCGCCTGCGACCATGAATCGGTAAAGCCAGACATTTTGATTTTGGGCAAAGCCCTCTCGGGCGGGGTCTATCCGGTGTCGGCAGTGCTGGCCCGCGACGAGATCATGCTCCTGATCCGGCCCGGCCAACACGGTTCCACTTTTGGTGGCAACCCGCTGGCCTGCGAAGTGGCCATGGCCGCCCTGAATGTGGTGCGCGATGAAAAACTTGCCGAAAATGCCCAATACTTGGGCGAAATTTTCCGTCACCGGATGGCCCAGTTGATCGACAAATCCAGCCTGATCACCCACGTGCGGGGCAAGGGCCTGCTCAATGCCATTGTGGTGAACGATACGCCGCAGAGCGAAACCGCTTGGAACCTGTGCGTTGACCTAATGGAACATGGACTGCTGGCCAAACCGACGCACGGCAACATTATCCGCTTTGCCCCGCCATTGGTCATGACCGAGGACGAACTGCATGAATGTTGTGATATCATCGAAAAGGTGGTCTTGGCATATCCGCACTAAGGGTATGTTTTGGAATTTTAAACAATTGATGTTCAATATATTGTATTAATTTTCACATTTTCACTCTTTTCTTGGTTGAACTAGATTAATGCTAAATTTTTTAAGTTTTCAACCATTCAATTGTAGAAGGTTTTAAAAATTAACAATTTGACTCAGCTATTTGATTATTAAATAGTTGCTAATCCAAAACATACTCTAAGTTTTTGCCAGCTGGCAATCTTCGGCGGCTGAGGAACGTTCGTTGGGATGTGAAGACAGATAGTCAAAATCAAAATACAGGTGGCATCGTAAAACGAGGCGCGTAAACTGGGGCGAAGCCCTGGTTTACGCTAGTTTCGGCGCAGGCGTTGCCACCAGACATACCACTTGTACAGCGGGATCTGGTGGTGGGCCAAGGCCAAACAAGCCCGATCCGCCCACCGTAAACCACCCAATTGCCGGAGCAATTTAGCAAATTCAGCCACTAGGTCGAAATTTTCGGTGAATAAACTCAGCCGCAAGTGGTAGCGGACTGAAACGGCCAGTTGTTGGTGTTCAATGGTGTTTTGGTTCAGTAAAAATGCTTTTTGGCACACGCGGAGGGTGGAAACCAAGTGGGGATTGGCCCCCCGGCGATAGAACCCGCTCCCGTGCGAGCGGGGCAAACGGCGCTTTTGGGTCAAGATTTCGTCCTGAAAAAAATAGTGCCAGTGGCGGGCGGAGCGCACCCAAAAATCATAGTCTTCGTAGCTCAATGTTTCGTCATAACCCCCCAGCGCATCCAGCACTTGCCTGCGGATGAGCATAGTGGGCGAGCAGATGAACTGTTTCGCAATGGCATACTGGTACACATCGCCCTGAGGGACGGGCCGGCGGAGTTGGCCCAGCGCATCATGGGCATAGTAAGTGCCCAGCAGTTCCGACCTTTCGTCGATGAACTGGGCATCGGAAAACACCACCCCAAAATGGGCCGGCAAAGTGGCAAAAGCGTGGATCTGGCGGGCCACCCGGGTGGGCAGCAGCGCATCATCAGCCGCTAAATCGATCACGTATTGGCCAATGGACTCCCGAAGAGCCGTGTTAAATGCCCGGCAATTTCCCCCGTTTTGGAACCGTGGCAAGTACACCACCCGGGCCAATGATTGGAAAGTGGGCTCGGATCGGGCCGCCAACAACCATTGGCGGATCACGACCGCACTTTCGTCCGGGCTGGCATCGTCCACAATGAGCAACTCAATGGGCCGGTAGGTTTGGGCCAGCACCGAATCCAGCGCTTGGGTCACGAATTTGGCTTGGGCATAGCTCACACAAATGATGGAAACCAAGGGCGCGGGATCAGCCATGCCTATTTTAGCAAGTTATTGAATGTTTGGACATATACATCCTTTTGGGAATGGAAGGAATAATGGTCGATCACCGTTTGCCGCCCCGCTGCACCTACCCGCGCCCGAAGGTCGGGCGAGTCGATGAGGAGTGATAGTTTGGCCACCCATTCGTCCATGGTATCGGCCAAAAATCCGTTTTCGCCATCGCGGATGATCTCCCCATTGACCCCGACGGGCGACATGATGGTGGGGATGCCCAAAGCCATGTATTGCAACCCCTTGAGCCCGCATTTTCCCCGGGCCCAGCCATTGTCGGGCAGGGGCATCACCCCAATGGCCATTGTGCCCAGGTCGCTGATTTCGGTCTCGTGCCGCCACGGCAGACCCTTGATGCCAAGGGCTTTGTGCTGGTAGTTTTTATCGCCAATAAGTTTGAACCGTACCCGTTGGCCATACTTTTCTTGAATACTTTTTAGGGCGGGGAGCAAATGCTCGAAATGCTCAACTGTAGTGACACTGCCCGACCAACCAATCTCGACCACGGGCTGGTAGTCGGTGCCAAAATTGGATCCCCGGCCCACGGGCTTGGGGGTGGGCCGGTACACGTCGGTATCGATTGTGGTGGGAATGATCGCCACCCGGGCACTGAACTGCCGGGCATAGGCGGCCAGATACTCGTTGCCTACGATGGTCAGATCGGCCAAGGCAATGATTTCCTTGGTTTTATCGGCGTTTTTGAGCCAACCCAACGCTTTGTTGGCGGCTGAAACCGTGGGAATCCAGATGGAATCGTCAAAATCCAGTACAATCTTGGCCCGCGATTTTTTGAAGAGCCGCTCAAACCAAGGGCCGCCCACGGTGAGGGCTTCGCGGTAAATAAAAATAATATCGTAATCGTTTCGCCGCCAGTAGTTGTCCAGCCGGGTGCGCAGGCCACTCACCAACAGACGGGCTTTGCCCAGATAATGGCCGGGGCTATAAAACAACTTGTCGGCTTCCAGTGTGGGCAGCACGGGCGAATAGTGGCACTCGAAACCGTGCTGGGCCAGATAACCCAAATACTGCTCGAACCTGAACCGCTGGCCGGGGGAGCGGTTGGGGCGGTGCTGGACCACGAATAGGATTTTGCGCGGGGTCATGGGGCCAGTTGGGGCGGAGCAAAGCGCCGGGCCCGTTTTTTCTTTTGGTTGAACTCCAAAATTACCCAAATCGCGGTCAGATAAAAGGGCATGAGCGGAATTTTGTAGCGCACCAACGTCCCAAAGTTGCCCGAGGTAATGCCGACCGCAAAGGCAAAAGAAAGCGCAAAAGCCAATGAAACGGGGACAATAGGGTGATCTTTCAGGATCATAACCAGCTTGACCCATTTGATTTTGTAGAAAGCAATGAAAGTGAGGTAAATAAAAAACGAAGCCTCCAAGGCCGAAAACAGGGTGACCACATTGCGTGACTCCCAAAGGAAAGGGCGGAACAGAGTGACCGTGATCCCGAAGGGCAACTGGCGGAGCATGCCGACAATGCTCCCGTCGAACTCGGCAAGCTCGTAGGACGATCCCTGCCCAGCGGTTTTGTTCAGATAAGTGGCCGTCACTTGGGCTTTCTGCGCGATTTTGTCCACGTCATACTCACTGTCGGCACTGATGCGGAGCACGGCAAAATAGCCCAAAGTAATTGAGGCAACGATCAGGAAAGGGGCTATGACGGCTTTGGTCACTGCCGAGCGAATATTTTTCATGTAGCCAAGGTACAGCCAAAGCCCCAGGGCTGGCAAAAAACACATCAGGATGTGGAGCCGGATGGAATAAAGCAGGTAAGTGCCGATCAAGATAAAAACGGTGTTTCGTTGGACTGATTGCCGCTTGATCACCCCGAAGTAGAACCCGTGGAACAGCACGCCCAAGGCCCCAAAACAAATCGCGTCTTTCATCAGGCCCGATCCCCAAAAAATAATGGAAGGCATGAATAGTACCGAAATGGCTATTTTTCTGACCAATTGGGGATACATGTCCACCAATGCCTGCAACATGAGCCATGAACCCCAGAAACTGAACGCCGCAAAGAAAAACGCGATGATTAAATAGGTATGGAACGTAAAGAGGCTGAGCAATGAAACCAGCCGAATGATGAACAACGTGCGCAGATCCTGTTTGACGTAAAAAATATTATAGTTCAAAAATTCATACGTGTCGGGGTTGTAGGAGGTGTCGCCAAAGATGAAGCCCAAGGCACTCAAAGGGGAAACATGGAAAAAGCAATGGTGCACTGGCTGGGCAAGGCGAAAATAAACGATGGTATCGCCGCCATCATAGTAAAAGGTGTAGATCAGGCCCAAAAACAGTGCCCCCCCAAACTTGGCCATCAAGGCCGGCATATAAAACCGTTTGGTGAGCGGAGTGGTAAGTTTACGCTGATAAGCCTTGAAAAAAACGTACAGGACGGCCAAGTAAATGGGGGCCAGGATAACGTCTTGAATGTTCATGGGTGCTTGGGGCCAGTTTGCGTTTAGTTTGCTGAGAAGTGCAGCAAATAATTCACCAAACGGTCATATTCGGCCATGTTTGTTGGGCTTGCCCCCAATTTCAACAATTTATCGTGGTATTGCTCGATCAGGGTCAGAAAATGCGGGTTATGGCTCAAACGGGCAATGACAACGCCCTTGAAGCACCGGTGCAGTTGGTTGTACAGGTATTTGACCGATTGGTGGGGCTTGGCATTGAACATCACGTCCAAATTCTTGAGGTGGGAGGCGTACTCCAAAAACATGAAGCCCCGCTGATCCATGAATTCAATGACCTGTTCGGTGCACACGTGCAGATCTTCGTCGTCGGCAATGCGGTAGCGAAAGTATTTGGCATCATTGATTTTACCCACCGATACCACAACCGTGTTGGCTTGGCGCCAAAACTCGGGCATATTGTCCAAAAACTGCTGGACAATTTCCTCCACCATGTTTAGCCGGGTGCCAATATTGACCTCCAAATAGGTTTCGGCCTGATAGGGCGAAAAAGAAAGGATAATGTTCTGAAAACCAGTCGGAGTCTCTCGCCGGAACTGCTTGAGATCAGGCCGCATCTCAAAGTCTTTTTGTGACAAAAAATCATTGAGCGAAGTATATAAATGTGTTTCTACCTTGGATAAAGCCATGTGGCAAACCGTTTCTGCCGGCGACTTGGGTGGCCAGCCATGCAATGAATCTGGGTTGATAACCGCCAATTGGGCCATTGTGTTATAAAATATCGGCCCGGGCAAAATTTTTCTGAACTTTGCGGCAACCTTGGGCCGCGGCCCCGGTCTGTAAGTTGAGAAAAGACCATTACCTTCAAGCGCATTGGAAGCAATTCAACCCGAAATACACCGCTATTTGATCGAGCGGTGCCTTGAAAATGACGCAAAAGCGCAGTTTCACCTGTACCGCCTCTATGCCGACGCGATGTACAACGTGTGCATGCGCCTCATGAAACGGGAAGAAGATGCCCAAGATGTTCTCCAGGAAGCATTTGTGGATGCGTTCACCAAATTGTACACCTTCCGCTTTGATGCTTCGTTTGGATCTTGGCTCAAAAAAGTGGTGATCAACAAGTGCATCAACACCCTGCAAAAGCGCAAGGTGCCCTTGCTCTTTGCTGACGAAGCCAAACTGGACCGTTGGCACGAAGAAGAAGAGGATTTCAGTTATGTCGAGCACGAAGTAAAGCACGTCCGGCACGCTATCGACAAATTGCCCGAAGGCTGCCGGGTGGTGCTCAATTTATACCTGTTTGAAGGTTATGACCACGGCGAGATTGCCCAGATATTGGCCATCACCGAGTCCACCTCCAAAGCCCAATACAGCAAAGCCAAGAAGAAATTGAGGGAATTTATCCAGCAACAGAAATTAAGCGTATGGAAGACCAACTAAAAAAATGGGCCGCCGCAAACCGGGAAGAATTTGAAACTTTCAAGGCCCCCGACACGCTCTGGGCCCAGATCAGTGCCGATTTGCCCCATCACCAAAAAGGCAAAATGGTGGCCATGCGCCCCCCGGTCAACTTGCGCCACCTGCTCATGCGCGTGGCAGCCACGGTGACATTGCTGATGGTGGCGGCGGCCCTTTGGGTGGGCTACAAAACCACCACCACTAGCCAAGAGGATCGCCTGCTGAGCCAATACCCAGCCCTGAAACAAGCCGAACGACAATACGGTGGCATCATTGCGGCCAAACTGCAACAGGTAACCCAGCACCACGACAAAAATTTGATCAGTGAATTGCTGACTGATATTGACGAGCTGGAACGGGAGTTTGAAGGCTTGAAAACCGACCTCCGCGACGGGGCCGACAACCAGCAGGTGATCGAGGCCATGATCGAGAATTATCGGCTCCGCATCATGCTGTTGGAAAGATTTTTACAAGAAATTGACAAAAAAGCAAAAGACGATGACTCAGTTAATAGTTAGCACCCTGACTGCCGGGATCTTGGCCTTGGGCCTGATCACCCACAGTGCCTGGGCGGACGATCGCTCGCCCCGCGCACCCTGCAAAGACTGCCCAAATCCAGCAGCCACATTCGAGGTAAAAGTAGCGAAAAAAGTAAACTTGGACTTCAAATGTGTGGCCGAAATCGATGTCAACATCGCCAATAAATATGGCACGGTCACGTTGCTGCCCTGGGCCAAGGATTCAGTGAAAATGGAGGTGGAGATCACCGCCCGGGGACAGACCAAAGCCGAGGCCGAACGCATCATGGAACGCGTGGAACTTCGCTACACCCATGGCCCCACCGCCCTCAACGTGGACACCGATATTCGCCAGCAAGAAGTGGCCGGCAGCTCCGTTTCGGGCACGGTTCAGGGCCTGTGGAACAGCTTGGTGTCGCCCTTGACCAACAGTGGCAAGCCCACCACCAGTGCCACCAACAACAGCGGGCAGGCCAATACCACCATTGACCAGCACAATTTACAAGTGCACCTCAAAATCCGTGTGCCCTTCAATGCAGTAGTAGACATTGACAACAAATATGGCAATGTGCTCCTGAACGGCCCCATTAAAGGCCGCTTGGATTTGGACATGGACTATGGTGACCTCCGCGCCGACCATCCCATTGCCGTGGGGCGGATCAGCATCAAAAATGGCAAGGCCAATATCAAATTGCTGCAATCGGGCAGTGTCGAAGCACGCTACGGCTCGATCCAACTGGGCACTGGTGGCGAGGTGCTGCTTTTGACCAACAACACCGAGGTGGACATTGACTCGGTGACCACCCTGACCTTGGACACCCGCTATGGCAATGTGCAAGTGCACCGCCCCGGCAATGTAAGTGGCAAGACTTACCTGACCCAACTCACCTTGCACAGCTTGGCCCGTAGCGGTGATCTGGAAATGCAGTTTGGTGATCTGGCCATCAAAAGCCTCAAAACCAGTGTGCCAAGTTTGGCCATCCGGGCCAACCGGACTGCGATCGTGATCGAGTTGGGCAGCCTAACCGACTACCAACTGGAACTGACTGGCAAGAACGGACAGGTGGAATACCCCGCCAAATTGGCCAAAGTTGAAAATGGCAAAGCCAATGACTGGGCCAACAACAGCACCATCAAAGGCACAATGGGCAATGGTAAAAAGATCTTCAAAATTGAAAGCCGGGACGGCGTTGTAACGGTCAAATAACCGGTCTCGGCCTTTTCCCCGAGCGGCATTGACTGGCGGGGGCAGTTCCTTGGATTGTTTTGCACCAAAAAGCCAAGCTCTGAAAACGCCAATGCCGCCGAAAGATTGGACTTTCGGCGGCATTGGTATTAGTTGGTTTTGTGCTGATTGTTACAGCAAGTCCACCACTATGTTTCGGTAGCGATCCATGGTCACATAGCTGGCCGGGCCAATGATGGTGGTCGATTCCATCTCCTCGATCACAGCAGGCCCCTCGAAGCTGTCGCCAGGGTTGAGCAGGTAACGGGCATAGACCGGGCAAATGGCTTGGATCAAACGGCTACCTTCCATGAAATATACTTCGCGGTGCCCCTTGAGCGCGTGTTCGTCGGCGGTGGCCACCACTTGCTTGGGATCGGTATCGGGGGCTGGCCCGCTCACCACGGTTCGCCAAGTCACGGTCTCCATCCCAATATCTTCAATGATTTTGCCGTATCGCTGGATGTATTCTTCGCAGAAATGTTGGGCGATTTCAGTCAAACTCTCCGGGCCCAGCAAGCCGTTGGGGATGCGCACCGAAATTTCGTGGCCCTGCCCGGTGTAGCGCATGTCGGCCACCCGGACCACCGTTGCCTGCTCGGCGGGGATGCTGGCCGAGGCCAAAAAGGCAAAGCCCTCCTTTTCCATTTCGGCCAGCAAGCCATTGACGCGCGGCCAGTCCATCTCCATGATCGGGCAAACGAAGCTGCGAATCTGTTCGCTGGCCACCGGTGACACCAAGAAACCGAGGGCCGAAGTGACCCCCGCCCCCACTGGGACGATGAGTTGGGGTGCGTGGAGCAAACGGGCCACTTGAAAGGCATGGACCGGGCCGGCCCCACCAAAAGCCAACATGGAATAGCCCCGGGGATCGCGGCCCTTTTCCAAAATATGGACCCGGGCGGCATTGGCCATGTTTTCGTTGACAATCCGGTGAATGCCCATGGCTGCCTCCACCACACTGATGCCCAACGGCTGCGCAATGTGGTGATCAATGGCCTGATGGGCCGCCCCGATGTCCAGGCGCATGGTTCCCCCCAAGAAATAAGCCTCGTTCAGGTAGCCCAGCACCAAATCGGCATCGGTGACGGTGGGCCGGGAGCCACCCCGGCCGTAGCAGGCCGGTCCCGGCTCCGAGGCCGCGCTCTCTGGCCCTACTTTGAGCAGGCCCAATCGGTCCACATAGGCGATGCTGCCCCCGCCTGCCCCGATCTCGATCATATCGATCACGGGGATGCGCACCGGCAGGCCGCTGCCTTTTTTGAACCGACGGACGCGGGCCGCCTCAAACTGGTTGGTTATTTCGGGCTGGCTGTGGTGGATGAGCGATGCCTTGGCCGTGGTGCCGCCCATATCGAAAGTGAGCAGGTCGGGCTTGCCGATCAGTTTGCCGAAGAAGACCCCGGCCATGGTCCCACCGGCTGGGCCAGACTCCAACAGCTGGATCGGGGTTTTGCGCGCCCCCGCAATGGTGGTGAGCCGCCCGCTGGAAATCATGATGTGGATCACGCCGGCAAAACCCAGATCGCGCAGCCGCTGTTCCAAATGACCAAGGTACTGGTCGGTGATGGGCTGCACATAGGCATTCATCGCGGTGGCCGAGCTCCGCTCATATTCCCGGATCTCGGGCATCACTTCCGAGGACAAACTGCAATAAATGGCCGGAAAACGATCGGCCAAATAGTTCCCGATGATTTGCTCGTGCAACGGGTTGGCAAAAGAGTGGAGCAGGCAGACCCCGATAGATTTAACGCCATGTCCGACCAATTTTTTGACCACCTGTTCCATCTCGGCCGTGTCCAGCGGGGTCAAGATCTCGCCCTTGTAGTTCATCCGCTCGGTGATCCCGTAGCGCAGGTTGCGGGGCACGAGGGGCTCGGGCACGGAGAGGAAAATATCGTAGATGTCATAGCGCAGTTCGCGGCCAATCTCCAGTACATCCTCAAACCCTTTGGTGGTGATGAAGCCAGTGGGCGAGCCGCGCCGCTCGATCACGGCGTTGGTAACCAGGGTGGTGCCGTGGACAATGGCCGACAATTGGCTGGCCGGGATCCGGGTGCGGGCCAGCAATTCAGCGATCCCGCTCAGAATCCCATTGGCTGGGTCGTCATAGGTGGTCAGGGTCTTGCCAAAGTGCAGTTCCCCAGTGTTTTCATCAAGTAGCACAAAGTCGGTGAAAGTGCCGCCTATATCAATACCAAGTTTGTACATTCCCAGAAAAGAAATAAAGTGTGGTGCGTTTTTGGGCCACAAAGTACGGAAAAACTTCGATTGTCGGTAGCTTTTAGCAATCCACGGGCGTAATTTCCCTCGGCAGTGGGTATCCGCACCTCCCAGTGAGCAAGTCGGCGCCACTCCTCGGTCTTGGGCATTGCGAGTGGGGCAGAAAATGAACCCACCGCTTAGTGCAACCTGCCAAATCGGGGCAACATTTCCATTTTGCCCACAAATTGTGTCCACGGTGCAACCTTTGGCGGCCAAGTTGGTCATTGGCTAAAATCAAGATCAAAATGAAAAAGCTACTCGCGCTGCTTTGCTTGTGCAGCATGTTTACAATGGCCAAGGCCCAAGAAAAAACGGTGGAACTCTCTTCTTTTCGCAAACTGATCATCAGCCCCAGGATCAGGGTGGAACTGATCAAGGGCGACCGGGAAAGCCTCAAACTGGTCTATCGGGGGGTGGCCCAAGATCGGATCAATGCCCAAGTCAGTGGCCAGACCTTGCGCGTATGGCTCACCAATGCCCGGATCAATGACAACCGGCGTTGCGGCGATGGACAGTGGCGCAGTGAATACGAAGGGGCTGAGGTCACGGCCTACATCACTTACCGCGAATTGCGCTCGGTGGCTTTTCGGGGTGAACAGCAGCTTACTTGCCAAGATACCCTTCAAGCCAAGCAGTTCAAACTCAAGATTTATGGCCGGTCAGAAGTACAATTGGCGGGTATCCACGCCCAACAGCTCAAGGTATGGCTGTATGGTGAAAATCGGCTCAGGATCGACGGCGGACAAGCTGATCGGCAAAAATTCAAAGCGTATGGCGAAAACCGGGTAGCGGCCGTGCATTTGCGCGGGCAGGACACCAAAATGGTGAATTATGGCGAAAACCGAATTGAAGTCAATGCGGCCAAAAGCTTGCGGATTACTTCCTTTGGCGAAACCCAAGTCCAATATGCGGGCCGCCCCAAGGTGAGCCGGCGGCTAGTGTTCGGCAGTGCCAGTGTTTGGAATACGTCCGGCGAACGCTAGTCAGTTGGGGTTTGGTCAATGGCTGGCTCGTTCGATCTAGTGAACCGCATGAAGCCCAATTGGTTTTTGAGCCGGACAATTTCTTGGTCGCGCTCGAGGAGCTGCCTTTTCAGTTCTTGTTCCGTGGCTTCAAACGTTTGGGCGTTTTGCAGGAGTAAGTCTGCTTGTTCCAGCTTCAGTTCCTGCTCTTTGATCAAGTAGCTTTCCATACCTTGGCGCAGCAAGTCCTCTTGAGCACGGAACATCTCGGCTTGTGCTTCTGATGCTTCCAGCATTTCTTGGGTTCGTTCGTTGCTCTGCAATCCACCTATGGCTGCGGCAATGCTTTCGCCCAGCTTACTTAAAAAATCAATTTCATACGATTTAAATGTCGCCATGCTAGCCAGCTCAATTACGGCAAAAACGGTGTTGTTCACCACCGCCGGGACAATGACCAGTTCTTTTGGCTGCATTTGGCCCAGCCCGGACGAAACGGGCAGGTACCCATCGGGCAGAGTAGGTAAATGAATGGGGGTCTTGTCCCGGAAGGCTTGGCCCACCAATCCTTCGCCCAGCCCGATTTCCGTGCCCAGTCGTGCCCGATCATGCGCATAGCCTGCCGAGAGCTTGAGTACGGCCGTTCGGTCATCCTTGTTGGCCACTATGTAAAGAACACCATAAGCGGCCCCAGTGTATTTGACCAACTGTTCGATGATGCGGGCAGTTAGCTGCGCCATGTCAGCGTCATCGATCCGAAGCACTTCCACAAACTTGGCAACCCCTTGGGTGGCCCAGTCAGACTCCCGGTTTCGGGTGGTAAAATCCAGCGTTTGCTGGCGCAGTTTGAGGAGGGCGGCCACTAGTTTGTACCTTTCCGGCTC
The DNA here is from genome assembly GCA_038209965.1 of Cytophagales bacterium. GTDB lineage: Bacteria > Bacteroidota > Bacteroidia > Cytophagales > Thermoflexibacteraceae > JALONO01. Next base: position 9,768 of record JBBQXF010000024.1, on the reverse strand, counting down.
AGCAGCCTCAAGGCCTTGATACGCCACTTCCAGTTTACCTTCGGTAAGTTTATTTACAAAATTTGTTGCATTGACGATGTTAAAGATAGTTTTGGTGAACCCAGTGTAAATTGGTTGGTATACTCCCTGAAATTTGAGCTGAAAATCCTGGGGAGTAGCTTTTACATTGTCGACCCGAACAAAAAAGTCACGCAGCCGCTGCAAGGGGAGAATCAAGCCAAATCTCAATACTAAGTGGGCACCCAGCAGCAGCAGTATCAGTAATCCAAAAAACAGTTCATCTTTCCAAACACCGGGGCTGCTCATAATCAGGTAGCCAAACGCGATCACCGAGCCGAACAATACGGTGAATAAATTTAATATCCCCAAACTCGAAGTCATATTCCTATTGTTGAAGTCAACGTAAATGGCCTGACTGCTTCCATTAAGGCCGATAGCAACGGTCAGCACTGGTAATTTCATGCCCAGCCCATTACAACTTTCTTGCCCAAGCCTATTTCCAGATAAAAAATAAACGTGTTCGCACTTAAACTGGCCTAATTTTGCAATATTAGGGTTTGCAGGTTTAAATATATGCTTGGCGCCAATAAAAAAAATGGGCAGCTTTTTAGAGGGCCAAGTTGGTGCCAATATCATGCGACTTCTTACCCCGTTTTTGGACTTTTTTGACCATCAACATCCAAACTGGCTTTTTTTTACTAAAATTGTGATTGGAAGCCTTGGCCCACCCATATTTACGTCCGCGATTTTATGCACCACCATTCACCAGAAACCGAAACGATGTCCACCCTTTCGCCGAGCAGTGGCCCGACCGATCGGGCCAGCCAAGCGGCGCGCACCAATTGGACCCGCCAAGAAATTGCAGTTATTTATCATTCGCCAGTGTTAGACTTGCTGTACCGGGCGGCCACCGTCCACCGGCAGTTCCACGACGCCCAAGAAGTGCAGGTGTGCACCCTGCTATCGGTCAAAACCGGGGGCTGCCCGGAGGATTGTGCCTATTGTTCCCAATCGGCCAAATACCAGACTGGCCTGCAAGCCGAGAAGCTCCTGCCCGTGGATGTGGTGCTGGATCGGGCCCGCGAAGCCGCCGAGAGTGGCAGTACCCGATTTTGCATGGGGGCCGCATGGCGCGAAGTGCGCAACAACCGCGATTTTGACCGGGTGCTGGAAATGGTGCGCGGCGTGAGCGACTTGGGCATGGAAGTATGCTGCACCTTGGGCATGCTGACCCCCGAACAAGCCGAAAAACTCAAGGAGGCCGGCTTGTATGCCTACAACCATAACCTTGATACAGGGGGCGAATATTACAGTGAAGTGATCAGTACCCGCCAATACGGCGACCGGCTCCAGACGTTGGCAAACGTGCGGCAGGCCAACATTTCAGTTTGCTCAGGCGGGATCATCGGGCTGGGCGAAACTGACGCCGACCGGATCAGCATGTTGCACACCTTGGCCACCCTGCCCGCCCACCCCGAGTCTGTGCCAGTGAACGCACTGGTAGCCATCGAGGGCACTCCCTTGGCCGACCAGCCCCGCGTATCAGTGTGGGAAATGCTGCGCATGATCGCTACGGCCCGCATCATCATGCCCAAAGCCATGGTGCGCCTTTCGGCCGGGCGGCTGGAAATGCCCGTGGAAGAACAAGCCTTGTGCTTTTTGGCCGGAGCCAACTCCATTTTTGCGGGCGATAAATTGCTCACCACGCCCAATCCCGAAACCGATGCTGACCAGCAGATGTTCCAACTTCTAAGCCTAAAACCAAGAAAATCTTACAAACGGTAGCAATCACCAGAAAATGCAACCAATATTATAAGAATGGGCTTAGAATTTGTGTCCCTTTGTTACCTAGCAGTCAGCGTGCTGCTGCCAGTATACCTGATAAGTATCTAACCAACCCAAGTCCAATGCAACAACCGCCCATTCCAGAGGCCGATATCGAGATCAGCGAACTGCGCAAGCTTACAGATCTAATTCGCCAAAAATATGGCTATGACTTTAAGGATTATGCCATGTCGTCGTTCAAGCGGCGCATCCGACGGGTGTTGGATCTGTACAAATATAAAACTGTGGACAAACTGGTGAACGTATTGGAAAACAACCCCAATTTCTTTGAGGAGTTTATTTCCGAAATCACCGTCAATGTGACCGAGATGTTCCGCGACCCGACTTTCTGGAAGGGACTGCGCGAACAGATCATCCCCAATGTGATGCTCAATCACGACAAAATCAACATTTGGCACGCTGGCTGCGCTTCGGGCGAAGAGGTGGTATCGATGACCATCCTGCTCAAGGAGATGGGGATATTGGACAAAGCCAAGATAGTGGCCACCGATTTGGACACTGCCATTATTGATAAAGCCAAACGGGCGGTTTATTCGGCCAAAAACATGGAACTGAACCGCAAAAACTATCAGCGGTGCATGGGCAACAACGACGCAAACTTGGATGTTTATTTCAAGGAAACGAACGGTGAGGTGGCGTTCGATAAATCCATGTTGGAGAATGTGACCTTCCGTCGCCACGATCTGGTGCTGGGGGCCGTGTTTTCCAAATTTGATCTGGTCCTATGCCGCAATGTGATGATTTACTTCAACCAGTCCCTGCAAAACACGGTGTTGAACAAACTGCACGAAAGCCTTTTCAAATACGGCTACTTGGCCATTGGCTCCAAAGAGTCTTTGATTTGGTGTGAAATCGCCAATAAATTTATTGTGGTGAACAACGAAGAAAAGATCTATAAAAAAATCAAAGACTAACGCCCTTGTAATGACCGGAAAGTTCAAATTGACGAACAAATACAAAGCGGTGGTCATTGGTGGCTCGGCGGGCAGTTTTCAAGGAATTACCAAAATACTGGCCGAACTGCCTAAAGATTTCTCATTGCCCGTTTTCTTGTGCCTGCACCGGCTCAAGCATGTACGCAATGGCTTTGTGGAAGCATTGTCCATCAAAAGCAGTAAGCCCGTCACGGAACCCTATGACAAGGAACTTATCAAGAAAGGGTGCGTTTATTTGGCCCCGGCCAATTATCACTTGAGCCTGGAACTTGGTAATTCGTTGACACTTTCCACCGAAGAACTGGTCAACAATTCCCGCCCAGCCATCGACCACACATTCGAGACAGCGGCGTATGTCTACCGGGACAAACTAATCGGAATATTGCTGTCTGGGGCCAATAAGGATGGGGCTTTTGGCATGGCCAAAATAAAGGAAAGGGGTGGACTGACCATTGTGCAAGATCCGGCCGAGAGCCTGATCAATGCCATGCCCAACGCCGCCCTAGCCGCCACCAAAATTGACTGGGTGCTCAAAACGGACGAGATTGTGGCCTTCTTCTATGAATTGGACAAGGCAAATAAAGCAATAATGGTATAAAGTTTGGAAGTTGGATTGAAAGTAGCTAATTTCTCTGTAAAATTGATGTTTGGTTTATTGTTGCCCATAGAATGAAAACAAAAACGATCCGCTCGTTAGTCACCCTGTTCCTGTTGATGTATATCGGATCGATGATCTTTAGGATATACGATCGACTGTTTGAGCAGACCGATTTAGTGGTTGGCTGGGTGAAGCAGGCCAACGGTGATTTGGAAATTATCCGGGCACTGGCCAAAGCGCAAAACCAAACCATCGTCTGGCAAATAGGCTTGCAGACGATATTTATCCTGATCATTTTTGTCTTGATCACCCTGTCCTATCGGACCAAAGCAGCAGGGGCCAAAATAGTGTATGTGGAAAAATACGTGGGGCGCGAAAGTGATAAATCTGCCAGCAGCGAAACTGGTCGGAAGATTGCGCTGGCAAAACGGATCGAGGAGCTGCGAGCCCAATTGGCCAATCATGCCCCCAGCGACATTGCAGCGTTGGCACTGCGCCACTGCTGCAATGACATGGAAGCAGTGACAGGGGCCTATTTTGTGGCCAAAGAGGAAAATGGTGCCTATTTTGTGGAAATGGCCGCCGGCTTTGCCAATCCATTGCCCGAAACTGGCAGGCCCAGGTTTGCCCCGGGCGAAGGAATCACGGGCCAAGCCTTCCAAGATGGGCGCGAACATTTGGTAACCGATGTTCCCGCTGACTATCTGCCTGCTGCTTCGGGATTGGGAAAAGCCAAGCCGGGATTTGTGTTGGCAATTCCGGTCGTGCACCATGCCCAAGTAAAGGGTGTAATCGAGATTGGCATGTTTCACCAGCCCGATGAGCCGGCAATGGCTTATTTGCGCCAATTGGCCCAACTGTTGGGCCAATATACCAATGAACCAGCGGATGCAACCATTAACAGTTATTCCAGCGGCAACGGCAGTTAAATTGATTTTGCAATTACCTCGGCACCGATGATCTGATTTTAATCATGATAGCAATAAAACTGTTTTTGCCCACAATTTACTCCCACAAAACGATGGTTTTTTATCATCAATAACCCTAACAACGGATGTTCAACGAAATTAAAATTGGCAGCAAAATCACTATTCTCCTTTTGGGAGTGGTAGTGTTGTCGGTTTTAGCCATCAGTTTTTTGGCCTACCGCTGGAGCCGAGAATCCATCGAGAAGCGCTATCTGGAGAACTTGCAGGTGATTTCCACCCAAAAATCCAATCAGCTCGCGGCTGTCTTTAAGCAGTTGGAATTTAACCTTGGCCTGATCCAAAGCTCCAACCGGGTGTTGCAAAATGTGCTACAGGCCAATACCAGTGCCAATACCGACAGTATTTACCCAATCATCGAGAAAAGGTTGAACGATTACCTGATCCCCATCCAAAATATTTATGATTATGAAAACATTTTAATCCTTGACCAAAGTGGCCGAATCATCTATAAAACCAAAAAAAGCCTAGACAATACCGAGGAACTGCTGGGCGAGACGTTTCGCGATCACGACCAGATCCGTGACAAGACCTCGCTCAACGTATATTATGGCAATCTTTACAAGACCGCCAATGATGCAGCCTACATGAACGTGGCCACCCCAGTGCTGGATCTGGAAGAACGAGTGGTGGGGCATGTGGTGACCGAGTTTAGGATGAACAAAGTCTATGAAATCACCGATGATACGACCGGGCTGGGAAAAACCGGCGAAATTATCATCAGCCAGATCAATGGTAGCAAACTCGACTACCTCAACAACTCCCGCAATTCGCAAGCCTCGCTCTTGACCGAATCCTTTATCCTGGATCAAGAAAACCCTACGGTGATGCAACAGGCCGCCCAAGGCCAAACTGGCTATGGCTACGTGGCCGACGATATGCGCGAAAAACAGATCACAATGGCCGTGTGGAAAAACTTGCCCCGAATAAACTGGGGGCTAGTGGTCAAGATCGATCGCGACGAGATCGATCAAGAACTGAACATCTTGCTCATTTCATTTTTGTTTGCCGGAGTGATCATTATTTTGCTGGCGTTTACCATTTCCTTTGTTTTTTCGCAGTTTATAATTGACCCGCTCTTGTCACTCAAGGACACTCTGGGTTTGGTGGCCAAAGGCATATTGCCCACCCAAATTCCGGTGGTCACCAAGGACGAGATCGGCGAAATGGCCTTGGCAGTCAGTAATTTAGTGGACACGCTAAAAACAACCACCAGTTTTGCCTACCGGATCGGCGAGGGAGATTATGACACCGAGTTTCGTCCGGTCAGCCAAGACGACGTGCTGGGCAATGCCCTCATCGCCATGCGCAATAGTATCCAGCAAGCCGAAGAGAGTGACAATGAGCGGAACTGGATCGTTTCGGGGGTGGCTGAAACGGGGCAAATCCTGCGCAGCTTCAACTCAATTGAAGAACTTGGCCAGCACATCACCGCGTATGTGACCGAAAAAATCGGGGCGATCCAAGGGGCCTTTTACGTAATCCCCGAAGAACTGCCCAGTGGCGAACCGCCCTACGTGGCAATCTGCGCCAGCTTTGCCTTCGCCAAACGCAAATACCTCAAGGGGACTTTTCGTTTTGGGGAGGGACTGGTGGGGCAGTGCGCCATTGAACATGATACCATCATCCGCACTGAAATCCCCGACGACTATTTTACCATCACTTCGGGAATCTTGGGCGATCGCAAGCCCAAGTGCCTGCTCTTGGTTCCGTTGTTGATCGATGAAAAATTATATGGCGTATTGGAGTTTGCCGGTTTTAGCCATTTTACCCCAGCCCAAATCCGGTTTGTCCAAGAAATCAGCCTGAGCATAGCGCGCACCGTGTTCAATATCCGGATCAACGACCGCACGAGACATTTGCTGCTAGAGTCACAGCAAATGTCTGAAGAGCTACAAGACCAGCAGGAAGTATTGCGCAACAACGCCGAGATGATGGCCTCTACCCAAGAAGAGCTGCGCCGCACCAACCAGCGGTTGGAAGACCAGATCGAAGAAGTGAACCGCACCCAACAGCGGATGAAGCTCCTGCTGGAAAACGCGTCAGAAATCATTACCATCTACGAAGAAGATGGCTACATCCGCTACATCAGCCCGTCGGTTGAACCCATTTTGGGTTATATGCCAGATGAAATGATCGGGATCAACGACATCATCCATGTCCACCCCGACAGCACCGCCCGGGTGCAGAAAATGTTCAAACAGTTGATCGAGCGCCCCCGCGAGCGAGTGAGCATCCAAATCGAGTACATCCGCGAGAACGGTGAAACCATTTGGCTAGAATCCACTGGCACCAACTTGATGCAGGATCCGATCATCCGGGGCATTATCGTCAACTCGCGGGACATCACCGAAAGGCGCTTGGCCGAGAAAGAAACCCGGATGCGGGGCCAGATGCAGGCACTCTCCGAAAATTCACCAGACCTGATCACCCGGCTCAATACTATGGGCGATTTGTTCTACATCAACCCGGCCATCAGCGAAATTACCGGGCTGCCACCAGATGCTTATTTGGGCAAAAACATCCGCCAGTCACCATTGCACCCCGTCCTCATCCAGAGTTGGCTTGGGTTGATCCAAGAAGCAGTGCATAAGCGGGTCATGGTCAAGCACGAACTGCCCTACCCTTCCGTCATTGGCGAACGGATCATGCAGGTGAACGCCATTCCCGAAACCAATGAACTGGCCGAGGTGGAATCGGTACTGCTGGTGTCGCACGATATTACCGAACGGAAACAAGCCGAGACCGAAATTTTCAACATTAATCGCAAAATCACCGAAAGCATCAACTACGCCAAGCGGATCCAAGGTGCCATCCTGCCCGATACCAGCACGATCCGGGCCGCTTTGCCCGACTCGTTTATTTATTACAAGCCCCGGGATGTGGTCAGTGGTGATTTCCCTTGGTTTATGCAAAGGGGCAACGATATTTACATTGCGGCCGTCGATTGTACCGGCCACGGTGTACCGGGTGCCCTAATTTCGCTCATTGGCTATTTTATCCTCAATAATGTACTGGACAGCCAACACCTGACCGACCCAGGCCAGATCTTGGATCGGTTGAACGAGGGCGTGACCAAAACCCTCCGGCAGGACATGAGCGCGATCACCCGCGATGGGATGGACATTGGCCTGTGCCGGATCAACTTGGTGGATCGCGAATTGCAATATGCCGGGGCGCACCGCCCGCTTTATTATGTGCGCGAGGGCAAACTGGAACAGTTAAAGGGCGACCGCTTCCCGATTGGGGGCGGCCAACTCAAAAACCGCAATAAATTTACCACCAGTACGGCCTCTATCAGTAAAGGCGATGCCATTTACTTGTTCTCCGATGGTTTGCCCGATCAGTTTGGCCCAGATTTGAAGAAGTTTTCGCCCAGTCGGATCCGCGAGATCGTGAGCACCAACCACGGAGTGCCCATGCAGGAAATGCAGCAGCATGTAGATACCGCTTTTGTGGATTGGAAGGGCCCACTCAAGCAAACCGATGACATCTTGCTCATCGGCATCCGTTTTTAGTCCAGCTTACTTGTGCACTACACTGGTTTATGGCCGTGCAATCGGTTAAATCGGTCAAAATCTGGGGGGTGACAACACGGAATCACTTGATCCTCATTTAACTTTATCGCGTGTTTTTCTTTCGTGCTTTTTCGGCCCTACCGTGGCCAGTGCTGTACTTTTTTGGGCATTTGTTTGACTTTTTTGCCTATATGGTTTTTCGTTACCGCCGTAAAGTGGTAGCTGCCAATTTATTGTTGGCTTTTCCCGAAAAAAGCGCGGTGGAACGCCAGCAGATCGCCCGACAGTTTTACCGCAACTTGTCCCAGATTATTGTTGAAATCATTAAATTCCTGACGATTTCCGAGACAGAAATGCGCAAGCGGGTGACGATTGTCAACTATGAACTGCTGCTCAACCGCCTCCGGTCTGGCCAGTCAGCCATTGTCATGGCCGGCCACGTGGGCAACTGGGAAGTGACCCCGCTCATTACCCAGCTCTACGAAGGGGCCTATCCGCTGGTACCCGTTTACAAAACCCTCAGCAGTCCCTTTTTTGATCGCCTGATGCTGGCCATCCGTTCGCGTTTTGGTTGCCGGCCCATCACCAAAGAAGCTACCTTGCGCCAAGTGGTGAAAATGCGGAGAGCAGGCCAAGTGTTCTGTTTGGGCCTTGTGGCCGACCAGTCGCCGGCCGCGCATGAAGTCGATTGCTGGATCAATTTTTTTGATCACCCCACTCCTTTTTACACTGGGGGCGACAAATTGGCCAAGACCATCGGCCTGCCCGTCCTCTACTCCAGTGTACGCCGGATCAAAAAAGGGCATTATGAACTGGTTTACGAAGAACTCAAATCGCCGCCTTATACCCCAGATCGGCCCGAGTTGATCGAGTTGTTCGCCGCTAAGCTGGCTCAAAGCATCCGGGACTCGCCCTCCGACTGGTTATGGTCGCACAAACGCTGGAAACACCAACCCACCTAGCAAGTATCTCAAAACTTTACCGGCCCAAGCCAAAAGATTGCCTACTTTTATAACTTTGTTTAGTAACAATCGTTTCTTATTTCCATAAGATGTTCTGCAAGCCGAGCATCAAGCAGCCGGGCCGGGCTGAATCAAGATTGAGGCGGCCCAATGCCCATTTTACTTAGGAACCTACTAGATATGAAAATCTTCTCTGCTGGCCTCCGGGCGGCCATGATCGCTGGTTTAGCTGGCGAAACCTTCGATTTGCTGGTGATCGGCGGTGGGATTACCGGGGCGGGCATTGCCCTGGATGCGGCCTCGCGTGGGCTCAAGACTGCCTTGATCGAGATGCAGGATTTTGCGGCGGGCACCAGCAGCCGATCCACCAAATTGATCCACGGAGGGCTGCGCTACCTCAAACAGATGGAAGTGGGGCTGGTGATGGAAACCGGGCGCGAACGCGAAGTGCTGCACCGCAATGCCCCTCATTTGGTCGTGCCCGAAAAAATGCTCCTGCCCTTGGTCAAAGATGGCACTTATGGGCCTTTGGCCACTTCGTTTGGACTGTGGGTGTACGATGTGCTGGCAGGAGTCAAAGACGGTGAACAACGAGTCATGCTGACCAAAGACCAGGCCATTGCCCAAGAGCCACTGATCCGGCAGGACATTCTGGAAGGGGCGGGGCTGTATATTGAATACCGCACCGATGATGCCCGGCTCACCATCGAAACCATCAAAACCGCCGTTGCCCATGGGGCAGTTTGCCTCAGCTACGCCAAGGCCGTTGAATTTGAGTACAACGAACGGGGCAAGATTTCCGCCACTCAGGTGCATGACCAGATCAGCGGCCAAACTTTTGCGATCAAGGCCCGCAAGACCGTCAACGCGGCTGGCCCGTGGGTGGACAAAGTGCGGGAAAAAGACAGTACCGCCCCCAACTCC
>JBBQXF010000023.1:0-48983 GCA_038209965.1 Cytophagales bacterium | reverse complement strand
ACACTGCAAACGAAGAAGCCGATGCCAAACCATTTTTAGTTGAGTTTTTTAACGTGTTTGGCATTAGCCGTAAACGGTTTGCGACCTTTGAACATCGAGTAAAAAAACTGGACGACAAAGACGGCTACATTGACCTGCTTTGGAAAGGAATGATTTTAATTGAAATGAAAAGCCGGGGCAAAAGCCTCGATAAAGCATTTCGGCAAGCCAAAGAATACACCCACGGACTAAAGGAGCATGAGTTACCGAAGTATATCCTTGTTTCCGATTTTGAAAACTTCCGGCTGTATGATTTGGAAGACCATTCCGAGCTAGGGAATGCCAATCAACCAATGGTTGAGTTTAAGCTGAGGGAACTGGTGAATAATGTTCAGCGCTTCGGTTCTTTATTGGGATATCAAAAGAAAATTTACAAAGAGCAGGATCCGGCAAACATCAAGGCCGCCGAACTGATGGGCAAGTTCCACGATCGGTTGGAAGAAATTGGCTACATTGGACATTCGTTAGAAGTTTATTTAGTTCGTGTTTTGTTCTTGTTGTTTGCCGAAGACACTAGCATTTTTGGTAAGCAACAATTTCAAGAGTTTGTGGAACAACGAACCAGTGAAGATGGGAGCGACCTTGCCTCAAAACTGCAAGAGCTTTTTCAAGTATTAAACACCCCGCGAGAAAACCGCTTCAAAAACCTTGATGAACAACTTGCTGATTTTCCATACATAAACGGAAAATTGTTTGAAGAAAACTTACCCACGGCAAGTTTCGACACAAAAATGCGGCAAGCTTTGCTTGACTGCTGCTACATTGACTGGAGCAAAATTTCTCCCGCCATTTTTGGCTCCATATTTCAAAGTGTAATGAATCCAAAAGAACGCCGAAACTTGGGTGCTCATTACACCAGCGAAACCAATATTTTAAAATTGATTAAGCCACTATTTTTAGACGATCTTTGGCAAGAATTTGAATCAATTAATCAAGACCTTACAAAACTAACAAGGTTTCATAACAAATTGGCGAGCTTGAAATTTCTTGACCCAGCTTGTGGATGCGGCAACTTTTTAATTATAACTTATCGCGAAATAAGATTACTTGAATTTAAAGTGATACTGGCCCTTCAGAAATTAAATTTGAGATTTCACGGAATGGAGTTCTTGGACATAGCACTGTTTTTTAGAGTAAACATTGACCAATTTTATGGAATTGAATACGAAGAATTCCCTACCCGAATAGCCGAAGTGGCCATGTGGCTGATAGACCACCAGATGAACATGTATTGCAGCATGGAGACGGGGGAAAAATTGTTTAGGATACCGTTGGTAAGGTCAGCTAAAATTATTAATAATGACGCATTAAAAGCTAATTGGGGCAACTTGCTGATGGAATATAACAGCGTTGAATTAGATGCAAAAGATGCGGAAATAATTATTACTTCCAAAGTTCAAGAACCTACTGCACAATACGGAACAGTTAGATTGCGGGTGGATAGTTATAAAATTGTGGACGAATTTTCGGAAATAAAACCCGATACTAAATTTGATTATATACTTGGCAATCCTCCTTTTATTGGTTCCAAAATGATGACCCAAGCCCAAAGAGATGCTGTTGTAACAGAATTTGATAATATTCAAGGAGCGGGAGTTTTAGATTATGTAACCGCTTGGTATGTAAAAGCTGCCAAGTATATCCAAGGAACGAAGACCAAAGTAGCTTTTGTTTCTACCAACTCAATTGTTCAGGGCGAGCAAACCAGTATTCTTTGGGGGCAAATGCTCCATAAATACAACATCAAAATTCACTTTGCCCACCGCACTTTTAAATGGAGCAACGAAGCCAAAGGAAATGCAACCGTTTATTGTGTGATTATTGGCTTTGCCAGTTACGATACCAGCAACAAAAGCATTTTTGAATATGAAAATATCAAGGGTGAAGCCCACCAACTGGCGGCGAAAAACATCAATCCCTATTTGATTGATGCAAAAGATGTATTGATCAACAAAAGTTCTAATCCAATTTGCAATGTTCCGAAAATGAGTTTTGGTAATATGCCTTTAGATGGAGGGCATTTACTTTTTTCGGATGAAGAAAAAATTAAATTTTTACAAAAAGAACCCAAAGCCGAAAGATTTGTTAAGCCATTAATTTCGGCCTATGAGTTTCTCAATGGCGGAAAACGTTGGTGTTTGTGGCTGGTTGATGCCGATCCAAACGAACTTAAACAAATGCCCGAAATTTTGAAGCGCACAGATTTGGTTAAAAAATTTCGTCTGGCAAGTACAGCTCTATCAACACAAAAATTTGCAAGCACTTCAACTTTGTTTCGTGATAGAAATCAACCCGAATCATTCATTGTTGTTCCCAGAGTTTCTTCTGAAAACAGAAAATATATTCCGATGGGATTTTTTGATAAAAATTCCATCGTGAGCGATACTTGTATGTCAATTCCCGATGGAACTTTATATCATTTTGGAATTTTAATGTCAGTAATGCACATGGCTTGGGTTAAAAGTATTTGTGGGAGACTGAAAAGTGATTATAGATATTCAAAAGATATAGTTTACAACAACTATCCTTGGCCCGAAAATCCAACCGACAAACAAATTAGAGCAATTGAAACAGCCGCCCAGAAAGTTTTGGATGCTAGATTGCCATTTACTACGAGCTCCCTATCCGATATGTACACTCCTTTGATAATGCCACTTGCCTTGGTAAAAGCCCATAACGAGTTGGATAAAGCCGTCGATATGGCTTACCGCCCACAACCGTTCACCAGTGAAGCCAATCGGATGGAATTTCTGTTTGAACTTTATGAAAAATATACGGCGGATCTTTTTACCAAAGTGAAAGTGAAAAAAACAAAGAAAATGGCTGGGCAATAAGGCGAAAATTACCCTAAACCTTTGGCTTAAACCGCAAGTAATAGTTGTCCTAGCCTATCTGAACACTACACCAAAACGGTAAACGAGCAATGAAAAAACAGTTTGATTTGAGCCACTTGCGGGTGGATGATCGGTTACAATACGCTACTTTGGCCACTTTTCAGCGGCGGGCCTTGGCCTTTGCCATTGACTGGGCCATTATTGCGGTAGTTGCCAGCTACACAGGCATTTGGGTGTTGCTGTTAGTGGTTTATTTGGTCTTTACCAAGCGGTTTACCAAGTCGGTGCGCGAAGTGACCGGGGCCGTGGGGCTGGGGCTACAAAACCTCGATCAGGGATTGGCCAAGTATGATTTGGAAGCCAAGCTGCGCCAGCAGTTCCGGTGGATGCTCAAAGCGGCCATTTACTCGATTTTGGTATTGTTGGCAGTGATCCCAATTTTCGCCTTGGGAGTGTTGGTGGCCGATGCCATCGCTCATGAATCGATCAAGCAGTTTACCGATTCCCTGCACGCGGCCAATTCGCTCGCCCACCCGCTGAAAGACATCGATTCAGCCATTGGGGTGATGACTAAATTTTTGGGTGTGGTTGCTTATTTTACCTTGTTTCCCTTCAAGTGGGAGGGGCAAACGCCCGGCAAACGGCTCATGCAGATCAAAGTAGTGAAATTAAATGGCAAGCCCATGACATTTTACAACTGTTTTGAGCGGGCCTCGGGCTATGCTTCTTCGGCTTCGATGCTGCTGATGGGCTATTTCCAGTATTTCTGGGACAAGAACCACCAGACCAGTCACGATAAACTGGTGGAAACGGTTGTGATTGAGAAAGACATTCCCATGCCCGCACTAGTCCCGATTGAAGAAGTCGCCACTCAGGCGATTTAGGGTATTGTGTTGGTTATTCGCACTCGGCCAGTTCAATAATTTCGCCAAGTGGACCAACGCACACAGTGGCCATTGGTTCGGTGGCATGGCGCAGCGGTAGCCCGATCTGGCCCATGATGGGGAAACCGGCCGCTGCTATTTGGTGCGCGGCGGCGGCTGGATCGGGGCATGGCCAGCACGCCGAGGCCACCCCCGTTTTGCCAAAAGAGCAGGGAAATGTTTGGTAATCGAACTGGGGATTGTGCGGCGCGTAGATGTGCTGCTCCAGTCCGATCCGCTCACGGTCATAGCCCATGAGCAGCATATCGAAGCCCATTTCTGGGGGCCCGCCCATGATTTTGGCTGCTAGCGGATTGATCAAGGGCAGGTCGTTTACCGGGGCAATGCCCAGCACGGGCCGCCAAAAGACATTGATTGGCTCGCGGTCGCGCATGGAAATCACCACGTTGGCGGGGGCATTTACGCCGGCTACCGCGCTTTCCTTGAGCAGCGATACGCCCCCCTGCCGTCGGACAATCTGAGTGACAAAAATTTGTTCACCCGACGGGCCGATAAAAGCCACACTTTTCATCACCACGTGGCCCAATGGTTCCGGGCCTTCGGCATCAAACTCAGCGGGTTCGGAGATGGCCCCAAACCGCTGGCGCAGCACTTGCTCGTAGGTGCGCATGATGTCGGGTGTCCCCGCCTCGATCGCCCCCAGACCCAGGTCCCAAGGGTGCGCCCCCAAGCGATTGGGCAGGGCTTGGGCATCGGCTGTCTCCAGCAACCTCACCACCGATCCATGTTCGTGCCCCAGTAAGGCATATTTGCCCAGTTGCCGGCCAAAAACCGCCTTTTGCTTGGCCGACAACTGGCCCTCGGTCAAAAGCTGGTAGCCAAGGGCTTGGGTATAAAAGCGTAGGCTGGTGGCCCACGTATTGGTAACTATGCTTACGGCTTGCAACGCCCCGTTGATCAGTGACATAATAGTAGAAAATAAATAAAAAGTTAAATGAATTAAACACAATAAATATTTCGTAAACAAATGATTGTAAATCAAATAAGTAATTATTTTGAAAAAAGCAGATGACAATAAAACTACTTTTTCTATTTCACCATTGGGGTTTATTTATTGTTGTTTATCTGGAAATGGTGTTTGGCTTCTGCAGAGCTGAGGCGGTAGTAAATAGCGAATACTGGATCAATCGCAGGCGATCACCTATGGAAAGTGGGGCCAAGAAGTGGCCTTGTTCATCGGCGCAATTGGGCACCAGTCCCGTTCTCGTGGGCATAGCGCAGGCCAGTGGGCAGCACCTCCACCCCGGTGGCAGGGTCATTGGTGATGAGCAGGGCACCGTCCATGTCCACATAGTCGAGCAGGGGAGCCAAGTGGCCAATGGCCGAAATCCCGACCGATGATTCCGTCATACAACCCACCATCACCTTCATGCCCAAGGCTTTGGCCCGGGCGATCATCCGGCGGGCCGGGGTTGGGCCACCGCATTTGGTCAACTTGATATTGACGCCGTGGAAATAGCCGGCGCACCGATCCACATCGGGGCCAGTGATGCAGCTTTCATCGGCAATGACGGGCAGTGCCGAATGCTGGAACACCGCTTTCATCCCCGTCCAGTCATCGGCCGGGAGGGGTTGCTCAATAAATTCAACTTCTAATGACTTTAATTCTTGGGAATATTCAATCGTTTGGTCGGCCGTCCAAGCGCAGTTGGCATCTACGCGGAACACCGCCCCGGTATGGCGGCGCAGCTCGCGCACAATGTCCAGATCATAATCCGTTCCTAGCTTGATTTTATAGATGGGCCACGGAAATTCCACCATTTTTGCCACCATTTTCTCCACCTTGTCAATCCCGATGGTGTAATTGGAAATGGGTACTTGGCCGGGATCCAGTCCCCAGAGTTGATAGAGCGGCTGGCCCATTTTTTTGCCGTACAGATCGCAGGCGGCTTCATCAAGCGCACACTGGGCAAAGGGCAAGCCGCCCAGATGTGGTTGCATATCGGCCCAAAACTGAATGGGTTCCGCAAAAATATAATTGGCCAACTGGGGGCGCAGGGCTTGTAATCGCCCGGCCAGTTGTTCATAACCAACCCCGTAATACTTATTGTCGGTGGCTTCGCCAAAACCGCTGAACGGCCCATCTCGCAGTTCAACAATCAAAGTGCCTTGTTCATCGCGGGAGTCGTGGGCAATGGTAAAAGTGTGGCGCAAGCGCAAGAAATGGCGGTGCAAGATTAATTCCATGGGTAGAGAGACTGATCGTCGCCAAAAATAGACAATAATTGCGAATTCAAGCCCACCGATTTAGTAGTCGTATTTGACTTTTGCGGGCAAAATGCTATCTGTATACTCCGCTGCGCAAGTGCGCCAGATCGAAAGTTGGCAAAATTAATTTGTTGAAAATCAATGTAATAATTCTTTCGCATCGCCTAAAGTAGTCTGTGTTGGATCATGTAAAACGCGTTGCGGCCTTTAGTCTGTTCATTCAATGGCAATTGGTCGACAACGAATAAGCCCAAGCTACTTTAACCTACGGTCAGTTTCACCACCGGCCGATTTATGGGCGGAAAACCCGACGGCGGGCTAGAAAAATGGCATATTGTCAACCAAGAGTACCGGTCTTTCGCTGGTGTCAGGGTTCTGCTCAAGTCAGAGGCGATTTGGCAGTTGAAAACGGGGAATTTCAATTGGTACGAACTGGAAATTACCGATTTGGAACACAATGTGCCGATGCTGTATCCCTAAAAATGGGGCTGGCGCAGTGCTTTTCTTAGGGGGAGATCGACTACCTTGCATCAAATTTTGCAGCCCAGTCCCATGCCCACCGCATTCCGCTTTGCCAGTTACTATCTTGTGCTGATTATTTTGTTATCCAGTTTGACCGCTTGTGGCGATAAAAAGCAAAATGACATTTCCCGGTTTTTTTTGCGGGGGCGGGCGTTGTTCCAAAAAAAGCAATATGAGGAAGCCATCCGCTTGTTTGGCGAGGCCGTCAGGAATGACAGCACTTTTGCCGAAGCGTGGAACAACATGGGCGCGGCCAAGGCCAAACTGGGCCGCACCGAAGCTGCACTGGTCGATTATGACCGGGCGTTGCGAGCCGACAGCACCTTGGCCGATGCGTACTTTAACCGGTCCCTGGCCCTGTACGAACTGGAGCGCTACCCGGAAGCGCTCCAAGATTTGGATCACATAGCCCGGCTGCGCCAAGACAGTGTGGCTTTTTTCCTCCAGCGGGGCACCGTACTGGACAAACTGGCCAAGCCCCAGCAAGCGCTCGACGATTTTAACCGGGCCGTTCGTTTGGCCCCCAATGCAGCCGAACCGTACATCAATCGGGGCACGGTCTATTTCAGCCAGAAGAAATGGCCGGAAGCCCAACAAGATTTTCGCAAAGCCTTGGCCATTGCCCCCCGTCAAGACTTTGCGCTCAACAACCTGGGTTTGCTGCTGACCCAGCAGGGCAATTATGCAGAAGCCTTGCCGCTGTTCGACCAAGCGATTGGCATTCAGGGCAAGCAGCCATATTACTTGAACAACCGGGCGTTTGTCAAAATCCAACTGAAAGATCTGGCCGGGGCGCGCGCCGACTTGGATCTGTCGCTCTATTATGATGAGCAAAACCCGTGGGCCCTGCGCAACCAGGGAATTTGGTATTTGCAATCGGGCCAAGCCGGGCCGGCGTTGGAGTGGCTCCGAAAATCCCAAACGGCCAACCCCCAAACTGATGACATTCATTATTACTTGGGGTGTGCTTACTTGGCCAACCAACAAAAAAAGGAGGCTTGTCAAGAGTGGAAATTGTCCTTGGCCCAGAAAGAACGGGCCAAAATCGCCGAAATGCTACCGAATTGCCCTTAAATTGGAAGTTTTTTGTTAAATTATTAATTATTTTCAATAACAGTTTGGTTTTGTGAAATGAATACTTCAATTTTGTGCCACGATTATGTGTCTAGGGCACGATAGTATCCCACCTTGTTGGCTTCTTTGTATTAACGAGTTTAGTACAAACAATTCAATACCATGTGCTAGGTAGCAAGGTAATGATATTGTCCTCTCCCCCAGAAGTTTGTACTACTTAATTTTATCATTTTTTCTATTTAATGGAAAACATCCTTTTCAGCGCGTTGCCTTTATCGGCAGCAGTGCAAAAGGCGGTTGCGGACATGGGTTTTACCACCGCTACTGCCATCCAAACCCAGGCCATCCCTTTTGCGATGGAAGGCCGCGATGTGCTGGGCCAAGCCCAAACTGGTACTGGTAAGACCGCCGCTTTCGGCATCCCTGTCATTGAAAAAATTGACACCAACAGCCGCAACACTCAGGCAATTGTATTGTTGCCCACCCGTGAACTGGCTGTTCAGGTATGTGAGGAGTTGAAGAAATTGGCGAAATTCACCGAAGATCTAAATATAGTAGCGATCTATGGCGGTGATTCTTACGAGCGGCAAAACCGCGAACTCCGTCGGGGTGCGCAAATTGTCGTCGGAACTCCCGGCCGGGTGATTGACCACATTGGTCGTGGTTCACTCAAATTGAACAATGTTCGGTTTGTGGTGCTCGATGAAGCCGATGAAATGTTGAACATGGGCTTCTATGACGACATGGTGGATATCCTGTCCAAAGTACCGGATGAGCGCCAGACTATGTTGTTCTCGGCCACCATGCCAAACCCCATCCTGGAATTGACCAAAAAGTTTTTGGACGATCCAGCCCACGTCAAAATTGCCAAAGCCACTGTTACGGCCTCGACCATTGCCCAATACTATTTTATGGTAAAGAGCAGTCAACGGGTAGAATTGATGGCCCGCTTGATCGAGAAGCACGACCTCAAATTGATGCTCGTGTTCTGTAACACCAAACGGCAAGTGGATGAACTGGTGGAAGCACTGCAACTGCGCGGCCTGAACGCCGAGGGCTTGCACGGCGACCTGAAACAAAGCCAGCGCTCTATTGTGATGAACAAGTTTCGCAACAGTAATGTCAATATGTTGATTGCTACCGATGTGGCAGCCCGTGGAATTGATGTTACCGGGGTGGACGCGGTGTTCAACTATGACATTCCCCATGACATCGAATTGTATGTTCACCGGATTGGCCGTACTGGCCGGGCGGGCCGCAGCGGAATGTCGTTCAGCTTCGTTTCCGCCCGGGAAACCGGTAAATTGCGGGAAATTGAGCGCTTTACCAAGTCAAAGGTAGAGGAAGGCACTATCCCAACGACCAAAGAAATTGCGATTCTGCGCCAAGCCCGTTTTGCCGAGACCTTGAAGGCCGAGGTAGAAAAAGGTGGTTTGGAAAAATACCAGCCGATGCTGGACATGTTGGTGACCGAAGGCCTGAGCTTGGAGCACATTGCTGCCGCCCTGGTTCGTTTGGTGACCGGCGATGCCCAAGAAAGCAAAAGCCCAGTGGATGAAGTTGATGTCAACTCACGGGATCGCGATCGCGAACGTGGGAGCAGCAGCCGCTTTGATCGCAATGACCGCAACGAACGCGGTGGCCGCAATGAACGCTTTGAGCGGGGTGGTCGCAGCGAGCGCAGTGGGGGAGACCGTGAACGCTCCAGCGAGCGGTTTTCTGAACGCAAGTTTGATTCCCAGAAAATGATCAAGATTTTCATCAATGTGGGCAAGCAGCAGAAGGTGAACAAGGGTGATATCTTGGGCGCGGTGACCGGCGAGACCGGAATCCAAGGCAAGAATGTAGGTGCCATTGAAGTATTTGATAAATTCTCTTTTGTTGAAATCGCCGAGCAAGACGTGCGCATCGTGATGAATGTGATGGACAACAAAATGATCAAAGGCCGCAAAGTGAACTTGGAAGTGGCCAAAGACTAGTCAGGTCTTACTCACTGCTCAAGGCAAAATCACCTAGCGTGACAAACACGCTTGACACCCTTGATTTTCACAGAGTTGGTCTCCAACTTTCCCAAGTCATACCGTCAGGCATCATTCACAAAGTCCCCACCAGCTTAGTTGGTGGGGACTTTTGTTGTTAACTCGCAACTGGGCTGATGATTTTTGTGCTTTATCCCAATGGATAATGTATTGATGGAAATATAATTTATCGTATTAAATGAGATCCTAATGGGTTCACGTAAAACGTTGGTACTTTGCAGCCTTATAGATCTTTGAACCCGAGAGATTGTTTTCCCGCCTAAATCCAAGTAATAGAGGCAATAGCTTATTGTTGTTGGGCCAAAAGGAGTCTGTTTTGGCTGGGCTTTGAAAAGCGAAAGTGGCAACTATTTCGGGAATAGTTGCCACTTTTATGTGCTTATGGTCTATTATGTCACCTAGTCCACCCAATCGGCAATGAACAAGTTGGTGTCGCGGGTGCCCCGATTATTGCGGTTCGAGCTGAAAATCAACTTCTTGCCATCGGGCGAAAACATGGGGAAAGAGTCAAATACTTTGTCGTAGGTCACTTGCTGAAGCCCAGTGCCGTCCAAGTTGATCATATAGATGTTAAATTGGTAGCCTCGGCTGGATTTATGGTTTGAGCTGAACAAAAGTTTCTTGCCCGAAGGGTGGAAAAACGGAGCCCAGTTGGCCTTCCCCAAATTGGTGAGCCGGCGCAGGTTGGAGCCGTCCACATTGCACACGTAAAGTTCCATATTAGTCGGTTGGACCAGCCCTTGTTTGAGCAAATCTTTGTACTCTTTAACATCAGCCGGAGTTTTGGGGCGGGAGGCCCGGAACACCAGTTGCTTGCCATCGGGCGAGAAAAACGCCCCGCCGTCGTAGCCGAGCCCTTTGGTCACTTGCTTGGGCTTGCTGCCGTCGATGTTCATGGTCCATAGCTCCAGATCGCCAGAACGGGTAGAGGTGAAAACAATTTTATCGCCTTTGGGTGATACCGTTGCTTCGGCGTCGTAGCCCTTGGTCTTGGTCAATTGTTTGCGCATGTTGCCCTTGAGGTCAGCCACGAAGATGTCATAATCATCATTGATGGACCAGACATATTTGCCCCCATCGCGGGGCGGGCTGATTGGGCAGGCATCGCCCCCCTTGTGGGTGGATCCGTAAAGAATGAGTGAATCGCCCGGCATAAAATACGCGCAGGTGGTCCGGCCCTTGGAAGTGCTGATCATCTGCGGGCGACCGTTGGCCATATCGCCCCCGGCATAGAGATCGTAATAAAAAATCTGGTCACACTCGAGGCCCCAAATTTTGTAATTAGATTGAAAAACAATTTTTTTACTGTCAAAGCTGAAGTAAGCTTCGGCATTATCGCCCCCAAAAGTAAGCTGGCGCACATTGGCAAAATGCTTTTCTTCAGGATAGACCAAAGTATCGGCCAGCAATGGGTTTGAACCAATAGTGGAGTTGCGTCCGGGGATTGGCCCAGCGGGTAAAGTAGGATAGGTGACTGCCCCGATTATACCCAGGGCCAGTAGCGGAAGGAATAACTTAAATATGATTTTTTCCATTTTGGAGAATTGAAAACTGGTTTTTGATAAGTTCTGAAAAATAAGACTACTTTTGTTGCGCAAATGTAACACACAGAATGACCAGGCGCAAGGCTTTACCCCCCATATCCCCAGTCACTACCTCCAAACGTCTTGGGAGCTACCCTGGATCAAGTGTTGTGGTTAGTATTGCCGTTGCACTGTTTTTGATCGGTGCATTCGCGTCATTTGTGCTCCATGCAAATCAACTCAAACGTTTGATCCAAAAAAACTTTGAGGTTCAAGTTTTTTTGGACAAATATGTCAGTGATAGTCTCAAAGTCAATATTGGGCAGTATTTGGCCGTTTCGCGTTTTGTGGACAGCAAAGATGGTAGTCCCCGGGTTTTTTTTATCTCTAAAGAGAAGGCTGCCCAAGACATGATGAAAGAAACTGGTGAAAATTTCGTCCAATTTGTTGGTGAAAATCCTCTTCGCAGTTCCTATGTAATCAATATCAAAAGCGAATATTACGACAATCAAAAATTGCTTCAAATTCGCCAAGAATTGCAGGAAATGGCGGGCATTTATGAAGTAGTGTACGTGGAAAGCGTGGTTAATGAAATCAATGATAATATTGTCCGAGCCGAGGCACAGATTGCCGTTTTTGCCGTTGTTCTCTTGATTGTAGTGGGAATGTTAATTGATAGTTCGATTAAGTTAGTCATGTTCTCGCAGCGTTTTTTGATCAGGAGCATGCAATTGGTCGGGGCGACTTCAGCCTTCATTACGCGGCCTTTTTTGTTCAAATCAGCCTTACATGGCTTGCTGGGCGGATTGATCGCCGATGGACTGCTGGTGGCCACATTATTTTACGTAAACCTGCGGCTGCCCGAACTCTCAGTCTTACAGGATACCTTGCTCATTGGTCTGTTGCTTGGCGGGTTGTTGCTTTTGGGCATCACCGTGTGTGTAGTGAGTGCCAAACGTTCGGTCAATCGATTCATACGGATGTCGCTCGATCAATTGTATTAACTACAAACAGTTGTTTTTATACTAAAATCATACATTTTTTCTCATGTCAAAAGTAAAACTAGATAAAGAGCAGCCTCCCTTCGCTATGGAGAGATTGAACTACATTATTTTGTTGGCTGGGGTTGGGGTGATTGCCCTTGGGTTTACCATCATGGCGATGGATTCGGAGCAGCACGGTTTTGGCTTTTTTGGCCTCACGCTGGGCCCCATCGTGGTCATGATTGGCTTCATAGCCCAGTTTTTTGCTATTTTGTACAAACCCAAGAAGTCTTCTTAATCCACAATGTCTATTTTTGAAGCGGTTGTATTAGGCATTATCCAAGGATTGACCGAGTTTTTGCCGGTGAGCAGCAGCGGGCACATAGAGCTGGGCAAGGCCCTGCTCAAAACCGATTTGGGTTCCGAAAACCTACTTTTTTCGGTAGTAGTCCATGCGGCCACTGCTTTGAGCACTATCCTAGTATTTTGGAAAGATATTGGCCAGATCCTGCGCGACCTGTTCAAGTTCCAGTGGAATGAATCGACCCAGTTTGCGGCCAAAATTGTGCTTTCGATGATCCCCGTGGGCATTGTGGGGCTATTTTTCAAAAAAGAGGTCGAGGGTTTTTTCGAAGGTGATATTTTGTTGGTGGGGGCCATGCTTATGGTCACCGGGTTCCTCCTGTTTTTGACCACGATCATCAAGCCAGCCCACCCAACAGATGTGACTTTTGGCAAAGCAATCATAATAGGTTTGGCCCAAGCAGTGGCCATTTTGCCGGGCGTATCGCGCTCGGGATCCACCATTGCCACTGCGCTCATTGTTGGAGTGGACAAAGCCAAAGCGGCCCGGTTCTCTTTCTTGATGGTGCTGCCCCCCATTTTTGGCGCTACTTTGCTCGAGTTCAAAGACTATTTGGAAGCCCCAGCAAATGTAGATGGTATTTCAATCCCCGTGCTTGGCGCGGGCTTTTTGACCGCTTTTTTGACTGGTCTATTCGCTTGCCGATTGATGATTGACTTGGTGAAACGGGGCAAACTGATCTATTTTGCCGTTTATTGCCTTGTTATTGGGGCGGTAGCGGTGGTGCTTTATTGGCGATAAAGGATGGTGATTTGTAGGTTCGCCAATCCTAAATGATGCACAGGTGCGAGTTTTTGGCTAAGTTTGCCCGCCCGGGCAACCATCGTATCTGGTCGTGATGGGTTAAAAATGATGTTTGCCAACGAGTTGAACAGCATTTGAGGGCTTCACAAACTTTCTGAGGCTTCTCGTTGTTAGAACGACAATGAAAACAATTCTTCTGCGCATCTTTAGTTTACTTGTTCGTAGCCACAATCCCTCCACTGGGGAACAAGCCGACCCCCGAAAACAGTTCTTCGCTCTTCGTTATATTCCGCGCCTTGTAAGGCTGATCTGGCGAACCAGTCCAGCCCTGACCTTGGCCAGTATGATATTGCGGTTGCTGGGCTCAGTATTTCCCGTAGCCACCCTGTATATCGGCAAGCTGATCATCGATGAAGTGGTCTTCCTAATGGGCCACACCGAGGCTGACTCGTCCAAGCTCTGGCTCTGGGTGGGCATTGAGCTGGCGCTGGCGATGCTGACCGATTTGATGGCCCGGGCCACTTCGCTGGTTGACATGTTGCTCGGCGACAAATTTTCTTATCAGAGCTCGGTCGATTTGATGCGCCATGCCGCCAAGTTGGATCTGTACCAGTTCGAGAACCCCCAGTTTTACGACAAACTGGAAAAGGCCCGCCAGCAGACCAACGTCCGCTCGGCGCTGTTGTCCCAATTGCTGGGGCAAGCCCAGGATCTGGTGTCGATCATTGCCTTAGCGGCGGGCCTGATCGCCTTTAACCCTTGGCTGCTGGTTATTTTGATCGTGGCCGTGGTTCCTTCGTTTTTGGGCGAGACTTATTTCAACAGTTTGCGCTATAATTTGTATGGATGGTGGACTCCCCTGCGCCGCGAGATTGATTATATCCGCTACGTGGCGGCCAGCGACGTAACGGCCAAGGAAATCAAGACGTTCAACCTTTCGGAGTTTTTGATCGGGCGCTACAAAGAGTTGTCGGTACAATTCAATGCCGACAACCAAAAACTCAACATCCGAAGCGCGGCCTGGGGCAGTTTGTTCTTCAGCTTTGGCACGCTGTCCTATTATGGCGCTTATGTACTGATCTTGGCCCGGGCGATCCAAGGGGCCATCTCAGTGGGTGATCTCACTTTTTTGGCTGGGTCATTCCTGCGGATGCGGGGCCTGCTCCAGAGCCTGATGGGCCGGTTCTCGGACGTGGCTTCCAAAGCGATGTATTTGCAAGACTATTTTGACTTTTTTGATATTCAGCCAGAAATAGTTGTCAACCCGATGGCAGTGGCAATCCCCCGGCCTATCCAAACGGGTTTTGTTTTTGAGGGGGTGGGCTTCAAATATCCCAACAGCGAACAATGGGCCATCCGGGGGTTAGATTTCCACTTGCGGGCAGGCGAAAAACTCGCGCTGGTGGGCGAAAATGGCGCGGGAAAAACCACTTTGACCAAGCTGCTGGCCCGGCTTTATGAGCCAACCGAAGGCCGCATTTTGCTCGATGGGGTCGATCTGCGCGACTATAACGTGGCCGACCTGCGCGAAAATATTGGGATTATTTTTCAAGATTTCGTCAAATTCTCTTTTCGGGCTGGCGAGAACATTGCTGTGGGCAGCATTGAGGAACGGATCGATCAAGCCAAAATAGTCAGTTCGGCCCAAAAGAGTCTGGCCGACATTCTGATTCAAAAACTGCCCAAAGGCTATGACCAGATGTTGGGCAAACGTTTCAATGATGGCGTAGATTTGTCGGGCGGGGAGTGGCAAAAAATCGCCATTGCGCGGGCCTACATGCGCAATGCCCAGTTGCTCATTCTCGACGAACCCACCTCCGCACTCGATGCCCGGGCTGAACATGAGGTCTTCGTCAGGTTTGCTGAGTTGATCGAGGGCAAGTCGGCGGTGCTCATTTCCCACCGCTTTTCCACCGTGCGGATGGCCGACCGGATCCTGTTCTTGGAAAATGGCACGTTGCGTGAAATGGGCAGCCACGATGAACTGCTGCAATTGAACGGTAAATATGCCGAGCTGTTCCGTTTGCAGGCCAAGGGCTATCAATGATCGGGTTGGTCAGCGGGTTGCGAGTTCGTTAATCTATTTTAGCACCCGTCTAAAAATTTGACTATTTGGTCAATATTCCATTAATGCTCCACTTCTCGGGAGTGAAGATTTCAGTGCTGATAAAAGGTAGCCATTGCGGTGTGCGGACTGTTGACCGAATGGCAATGAGTGTTTAAGCCACCCGGTGTTTGAGCCGATCCACCAGTACGGCCCCGATGATAATGATCCCGATGATGATTTCTTGGGCATAATTGGGGATGCCGAGCATGTTGCAGCCGTTGCGCAGCACCGCCATGATGAGCGCGCCAATGACCGAGCCGAGCGCACTGCCCTCGCCCCCGTTGAGCGATGCCCCCCCGATGACCACCGCCGCAATGATGTCCAGTTCCTTGCCCGAGGCCGTGGTGGGGTCGCCGATGGCCAGATCGCTGTATTGCATCACCGAAGCAATCCCCGTGAACAGTCCACAAACGGTATAGATCATCATTTTGATCCGATCCACATTAATGCCGCAGAGCCGGGCCGTTTGCTCATTGGACCCAACGGCGAAAATGTAGCGGCCAAAAACGGTGTAGCGCAGCAGGGCGGTGCACACGCCCAAAAGTAGCAGGCACAGCCACACCCCCGGGGCAAAAATGAGCCAAGAAGGGTCGGGATCCACCCGCATGAGGTTGTTGAGCGCGTTTTGGGGGGCAATCACGGTTTGCTCATCAGCTTGCCACTTGGCCACTCCGCGCACCACTTGCATGGTCCCCAAAGTGACGATAAACGGGACTATTTTAAACTTGGCAATGATGGCCCCCGACACCAGCCCACAAAAGCCGCAGACCAAAATGGCCGCCAAAGCTGCCATGAGCGACACCCCAACGCCCGGATCGGTGGCTACGCCATCCACGCGCAGCACCATGGCCGCCACTACCGTGCCGATGGCAATCTGGGAGCCGACGCTGAGGTCGATCCCGCCCGAAATGATCACGAGCGTCATCCCGAAGGCCGCAATGCCCACGATCACCGTTTGGGTGAGGATGGTCTTAATGTTGTAGAAATTGGTAAAATTGCCGAATTGCTCACTGGGCATGGCAATGGCAAAAATCAAAAGGACAAAGATAAGTCCAAAATACGGCCCAAATCGGGCCAAGAGGTTACGCCAGTTCATAGGAAAGTTGCGTTAAAATAGTTGGCATATTTTCATTGACCAAGTTCCCCCAAATAAAGGTAGAAATAGGGTAATAAGCGACTTGGCAGAATAAATTACACAAGTCGGACAAAAGCAACAATAAATGGTGCGGCGAGTAATAAGCTATCGAAGCGATCCAGAAATCCCCCGTGCCCAGGGATCGAATTCCCCGAGTCTTTGATTTGGATGCTGCGCTTGAACAGCGACTCCACCAAGTCGCCATAAGTGCCGGCCACCGCAATGATGACGGCGGTGCAGAGCCATTGCCAGATTTGCAAATCTTTGAATATCAGCGAAACGCCAAAACTGACCAACAAGGCAAACAGGCTGCCGCCGATGCTGCCCTCCCAAGTCTTTTTGGGCGATACGCGCAAAAAGAGCTTGTGTTTACCAAAGGCCCGGCCCGAAAAATAGGCCCCGGTATCGCTGGCCCACAAGATGAACAGCGCACCAATGATGACTTGGTAGCTATAATGGTGGTTGATAAAAATGGCCATGTTCAGCAGCGAAAATGGGACGGCGACATAAATGATGCCCAAGAAGGTGTAAGCAATGTTGCGAAAAGGCTTATCGTCTTTTTTGACATACAATTTGATAAAATAAACCCCAGATCCCGAAATGAAAACCAGAAAATACAACTCGGGGTTGAGTTTGTATTTCTCGACCAAGAAAGTTAAGGTGAACAAGATGAGGCCATTGATGGTGCCAAAAGTGCGCAGGGGCAAGTTGCCATCCAGCCCCAAAAGCTGATAAAATTCCCAAATGGCCAACCCACAAATAAGAAAGAACACCGCAAAATAGGTCCATTCGTTCCAATACAGTGCTCCCACGATCAGAATTGCGCCCAAGCCCCCCGCCACCACTCGCTGCTGGAGCTCGGTCAAACTACTCAAATTCAACTTCATCTGCCAATATTTTAAGGGCCCGGAGTACGTCAATGCCCCGTACGTGGATTTCCACCTCGCCGAAAGCCTGGTAAGAACTATCTTGTTTATTCACCAAAATGGCCGGTATGGCCGACTGATCAAGGATATTCTTGACGATTTCGGCACGTACCGGGCTACCCGTGGTGTACACTTTTTTCCAATTTTGCATGGTTCAAATTTATTTTCCAAAAGGCATAAAGCAAAACGACCGTCAGTCCGAGCGAGGCCAAGGCCAGTAGCGGCGGGACATCGGTTGGCTCCTCAATATTGATCCCCAACAACCCTTTTTGGTGCAAAAATATCATGGTAACGGTGAAACCATTGTTGATAAAGTGGGCCAAAATCGGGATCATCAAATTGCCAGACCAAGCATACAAATAACCAAACAGCGCCCCCAGCAGCACGCGTGGCACAAACCCAAAAAACTGAAAGTGCAAAATGCTGAAAATGAAGGCAGTAACCCAAATCGCCACGTGGGGATTACCCGTCATTTGCTGTAATTTGCCTTGCAACACCCCCCGAAAGGTCAGCTCTTCGCCCACAGCAGGCAGCACCGCCACTACCAGTAACGCCCAAAACAAATCTCCCACCGACTGGAACTGCAAAAGATAGGTGGTCAACTCTTTGGCCCGGGTTTCCATGGTCATGGCCCATTGTTCAAAATCGGCCAAACTACTGGGCAGGCGGATGTTATTGTTCCATTCCACTACTACTGCACTCAATGGCATAATCCCGATGATGAGCAGGAGCACCACGCCAAACCCTGCCAATGGCTGCCAGCGACGGAGTGAGAGCTCAGGGCGATGGTAGAAAGCCTTGTCGTTGTCAACGAATTGTAAAAAAAACAGGGGCGTAATAATGAACAATCCCGTGGCCGATACTCCTTGCATAACCAACAGCGCAGGCCGGAACTTGGGATCGGCAGTGCTGGGGCTGATCAATAAACTTTGCAAACCTTGGTCATCAAACCCGGTGGCGGCCAGTCCGGCGGCAAACCCCACAAATTGGAACACAAAATAGCCAAACAGGAACGTACCCATAAAAAGAAGTACCGAGCGCCCGGCCAGCATGGACTGGGTTAGGGGAGGGGCTGGTTCACGTTTTAACATAGACAATTGATTAGTAGCGTGGCAAGATAAGCGTAGTGGATCACAATTTCAAATGTTGGGCTGCAAGTAAGTTGGGGATTGGCCCCGGAATTGTGCCCGTCTAGTGAATGTTCGCCTACTTTGGCGTAATTTTGTTGAAATTCTACCAGAAAAGCTAAAATTTAAAAATGGTCAATATTGGCAATGTGTCGTTGGGCGAGTTTCCAATCCTGCTGGCCCCAATGGAAGATGTGAGTGATCCACCATTCCGGGCAGTGTGCAAAAAGAACGGTGCCGATCTGATGTACACCGAATTCATATCGTCGGAAGGGCTGATCCGCGATGCGGCAAAGAGTATTCAGAAATTAGATATTTTTGAGTACGAGCGGCCCGTTGGGATCCAAATTTTTGGTGATAAAGAAGATGTGATGCGGGAAGCTGCCGCCATTGCCGATGCCGCCGATCCAGATATTGTGGATATTAATTACGGTTGCCCGGTCAAAAACGTGGCTTGCAAAGGTGCTGGGGCCGGGCTCCTGCGCGACCTGCCCAAAATGCAGCGCATCACCGAGGCCATTGTCAAAATTTGCAAACGGCCGGTCACGGTCAAGACCCGCCTAGGCTGGGACGATGACACGATCAATATATTGGAGGCCGCCAAAAGACTGAAAGATGTTGGTATTCAAGCCCTTACCATCCATGCCCGCACTCGGGCCCAGCTCTACAAAGGCCATTCGGACTGGAGTTG
Source organism: Cytophagales bacterium (assembly GCA_038209965.1). Classification (GTDB taxonomy): domain Bacteria; phylum Bacteroidota; class Bacteroidia; order Cytophagales; family Thermoflexibacteraceae; genus JALONO01. The sequence continues at coordinate 29,723 of JBBQXF010000023.1, read as the reverse complement.
GATTGCCAAGGTCAAAGATTTGGACTTGGGCATCCCCATTTTTGGCAATGGCGATATTGACAGCCCGGAGAAAGCATTGGAATATCGCCACCGTTTTGGGGTGGATGGCATCATGATCGGGCGGGCCGCGATCGGTTACCCGTGGATTTTCAACGAAGTGAAACACTATTTTGCCACTGGCGAAAAATTACCTCCCCCCACGCTGGATCAGCGAGTGGACGTATGCCGCCAACACTTAGATTTTTCCGTGAAGTGGAAAGGTGAGAAAACCGGAATTTTTGAGATGCGCCGTCACTACACCAACTATTTCCGGGGCTTTGATCATTTCAAACCGTTTCGCACCCGGCTGGTAATGGCCGACACCCAGACCGAAATCCATGACATCTTGCTCGAAGTGGCTGACCAGTTCCGGTTCGCGCCCATCCTTGCGGGCTTGCCCGAACAGATGCAGGTCGATTACGCCCAAAATGAGTTGGCTTGTAGCAATTGGTAGGCCCGAAGCCCAACAAATAAAAGGACATTTTAACCCTGAATCCCGAATCTGTGCCCATGAATTTTTCCGAGTTGCTCCATAGCGATCCTACTTTCCGGCTATTGGCCGACACCGCCAAGGAGACCAAGGTGCGGGCGTACCTAGTGGGGGGCTACGTGCGCGACCTGTTGATGAAGCGCGGCACGGCCAAGGACATCGATGTGGTGTGCGTGGGGAGCGGCATTAATTTTGCGGAAATTGTGGCGCAGAAACTGGGGCCAGCAGCCCAATTTTCTTATTTCAAGAATTTTGGCACGGCCCAGGTCCAGTTTGGCAAATTATCGGTCGAGTTTGTGGGGGCCCGCAAAGAATCCTATCAACGCGATTCACGCAAACCCATCGTGGAAGATGGTACGCTGGAAGAGGATCAGCTCCGCCGCGATTTTACCATCAACGCCATGGCCATCAGCTTAAACGAAAGCGATTTTGGCAGTTTGCTCGATCCGTTCGGGGGATTGGAACACCTGAAACACAAATTGCTCAAGACCCCGCTGGAGCCAGGGATTACTTTTTCTGACGATCCCCTGCGCATGATGCGGGCGTTCCGGTTTGCCACCCAATTGGGCTTTGACATTCACCCTGAAACTTTCGATGCCATTGTCAAGCACCGTGATCGGATCAATATTGTGTCAATGGAGCGGGTCGCCGATGAATTGAACAAAATCATTTTGGCCAAAACGCCTTCCTACGGTTTCCGCCTAATGTTTTCCTCGGGGCTGTTGCAATTGATATTTCCCGAGATGGTGGCCCTGCAAGGGGTCGACACGATTGATGGACACTCTCACAAAGATAACTTTTACCACACGCTCAAAGTATTGGACAATCTTTGCAAATATTCTGACGATTTGTGGCTCCGTTGGGCTGCTATCCTGCACGATATCGCCAAGCCGGCCACCAAGCGTTATTATCCCAAACAAGGGTGGACTTTTCACGGCCACGAAGAACGGGGGGCCAAAATGGTGCCCGCTATTTTCCGTCGTTTCCGCCTGCCCATGCACGAGCAGATGAAATTTGTCCAGAAACTGGTACGGCTCCACCTGCGCCCCATTGCCCTTTCCCAAGAAACGGTGACCGATTCGGCGATCCGCCGCTTGCTCTTCGAGACTGGGGATGACATTGATGCGCTGATGAAACTTTGCCGGGCCGACATCACTTCCAAAGACAACGCAAAAGTTAAAAAATACCTGTATAACTTTGATCGCGTGGAAGAAAAAATCACCGAGGTGGAAGCCCGGGATCAAGTGCGCAATTTCCAGCCGATCATTACGGGCGAAGTGATCATGGCCATTTTTGGCCTGTCGCCGGGCAAAGCGGTGGGAGAGATCAAAATCCAAGTCCGCGAAGCCATTTTGGATGGGCATATCCGCAATGAACCGGCCGAAGCGTATGCTTATTTATTGACCATTGGCCAGCAAATGGGGATTGCCCCAGTCAAAGCATTGGACGAAACAGAAATTATGGCCCTCAATCAAAAGGCGCAATTGACCGAAGAATAAGCAATACGGGCCGCCGAAGCTCAATCCCGCGCAGCCCAATTTTTGCTCGGCCAAATTATTGCCAGGTCATTTAGGTTTAACCCCCCCCTCCATTTACCTAACCGCGAAACTATGCACCCGTTTGTAAGACCCAAAAAACACCTTGGCCAACATTTTCTGACGGACAAGAAAATTGCCGAGAACATTGTTGAGTTGCTATCTGGTTTTGGGGGCTATTCATCGGTGCTCGAGATTGGGCCGGGGATGGGCATATTGACCCGCTTTCTGTTGCAGCACACTGCTTATCAGACTTTTGTGATCGATATTGACCGGGAGTCGGTGGACTACCTCAAGCAGCAGCTCACCCTTCCCGAAGAGCGGATCATCCGGGGAGATTTTTTAAAAATGGATTTGTCCACCGTTTCCCAAGGCCAACCGTTGGCCCTCATTGGTAATTTGCCCTACAATATTTCTTCCATGATTTTTTTCAAATTATTGGAAAACCGGGCCTTGATCCCCGAAATGGTGTGCATGATCCAAAAGGAGGTGGCCGAGCGGATTGCGGCCAAGCACGGCAGCAAAACGTACGGGATATTGAGCGTGCTGTTGCAAGCTTTTTATGACATCAAATACGAGTTTACGGTGCACGAAGACGTGTTCGATCCCCCGCCCAAGGTGAAATCGGGTGTTATTTCCCTGCGGCGCAATGCCACCACAAAATTGGCCTGTCCCGAACCGCTATTTGTCAATGTGGTCAAAATGGGTTTCAACCAACGGCGAAAGACTTTGCGCAATGCCCTGAGCGGGCTCATTCAGCGATCGCCCCGGTCGGAGGCTGCGCTCCAGCAGGCTGTCTTTGGCCAGCGGGCTGAGCAGTTGAGCGTGGCCGATTTTGTGCAGTTGACGCTACTGATCCAAGAAATCAACCAAGGATAGTTGGAAAGGTGTGATTGATGAACCGATTTACTCCCGATCCATTTCCCGCTGGACATCGCGCTCTTTGATGCTCTCGCGCTTGTCATGCAGTTTTTTGCCCTTGGCAATTGCCACTTCCATTTTGGCATAGCCCCGGTCGTTGATAAAAATATGGATCGGGATGATGGTCAACCCCTGGTTTTTGAGTTCGTTCTCCACTTTGCGCAATTCCCGCTTGTTCAGCAGGAGCTTGCGGTCGGCCTTGGGGTCGTGGTTGAAGCGGGTTCCCTGCGCATACTCGTTCACGTGCAGGTTGCGCACAAACATTTCACCGTTCAGGAGCAGGCAATAGGCATCGTCCAAGTTCACTTTGCCCAAGCGGATCGATTTGATTTCCGTGCCGGTCAAACGCATCCCGGCCGTAAATTTGTCCAGAAAACTATACTCAAAAGAAGCCCGGCGGTTGCGGATGCTGAGGTTCTTGACGATTTTATCTTTTAGTTTGCTCATAGCAGTACTTTGCTCCAAAAGTAATTTGGGGGAATGGTTGTAAGCGGGCAATCACACTGGCGTTCGATCTCAAAACCGTTCGCCCCAATTGGCCATTTTGGGCCAACAACGTTTTCAGTAAAGCACAAAACTAACCATTAAGTTCCGATATTGGCCCTGCCCAATATTTCAGCCAAGGTCTGGCACCTGATTGGCCATTTCTGGGGCAACTGGGGCTGGCGCTCGCGACAAAATCCACACGTGCCGGAGCCAGAGCAGCGATCCCAACACCCAGAGCGTGAGGCTGGCAAAGGCCGGCAAATGGAACTCGACCGTGGCCGGCGACGACAACAGTAAGTACCCAAGCATCGGCGCACTGGCCAGCAGGCGGAAAGCCTCCAACCCCAAGGCCCAGCGTTTTTGCTCAAAAAGGCCACCGCCGGCCAAAATCCCCGCCCCAATCCAGAATGCCCCCGCCAGTTTGAGCGGGAAGGGCATGGCATTTTGCCCAAACAGATAAATGGCAGTACCAATCAAGATGATTACATATTGAACGAACACGTAATAATTAACGGCCACTGGGCCACTGGTGTCAAATTTTTGGTAGTCGGGCCGCTGAACCTCGGGAATAGGGATAGGGCCGCCCAGCGAAGCGGGCCGCCAGCCCGGCTTATAAAACACCACCCGGAGCTTATCCGACAGTCCCGGGGTTTGTTGCACTTGCTGCCAGATAGTGCCATAGTGGGAAAAATTGGCCCAGACTGGGTTCCAACTGCGCACAGGGGTGGTGATGCCATAAACCGGCGCGGCAATTTCAGGTTCGTAAGTCCCAAAAAATTTATCCCAAATGATAAAAACGCCCGCGTAGTTTTTGTCGATATATTCAGGATTTCGCCCGTGGTGCACGCGGTGGTGCGAAGGCGTGTTCATTACATATTCCAACCAGCCCAGTTTGCCCACCGTTTCAGTGTGGATCCAAAACTGGTAGAGCAGGTTCAGGCCCGACACATAGACCAAGCTCTCGGGCGAAAAACCGATCAATGCCAAGGGCAAATAGACATAAAAAGTGAACACACCCTGAAACCAACTTTGGCGCAAGGCTACCGATAGGTTGTAGTCTTCGCTTTGATGGTGGACCACGTGCCCGCTCCAGAGCAGGTTGATTTCATGGCTGAGGCGGTGGGCCCAATAGTAGCACAAATCATAGGCAAAGAAAAGCAGGACAAACGTCCACCAAGTGTCCGGCGGGGCAAAAAAAGCAAAGTTGGCTTGGATCCAGGCATAAATACCGATTCCGAACACCTTGAGAAACAGCCCAGTGACTTGCTGGCCAATGCCACAACTAATGTTGGTTACAGCATCGGGGAACCGATAACGGTCCACGTGCTGCCACCTTTCCACCAATAGCTCGATCCCGATCAGGACAAAGTAAATCGGAATGGACAAGATAACGGGACTAAGATTCATTTTAACGAGAATTTATTGGAATAATTCAATTTTAGCCAAATATAGCGGATTTGGTTTTGAAAGATTTGATTTATTTTCTACTTTTACATTACACAAGCGCAACCTACCTCGCATGATCTTTTGCTTCGTCAGTTTTATTTGGGTATTGGTTTCTTTTGCCAATCCGCCCTCATCTTACCCTCTTGCCGATCCGACTGTTCCTGCCGATGAAGTGGGCATTTTACTCAAGGCCCAACTGGAAAATCAGCGCACACCGCCAACGATGAATGCCGGGGCACAACGCTTGCACCTCGCGCCCAGTTTGCTTCAAGAGTTTTACCAGCCAAGGGGCTACCAACCAGCTTGGACCACATTAAATGCAATCAATGAGGTAATTACAATATTGATGGCCGCTGATCGGGAAGGACTTGCTTCCCGCGACTACCACATTGACGCGATTTTACGACTAAAATCACAATTATTTAACGGGGAACCCATTGAGGCCGAAAAGTTTTTGGCCCTCGAGCTGCTGATTACCGATGCAGTGTCCACTTATGCCATTCACCTGACCAAGGGAAAGCTCAAGCCAGAGTGGGCCATGTCGGCCTGGAATTTTACCAAGCCGTTTGGGCGCAAAGATTCGCTGGCAATTATTGATAAACTTACACACTCTGATACCCTTTTGCGCTCCTTGGAAAAGTTTAAACCGAAAGCAACATCGTACATCCTGTTAAAAGAAAAGTTGGCCTTTTACCGACAATTGGCTGCCCAAGGAGCTTGGCCCAAAATTGCGCCCGATTCGCTCAAAACTGGCAAGGGTAAAGCAAGCCCCCAAGTGGTTTTGTTGCGCCAACGGTTGCGCCTCGAGGGTTTTTTGGCCAGTGCTACTGACACCACCCTGTTTGATGACACGGTCGAAGTGGCCCTCAAGATCTTCCAAAAACAATATGGGGTGCGCCAAACTGGCGTGTTGGACGAAAACACATTCAAGGCTTTGAACGTGGGCATCCAAGATCGGATCAACTCGATTCGGGTCAATTTGGAGAAAAATCGTTGGATGCCCGACAGCCTGCCCGCCAACCGGATCGTGATCAATGTGCCCGCTTTCCGGTTGTACTACTTCCAGCAGCACCAAAAAGTGTGGGAGACCGACGTGACCACTGGCAAGCCGGAGAACCAAACCCCCATTTTTCAGACCAAAATCCAATACATGGACGTTAACCCCACTTGGACCGTACCGGGCGGCATCACCCAGAACGAGGTGATCCCCGCTGTGCAGCGCAACCCCAATTACCTGCGCCGCAACCGGATGACGGTCTATGACCGAAATGGGAAAGTGGTGGATGCATCGACGGTGAACTGGACGACCTATGCAGGTGGCAAATACACTTTCATGCAGCCCCCGGGCCGGGGCAACCAACTAGGTAAAATCAAATTTGTCTGCGCCAACAAATACTCGATTTTTTTGCACGACACCCCGCACAAGTCGCTCTTCAAGTTCATGGATCGGGCCTTCAGCCACGGGTGTGTGCGCGTGTGGGAGCCGTTCAAACTGGCTGAACTTATCATGGGCGACACTGCCAAATGGAACAAAACCGTGTTTGATACGCTGGTCGCCAAAGGCTCAACCAAGCGAGTGCCGATCAAGCCACTGGATGTTCAGGTCGTGTACCAGACCGCGGGCAGCGATCCCGACGGGAACTTCTTTTTCCGCAAAGATTTATATGGCTTGGATCAACACATCCTGTTGTGGCTGGACCAGCCTTTAGCTGCGGTGCTCCAATACGAGACCCGCAAGAAGGAAGAAGAACGCCTAACAGCCGAGGCCAAGAAAAAAGCAGCCCAAGATGCGGCCAAAGCAAAGCAGGAAGCTATAAAAACCAATGCCGAGAAAATAGAAAGGAAAGCAGGCGGTAGCAAATAGGTTGGGGCTCAAACAAACAATTTTTTGAGGTAAAACTCCAATTTGCCCCGATAGTTACTGTGCGAATTGAGGTAATAACGGGCCACTGCGGCCCTGACTTTAGGGTTTTCGCGCAGTGGGATGCGCTCCACCACCACTGAGTCGGCCATTGGCTGCGTCGAGTGTTCATTGTTGTCCAAGTGGCAGTGCTCCCCAGTACCGTCGAAGCCAAGGTTGCGCACCAAGGTTTCTCGGGGGCTGAGGCACAGCCCGTGGTGCAAGAACACACTGGCTTGCCATTTGATTGCCCATGTCTCCCATTGGCCGGTGGCGTTGGCCAGCAAGTGATCGGAAAAATTATAGGCCCCATCCAGGTTGAAGCTTTCCAACCGTTTGCTCCGCAACAGTTCACCGTAGAGCCAGCGGGCATCGGGGTTGAACTGCCGCCAGGCCCGCTGCCAGGTAGCCCAGCCCCAGCACGAAATTTTAGTGTAAAAGAAAGTGTCGGGCAGCTTTTGGCGGATCGGGTACATAAAGCCTGAGATGTGCATCACTTGGGCATCATCGGCGTATAAGGTGAGGCCCGTGTTCATGTAGCGCAGGAAACCCGGGGCCACAAACAGATCGTCTTCCAACACTATCACCCGGCCAAATTGCCCCACGATTTCACTCACGCCCTGAGTGATCGACTGGGCCAGGCCCAAATTGGCGGGCCGCTGGCGCAAGTGGACCTGTCCGCACCAAGCCTGCTCAACGACCAAGTCCAGCACCGCTTGGTGGTTGGCCCGGTCTTGGGCGGTGGCGGTTGGTTTGGGAGCATCCACAAAGACCCAAAGCGCCGACTCAGCCGCCAACTCATTGGCCGCCAATGACGCCAACAAACGCCGGGTGTGGTCGGGCCGGTTGTAGGCAAACAAAACAATGGGCGCAAGGTTCAACATTTGGACAAAGGTAGTCACCCCAAACTTTTTTACCGAAATTAGTTAATCATATTAATCATTTTTAGTACTTTTAAAGCAAGATTAAATTTGGCTTCCATTTAAATAAAACCGAGAGCATCATGCGCATCTTCAAACAGCATACAGGAATTTGGGAGGGTACTTACACCCGGATCAACGAAAAAGGCGAAGTGATTGACCACCACCAAAGTCGGCTCACCCTGCGAATTGAGGGCAATGTATGGAAACAGCAAAATGAATACACCTGGGAGGGTGGCAAACATGAACTGCACGACTTTGGGGCGGCGGCCTTTGATGAGGCCGGAATGCTCCATTTTGACAATGCCCGCATCTTGGGCAAGGCCTGGGAATCGAGCGATGTAATTTGTTTGGAATGGAGTTATAAGCAGCAGCCCGGCAGCCAACTGTACGAAATCATCAGCCTATTGGGCGATGGCCACCGGATGCGGACTTGGCAACACAGCCAAAGTGGGCAATTTCAGGGACTGACCATGATCGAGGAGCGCCGGGTGTCCACCCAAGCTGAAATGTAAGGGCTGGGCCAAACATTTTGCCCACCAAACGGCTTTATTAACCAATCTACACTCTACCATGAACCAAGCCCCCATCAACGTTCCCCCGGCCTGGCACCGCATCGGCCAGCACGGGATGTCGCCCGAAGTCACCCATGATGAGATCGCCCGTTTTAACTTTCTGGCCAATTTCAACAAATATTTGGCAACTGCCCTTTCGCCGGGCAATAAAATCGCCTATGACACCCGGGTGCGCCCCCGGTTCCGCCGTGAACATGGCCGCGACCTCCAGTCGCGCTCCGAAGTGCGCAACGCCATGAAAAAGGACACGCACTACCAAACTTGGAGCGCACTCCGTCGCTCGGCGATGGAAATGCGCCAACAAGCTGGCCGGTCGCTGGTGCTGCGGCAAGCCGCCTCGCTGGCCCAGAAAGCCGAAACCCTCAACGCGGGCAAGGACTCGCTGGTGATCAAGCCGGGGTTCAATATCCCCACCTACATTGCCAAAGTGGACAACCACCTGATGCCCGGCAGCTACCACACCGAACTGTTTGCGGGCGATGTGACGGCGGCGGCCAATTATGACATGGGCCTGTTTGTAACCACGGGGGGCGCGCTGGGCAAACTCAATGACGGCGGCGGCAAGGCCATTGCCCAGTGGTTGCTCTCACACCACCCCGAGTTTGAGCCCAAGCGGATTTTGGACATTGGCTGTGGGCTGGGGCACAATGTGTTGCCCATTGCCCAAGCTTACCCTGATGCGCACGTGGTGGCCGTGGACGTGGGTGCGCCCATGTTGCGCTATGGCCACGCCCGGGCCCAGTCGCTTGGGATCACCAATGTAGAATTTCGCCAACTCGACGGACAGTTCACCGGTTTTGCCGACGAATCGTTCGATTGGATCCAGACGACCATGTTCCTGCACGAAACTTCGGGAAAATCTATTCACGGAATAATGAGCGAAATCTATCGGATGCTGAAGCCTGGCGGGGTGACCATGCACATTGAACAGCCCCAGTACACACCAGAAATGGATGTGTACGAGCAGTTTATCCGCGATTGGGATGCTTACTACAACAATGAGCCGTTCTGGTCAAAAATGCACGACATTGACACAGTCGAACTGATGACCAAAGCCGGTTTTGCGGCCGATCAGTTTTTCCAAATTGGGGTACGGGCTGTGAACGACAACGAAGATCACACCAAACCCCGCGCCCCAGAGCCGGAAGATCATGGCCGGGCAGCCGTTTGGAACGTGTTTGGTGCTTGGAAAGCCTAATTCAACCCTGTGCTTGACTGGTCGGTTCGGTTAGGGAGGGCTTCATCGTAGCCTTGGTTTTCAATATTGGAGGCCCAGCGAAAGGTTGGGCCACCAATATCGGCCAAACGCCCTAGCGTTCCAAAACCGTAGTAACTGGGCAGTGGCCGCTAGTTGGCCCAAAAGTGGTTTTGGGCCGAGCAATAAATATCACCTGTATCTCTCAACAAAAGTTTAATTTGGCAATTTTTTCAATGGAAATCAATGACATCGCACTGGCCAATAGCAAAGCCAAGGGCAAGCGGCCCTACTTTTTTGACGATCCGGCGGTAGAACGGGTGCTGAACATCACCATTGCCTTGGCCGGTGAGCTGGCCGTGGTCCATGAACGCCTTGACAGCATCGAGCGCCTGCTGGATGCCAAGGGCACTTTGAGCCGGACTGACATCGAAGCCTACCGTCCCGATGCCCAGTCGGAGGAAGAGCGCCAGCGCTGGCACACGGCCTTTATCGCCCGGATCTTGCGCATTGTGCAGCAGGAAATGGAAGCCATGAAGGACGAAAATTCCGACAACAACCGCACCATGGACGAGGTGGCCGATGAGTTGGCCACCATTTAGCGAAGCAAAAACAGTGGGCCGGGCAGGAAGCAGTCCCTTTTGGTCAGGCCGATCGGTTTGGCAACCTAAAACCAATAAAACCATAGCTTGCAGGCCAAAAAGGAGCGCAAGGTATGGTTATTTGCGTGGATGTGGCAGTAGCTTCGTCCCCATTGTCTGGGAATGGTAAACTTTGCCCGGCCCCATCACTTATACGCTGGGCAAACCCGTCTGACACAGTAAATAGTTGTCAATTTTTAAATCTTTGTTGTTGAAAAGTGCCTAGGTTGTCACCACGCCACCAAACGGATGACCGATCAATTTGGTGGCGTTTTTGCCCGGTTGACTTCAATGCCATTGTTTATTGGCGGCCGACTGTTGGCTAAAAATGATCGCGCTTTAATTTTTCGTAGGCAATGATCCCGCTCAACGTGGCCCCGGGGATTCCCTGCCCCGGATAGGCAGTATCGCCACAGAGGTAGGCGCCCCGGCCATCAAGTCGGGCATCCAACATTTGCCACGGCTTAATGGCCATGTATTGTGGATAGCCCCCCACAAATCCATGGGCGCGCAAGGTCCATTTTTCCCAAGCGGCCGGGGTAGAAGAATGCTGATACACCACGTCTTCCCGTTCAAAAAAGCCATGCGATACCAATTCAGCCAAAATGGCGGTTTCCACTCTGGCCTTGTCAAAAACCAGGTTGGCCGCTGGATGGCGAACGTGGGTGCTCACCGAAGCCACTGCTAGGCCCGGTTCGTCGCTTCGGCTGGGGTCGTCGGGGTGGCTAAAACTGACAAAAATACTGGCCGATCCGGTTTCGGGTAGGGGAGTGGCCAAGTGGATTTGGTGGTGGATGCTCGGCAGGCGGTGCCGTTGCCGAAAGCCAATGCCCATCTGGAAAGCACTGTTGAGCTGGGGCGAGGGCAGCACCCGACTGGCCAGCCGTGCCCCAAAATTTGTTTTGCTCTCTTTCGTCAGCCGTTCGTCATTGCCAAAAAGTGGCAGCGTGTTGTTGATCGGAATGCCCGAAACCACAAACCGGCCCCGGAACAGCGCATCAGCTTTGCCCTTGCGCGTGCACACGGCTTCATAGCCATTGGCCGTGGGCCGGATCTGGGCCACTTGGTGGCGCAACCAAACCGCACTGCCCTGTTGTTCAAGGTAAGCGACCAGTGGCTTGATCAAATTGATCAGCCCGCCGTTCAGGTAGTAGTTGCCATAATTGGTGTAGCAGAGGGCCGTAGCCCCAAACAGTACATTGACTTCCCTTAAATGGTTTTGTGCCGTGATGAGCAACTGTTCATTGACAAAATCTACAAATAGCTGGTTGTCAAGCAATTTATATTTTTTCAATAACCATTCAGTGCTCAGCAGGGAATACCGGGCATAATAAAGTTGGCGTGGCGTGGCGCGGGCGGCGCACACGAGCAGATCCGAGAAGCGGGTGGGCGGGAAGGCAGTTTGGCGCAGCGAGGTTTCCCACACAAACTGGCTGATCCGGTAGCAAAATTGCCAAAATTCTCGTTGGTTTTTCGGGCCAAACACCCGCTCGGCTTCCCCAATCCACTGCTCAAGGTCTTGATAGCGGTTGGCCAGTTGCCCATCGGCCAAGTGGACTTGCATGGGCAAGCTCAGCGGAACTGCGGGCAGTGCCACCCCGATCTGGTCGAGCAAGTATTTGAGCGGCATGTGATCATCCAGTCCTACGAGGGTGGTGGCGCCGCTCTCAAACACAAAGCCTTTGCGCCAATAAGAACTGGTGCAGCCACCGGGCAGCCAGTTTTGTTCCAATACCGCCACCCGGAGGCCGTCCCGGGCCAACAGGCAGGCGGTGGTCAATGCCCCCATCCCGCTCCCCACTACCAACGCATCATAGTTTTCCATCAACTTTATGAGTTCAATGAATGGAACTGGCTGGGCAAGCAAAAAGTTTGGAGGCAATTGGCCTAGCAATCAAGAGCAATAGGCATTTATTTCTTCCAAAATGCCTATTTTTGATCAATCTAGTGATTATGGCCAACTACCCCCAAGTACGTGCTCGGGGCAGATTTGCCCGGGTTAGCGCGCAGCCTCTTTGGCCAGTGCTTCGGCGACGGCCAATAAGACCGCCCCGCTGATCCGCTGCTTGAAATTTGGGGCCACATAGCTAAACTGGATTACGCCCTGTTTGTCCACAATATAAACGGCTGGTACGGGCAGCAATCCCGGATTGACGTTGTCTGATGCTTTGGCCACGATGCCCTTGTAATTGTCAGGGGCTTGGTAGGCTAATCCAAACAGCTGCGCTGCTTTCATGGGACTGTCCGATAACAAGCTGTAGCTGAGTAGGTTCTTGTCCACCGAGGCCCGCAGGTTCTCGGGAGTATCGGGACTAATGGCCACGATTTGGTAGCCGGCGGCCTTCAATTTGGCCTCAATCAACTGAACACTGGCCAGTTGGGTGTTGCAATAGGGACACCAACCGCCCCGGTAAAACAGCAAGATGGTCGGTTGTTTCCTGACCAATTGGGTGAGCTGGACCGCGTTGCCCGCCACACTGGCGAGAGAAACTTCGGGCACAGACTCGCCCACCAGTAAAGGGCTGACATCCTCGGCCTTGGCGGGCAGTTGGGCCAAGATGCCATAATTCAGGGCCATTGTTAGGCCAGCGGCAAATAACCATTGAAGTTTTTTCATGTCTAAATAAAAGTTTGATGGTTCAAAGTTAAAAGAGTGCGGAATGAGCTATTGTCGGACAGGCGACAAACCCCAATTTTTGAGAGAACAAGGATCCGATTTTGCAATTGCGGATTATCGGCCAGTTTTTAGCACTGAAAACTGGTGATTTCGCATGGTAGTAAGATTAGGGAACGGTGGCTTACATGGTTACCAAGACCAGTGGGGGGCCGAAAACTGCCAGTTGATGTCGAGCGCGTTCCGGCAGTTGCTCTTGGGGCAGCATCTGTAATCCACTCCTGTTCAGGGTCAAAACTTGACCGATGATTTTCAGGCTTGGATGGGCCAAAATGATCAAGCAGGCGGTGTGTTAGTGATCGGGTTCAAGCTGTAGCCTTGTGATCGCTTTGGCAATTGTGCGGCGGCCGGGCACACTGGTCAGCCCATCGGCCCAAACGAGGTGTTCACGATCCGGATCCGGCTTTTGCCCTCGCGGATCTTAAACTTTTTCCACCGGAACAACTTGACCGCTTGCGACAGCACCAGACTAGTACCGCCGATAATGGCCGATTCGGTCGGATCATAGAAGCGCACGGGGAACAGGGGCGCGGTGATGGCCGCCAAGCCAAATCCACCCCCGATAAACCCCAGGCCCGTCGAGCCCGCCCGTACCCAGTTGCGGCGGAAGTAGAAAGCATCAAATTCATATAGCTTGACCAGCACTTTGGCCTGGACCAGTAAGACGGCAGTATCGGCCTCCCAAAACTCGTCGATGTAGTCGTGGTACAAATTTTTGTCCCCCCTCAACTTATAATAAATCTCCGAGCCAACCGCCAAGCGAATGCGATTGCTGCTGTAGTGATCTAGCACCAAGGTGATCCGTGGGGGGTATTTTTGGGCCAAACTGGGCGAAGCCACGCAAAATATGCCCATCAACACTATTATGTGTTTGAAAATGTTTAATTTCATTGGTTCAAAACAGCTATCCGACAAATGTACATGATTATGCTAAACGCCTACCAAATGAAAACGTTGCTTTTGCTTTTCGCTTTTGCGCTCAACAACTTGGCGTGGGCCCAGCAAACGCCCTCGCAATACGTGATGATGGGCGATGCCCAGCCCATGCCCAACGATTGTATCCAGCTCACTCCCGATGTTGAATACAGCGAAGGGCTGGCCTATTACAAAACCCGCCTCGACCTACAAACCTTTTTTCAGGTAGATTTTGAAATTTACCTTGGCAACAAGGAAGAGGGAGCCGATGGCATCACCTTTGTCCTGCACGATGATCCGCGTGGCTTCGAGGCCTATGGCACTTGGGGCGAGTGCATGGGCTACGGCCGCTGGAGCAAATGGGCACGCGGCGGCACTTTCATCGCGCCATCGGTGGCCGTTGAATTTGACACGTATCAAAACTACCGCCAAAACGACCCCGGCTATGACCACGTCGCCTATTTGGAAGATGGCACCAACTACCACGAGGTTGCGTGGCACGACGAAGATGAGGCTTATAATTTGGAGGACGACTACCTGCACAACTTTTCTTTTCGCTGGGAACCCACCAAAAAACGCATCACGGTGCTGCTGGACGGCAAAGTGGTCCACTTGGGCACCCGAGATCTGATCAACGATGTGTTCGGGGGCAAGACTCAAGTGATCTGGGGCTTCACCGCTTCGACCGGCCGAAAGTTCAACCACCAATATTTTTGTCTCAAACAAATTGCCCTTCAGCCCAAAAATGCGGATGTTTACAGTGGCAAGACTGAATAGTTCAGCCCAATGCTGATGGACAACCTGTTTTATCCTTTTTTACCATTGAAATGATCAAACCAACCTATGTCTGGGGCTTCGACCTTGGTGGGACCAAAGTGGAGGGAGTTGTGCTGGATCCGGTCAATAATACGGTGCTGAGCCGCCAGCGGGTGCCCACCGAGGCCAATAAGGGCTACGAGCACGTGATCGGGCAAATGGTGAAACTCCGGGATTTATTGGCCCAGGCTGTGGGGCAGTCCCCCCATCAGTTGGGCGTCGGTACGCCTGGGTCAATGGATCCGTATTCTGGCTTGCTCAAAAACAGCAATACCACCATCCTGAATGGCCAGCCCCTTCAGCAAGACTTGGAAACCGCCATGGGCATTTCGATTAAAATTGCCAATGATGCCAATTGCTTTGCGCTGGCCGAGGCCGTGATGGGCATTGTGCCCGACGAACTGCCCCAATATGAAAGCATTTTTGGGGTGATCATGGGTACGGGCGTGGGCGGGGGCGTGGTGGTGCGCGGTCATGATGGCCGCCCCGTTGTGTTGGGCGGGCGGCACGGCATCGGCGGGGAGTGGGGCCACAACCAACTGGAGCCCGACGGCACGCCCTGCTACTGCGGCCGGGTGGGTTGCGTCGAGACCGTGATCTCGGGCACGGCACTCCAAAATTATTACCAAGCCTTGGCCGGGGTGCGCGAAAGCCTGCCCCAGATCGTGGCTTGGCACTCACAGGGCCGCGACAGCAAGGCCACCGCCACCGTCCAACGCCTGATCGCGATGTTTGGCAAGGCAATGGCCGTGATTATCAATATTTTGGATCCTGATGCCATCATCTTGGGCGGTGGAGTGGGCAATATCGACCTGCTCCACACCGAGGGAGTGGCCGAAGTGCGCAAATATGTGTTCAACAACCGAATGGATACCAAGTTCCTGCGGCCCAAGTTGGGCGACAGTGCAGGCGTGTTTGGAGCGGCCATGTTGGTCGCTTAACCAAGTTTACCGCAAAAAATTGGTCAGAAATTTTTTTAAAGTAATTTTAGCCACTATTTTGCCCCTTTTTAGACCAAAGGAAGCCATGATTTTTCGCAGCAAGAAGTTAGAAAAGAACTACAAGTTCAAGGACTTGAAAGTTTATAGTTCCACGGAATGGCTGGCCGATGGGAAGAAGAAGTACCGGGGTGTTTTTGAGAACTCGGAAACCACCTACCTTTATTGCGAGCTGTCGTTCTACAATAAACTGTTCGACGAAGAGGAATGGGAGGTCAATCTCAAGCTAAAATGCTACCGATTGCTCGATAAGGGCAAGCGCGAAGATCTGTGCGAAATCAAATTGGACAATCACAAGATTTCCAGTGAAGACAACATTGTCATGGTGCGCGAAGGGTGGGGCAACAAAGATCCCGGCGCTTTCTGGACCCGGGGCGATTATATGTGGGAAGCCTTTATTGATGAAGAATCAGTCGGCAAAAAGAAATTTTACATCGAGAGTGGCGGGCCCGTCCTGGGCGATGAAAACCCCTACTTCCAGATTGAGCGCATTCGGCTTTACGAAGGGCCCAACAAGGGGCTCAACCCCGAAGAACGTACCTATTACAAACAATTTGATGCCAAGGACACGCGCTATGTGTGGGCCGAACTGACCCTGCAAAACACTCAGGCGGCTTCTTGGTATTGTGAACTTTTTTTCCAATTTTACAACGATGCCGCCCAACTCAAGGGCGTGACCACCGAACTCCGGCGGATAAATCCCGAAGAGGACACGGTCATCGTCACCACTGGTTGGGGATCCGACACCCGGGGATCGTGGTACCACGATAAATATACCCTCGAGGTTATATTTATGGATCAACTGCTGGCCGTGGTTCCCTTTGTGGCCGGTGAAGGTTACATGCGCGGCGAAAGCCCCCTGCTCACTGGCACTGACATGGTTCAGCCCCAGCAGGCCAATATCGACGATGGTGAAGCCATGTTGGAAGATCTGCTCTCAAACCTCAACGTCCTCATTGGGCTGGATAAACTCAAGGGCCGGATCAATGATTACGTCAATTATCTCAAATTCATCCAGTTGCGCAAGCAGCAAGGGCTTGACGAAAGCCAGCGGATCAACCTCCACTCGGTGTTCCGGGGGAATCCCGGCACTGGCAAGACCACGATAGCCAAAATGCTGGGCCGGATCTACAAAAGTCTCGGCCTGCTCTCCAATGGCAAAGTCCACGAGGTGGGCCGGGCCGAGCTGGTGGGCCAATACATCGGCCAAACGGCCCCCAAAGTAAAAGAGGCCATTGAAAAGGCCCGAGGGGGCGTATTGTTCATCGACGAAGCCTACGCGCTCGTGCGCAGCAAGGAAGACACCAAGGATTACGGCCACGAAGTGCTGGAAACGCTGGTCAAAGAAATGTCGGACGGCCCCGGCGATATTGCCATCATCGCGGCGGGCTACCCCAAAGAAATGGACACCTTCTTGGAGTCCAATCCGGGCCTCAAGTCGCGCTTTGGCATGAACTTCGATTTTCCCGATTTCTTGCCCCAAGAATTGGCCCTACTCATCGATCTGGCCGCTAAACGCCGCGATGTCGAGTTTTCGCCCGATTCTAGCAAGTTTTTGAACAAAAAACTGGTGGACAGCTACCGCGACCGCGACCAAACGTTTGGCAATGCCCGGTTGGTCAATTCGCTGGTGGACGAAGCCAAAATGAACATGGGCCTCCGGGTGATGAAAGATCTCGATGTGGCCAAAGTGACTGCCGAAATGCTCAAGTCCATCCAACTGGCCGATGTGCAGCGGATTTACAAAGAGCGGGAAAAAAGCCTGCCCGATATTGCCGAGGATCAAGCCCTGCTGGAAGAAGCCATGCTCGAGCTCAACAGCATGATTGGCCTCAATGAAGTCAAGAGCCAGATCAACGAACTGGTGAAATTGGTGCGCTTTTACCGCGAGACCGGGCGCGACATCCTGAACCGATTCTCGCTGCACACCATTTTCAAAGGCAACCCCGGCACTGGCAAGACCACCGTGGCCCGCATCTTGGCCAAGATTTACAAAGCGTTGGGCATATTGGAACGGGGCCACATCGTGGAGTGCGACCGTCAATCGCTGGTGGCGGGCTTCATTGGCCAGACGGCCATCAAGACCATGGAACGAATTGACAAAGCCATTGGCGGAGTGCTCTTCATTGACGAGGCCTATGCGTTGTCCTCGCCGGGGTTCACTTCTGATTTTGGCAATGAGGCCATCGAAACCATCCTCAAGCAAATGGAGGATCGGCGGGGCCAGTTCATTGTCATTGCTGCCGGCTACCCGGATAACATGGATCGTTTTGTGGAAGCCAACCCCGGCCTCAAGTCCCGGTTTGATAAAACCCTCCTGTTTGAAGATTATGCCCCGGCCGAGCTGTTCGAGATAGCCTTGAGCATGTTGGTGACCGAAAACCTCAAGCCCGACGCCGAAGCTGAGGAATACCTGCGCAATTACATGCAGTACCTCCACAACCGGCGTGATAAGTATTTTGGCAATGCCCGCTCAGTGCGCAAGTTGATTTCGCAGGCCGTGCGCAAGCAGCACCTGCGCATGGCCAGCCTTGAGCAAGGTCATCGCACCGATGAAACGTTGCAGGTCATTACTGCGGCTGATTTCAAGGGGTTCAATGCCGAAGAGGAATTTTCAGTTGGTCGGCGGCCCATTGGGTTCGGCTCCTAGCGCTGCCGGCTGGAACTGACCGTAAATTGCCTTCAGGCGATGCGTAGGATTGCTTGAAGTCGATTTAGTTGGTTACGACTGACCATCAACCGGCTTCGCATGAATGCGAAGGTACTGCAACTGTCCGCCCAGCGTACAATTGCCTTCAGGCGATTTAATTGGTTACGACTACCAACAACTGCTTCGCATGAATGCGAAGGTACGGGTATTAGCCGCTCAGTAGGTACAATTGCCTTTAGGCGGTTTAGTTGGTTGCGACTACCAACAACTGCTTCGCATGAATGCGAGGGTACGGAAATTGGCTGATCGGTAGGTACAATTGCCTTCAGGCGATTTAGTTGACTGACCACCAACCGGCTTCGCCTGAATGCGAAGGTACGGGTATTAGCGGCTCATCGTACAATTGCCTTTAGGCGATTTAATTGGTTACGACTACCAACAACTGCTTCGCCTGAATGCGAGGGTACGGAAATTGGCCGCTCGGTAGGTACAATTGCCTTTAGGCGATTTAGTTGACTACCACCAGCCGCTTCGCCTG
Source organism: Cytophagales bacterium (assembly GCA_038209965.1). Taxonomy (GTDB): domain Bacteria; phylum Bacteroidota; class Bacteroidia; order Cytophagales; family Thermoflexibacteraceae; genus JALONO01. Next base: position 10,984 of record JBBQXF010000023.1, on the reverse strand, counting down.
AATGCGAAGGTACGGGTATTGGCCGCCCAGCAGGTACAATTGCCTTTAAGCGATTTAGTTGACTGACCACCACCAACTTCGCGGTCATTCCCCCGAAAGATCAATAAACCACCTCTACGTTCCCCAGCCAGTAATTTCCGTGCAGGGTCAAAGTAAATGACATTTGGGGAGCCTCCTCCGTACGATTGCCCGTGAGCCGGTTCAACCAACTTTTACGTTTGTCCTTGAGGTTAAATTCCCCGCCGATAAACTGCGCTTCGTTCTTGATCACCCCGCCCCTGGGGACCAGTATTTTGATGGTGCCCAGGCCACCACCCACCCAAATGTCAAAGTGCTTGCCCGTTAAATCTTCATTCCGCAGGTTAACCACAGTCTCGCCCAAAATGCACTCAACGTGCATTTTGAACTGGTTGCCCTGTAATTGGCTCTGCCGGAAATCCAGCTTTTGGGAACTGAAAATGGCCATAAACCCCAGCGGTTGGTTGCCCAATTGCGGTACTTGGCGCTTATCCTCCCCAAAAAATACCCGGTACGTTTCGTTTCCCTGGGCAGGCAAGAGATGGGTAGGTTGGGGGGCCTGCGCTACCAGTTCCTTGGGAAACAGCGTGTGTTTGATTTCGGCGGGGAAATCAAACACAATGACCTCCAATTCCTCCATCGACTTGGCGGCTAGGGCTTCACTGAGGCGATTTTCGTATTCAATATCATCAAGGTTTTGGTTGACAAAAGCATTCTGCAGCTCAGCGATTACTTCTTCGCGTTTTTTTGGCAACCCATAGCTTGTTTTCATGCTAAATTTTTGATAATTGAAAAGTAAAAAAGATAATATTTTCAATAAAATGGGCTCAATTAAAATGAATGTCAAGGCCAGGCAGAAAGAGAAAACGTGGATGAAAAAAATGATGGGCTGCTTTCCTCTTGCTTTGCGCAGTTAAAGTTAAGCGGCCATTTTGATTCAATGGGTGGCAGGAGTGAAAATTATTTTGCAAAAGCCCACCCACCTTGGCGGTCGGGTGCGCACCAGCCCCAGGATCAGAACGGTAAATGATTCAAGTCCACATTGCCACCAGTCAGGATGATCCCCACTTTTTGCCCCGTGAACTGCTCTTTTTGTTGCAGTAGGGCGGCAAAGGGCACCGCGCAGGAAGGCTCAATGATGATTTTGAGGCGTTCCCAAATGAGCCGCATCGCCACGATGATTTCCTCATCGCTCACTGTGTAAATTTCTTTGACGTGCTGGCGGATAATGGGCAAGGTCTTGTCGCCCAGTGAGGTGAGCAGGCCATCGGCGATGGTGTTGATGTAGGGTGCTTGCTCGATCTGGCCCGAACGAAAGGACAACACCGCATCGGCGGCCCCGGCCGGCTCACCCGCGATCACTTGGGCAGTGGGCCGCCGGTAATGCACGGCCAGCGCGGTTCCGCTCAACAGCCCGCCCCCACCCACGGGGGCCATGACTGTTTGCAAATCAGGGACTTCCTCGAGCAACTCCACGGCGGCCGTGGCTTGCCCCGCGATCACGGCGTAGTTGTTGAAAGGGTGGATGAACGTGGCCCCAGTCCGGGCCATTACTTCCGCCACGCCCGCCTCCCGAGCGGCCAGTGTGGGGGGGCACTCGATGATCTCCCCGCCCAGCACCCGTACTCCGTTTTTCTTGATGGCCGGGGCCGTGCTCGGCATCACAATGTATGCCTTGGTTCCCACCACTTTGGCCGCTAGGGCGATGGCTTGGGCGTGGTTGCCGGATGAGTGGGTGGTGATGCCCCTTTGCTGCTCGGCCAATGACAGGGATAGTACCGCGTTCATTCCGCCCCGGGCCTTAAATGCCCCGATCCGCTGAAAATTTTCGCATTTGAAATACACCTCACAACCGGCCAACTCATTGAGGCTGGTTGAGGTGAGGACCGGGGTGCGGTGGATGTGCGGCCGGATGCGGGCGTGGGCCGCTTCAATATCGGCCCAAGTGGGAACACGGTTCATGGCAAGTGGTAAAATGTAGCTATTTGAGCAATGAGAAAACTAGGAATCAATGGTGAATGAATCAAAATAAACTAATCGGGAATGGTTATTTTACTAATTATTCGCTTATCCAAATTAGTGAATTAAATGCTTTTAATCTATTGATCATCAAGGATATTTTATTTTTTACGGGTAAAGAAATAAAAAATAAGTTATTTCAACAATTTAAATTCCACCCGGCGGTTTTTCTTCCGGTTTTCTTCTGAGTTGTTGGGGGCCAACGGCTGGCCACCGCCATATCCGTGCGGGATCAGCCGGGCCTTGGCCACCCCCTTTTGGATCAGGTACTGGACCACGCGCTCGGCCCGCTGGAGTGACAATTGGACATTTTTATAGGCCGATCCCACGTTGTCGGTGTGCCCACCCACTTCAATTTTGAGAGTAGGATTGGCCAATAAATGGGCGGCCAACGCATTGAGTTGGGGATATGCTTCGGGCAGCAATTCACCCAGGCTTTGCGCGAACTGGACTTGTTCCAGCACAATGGCTTTCCCCTGATCGGCTGCGGCGAAATTGGTGATTGGGGCAGGAATGGAATCGCGGGCTGCCCCACCAATGGTTGATGACTGGATTTTTTGCTCCTCGGTTGGTGACTTTTTTTGGGCTACGGTCACCGCTTTGGTCGGAGTTTCCTTTGGCTTGGCCCGGTCGGTGCGTTCCAGCACCATTTCCCCGGTAGGGCAGTTTGCCGATTCCCATTTGCCGCTCAGCCGATGCTTTTGCGGTCCGCGCTTGAACAACAGCGCACCGCGCTTGATGCACCAGTAATAGGAAGCGGGGGCATTTTCCTCCTCAATCTTGGTTTCGCGAAAGGTGAAGAATATTCCGTCAAAAGTGCCATTGAGCAGGATTTTGGCCCTGAACTCGGGCGATCTGGGGTTTGATACCAGCGAGTAGCCCGTCACATTGTTGCCCACTTGCGAGAGGTGCATTTCAAAGTCATAGAGGATCAGCATCCCGCCCGGTACTTGGGTGAGCTTGCCCTTCCAAGTTCCGGTCACGTTTTGGGCAAGGACAAACAGGGGCAGGCACACAAAAATTGGGACAAAAGACCAGCGCATAGACGTTGCTATTTTGCCCCAATTTAAAGATTATCCCCGAAAAGTCAAACCAACGGGTGGCAGTGCTAGCGCATCAAATAAAGTTTGCCGTACCCATTTTTGAACAGATTGTCGCCACCAGTCTCCCTAGACTGAAAATTTTCGCCACTGCGATCAATCACATCCACTTTGTAGAGGTAGACCCCCCGGGCCAGTTCTTGGCCAAACTCGTCGGTGCCGTTCCACGCAAATTCCGAAATATTGTTGCCCACCCGCAGCGGGCCCAGTTCATCCTTGAAAATGGTGCGAACTACTTTGCCGGTCACCGTCATGATCTGGATCCGCAGGTTGTCGGGCACATCGCCGGTGAGCGTGAACACAAAGCGCACACTGGTGCTGAATGGGTTGGGATACGGGTAAAAATTCGTCACGGTGGTTTCATTGATCACCCGGAACGAAATGCGGTAGGGTTGAATGCCCGATCGGTTGCCGGTTGCGTCGGCGGCTTGCACCGAGAGCACGTACGTTCCGTTTTGCAAAGTAATGGAGCGGTATTCGACCGTAAAGCGGTTGTCGGCGCTCACATTCCAGGTCAAGTTCGGGTCGTTCATGTAAATCCGCCGGGGTTGACAATTGGGGCACTGGCGGGCCAGCAAGATCTCAAAGTTGGCCGTATCGCGCTTGGGCCGGTAGCGGTTCTCGTCGCGGAGCGATATCTGGATGACAGGGGCCGGGGCAATAATGTCACCGTCCATAATGGGCCGGCCATCGACGGTCACGTCCAGTATGGGATTGATGTCATCAGGTTTGACCCGGAAACGGGCCTGGAGCGTATTGTTTTCATAAATCTGCTCGGGCAGCAAGCGCGGGTTCACCGTAACGGACAAGCGGTTGTCGCCCCGGAAATCGGGGGAGAACAAACGGATGCGGATCCGGGCAAAACTATTGCGGCGCAGCGCGGGGATTTTCTCCCGCAGGGTGGTCACCCGGCCCGTTTGGGCATTGGTAATGGTGGATTGGACGGTCAAACTGTCCTGAAAATCGTTGCCCGAGATATTGAGAAAGTTGAAACCGATCCGCACCGAATCGCCCTCCACCACTTCCAGCGTGGTATTTTCGCGGTAGCTCACAGTGTCGTGGAGGAGGATGCCCTCGGGTACTTCGCGGTAAATGACCTGCCAGCGCTGCAACTGGGCCGGCGTGCGGTTGAGGGAATCGCGGGTGGTGAGGCGCAACCGCAAATAGGGGAAGTCTTTGGCACTCAGATCGCGGAGGCTGGTGCCATCGCCAACCACACGGTTGCGCACCAACTGTTCCCGGCCTTGGAGATCGATCCCGAACACATCCAGTTGCCAGCTTTCGCGCACGGGCTGTTCCAATCCGTTGATCAGGCGGAAAATATTGCCCCATTCGGCGGCCGGCCCAATCAGGGTGGAGGTCACCGTTCCGTTGGTGGCCGGGGGGATGTTGATGGTATGGGCTAGGGTGATTTCCTGTACCGTCACATCGCCCACGGCTGGGTTGGCCGTGCGCACTTGGGCCGTGCCGGGCAATGCCCCTTTTTGGCCAATGATTATAAACGGCGATCCGCCGGGGGTACGGGCCAGAAAGTCTTGGGCATTGACCCCAATGCTGGTGAGGGGGAGCGTTGCATTCTGCCAAAGCGTGCTAGCATTGCGGGAGTTCATGATGATGACATAATCGCCGGGCTTCATCCGGTCGATCATGCCTGTGACCACACCCGTGCGCTGCGGCCAGCATTGGTCAATGGCCATCACCATCAGATCCGCCCCGCAAACGGCCGGGTGGGCATCTTCAAATTTGTAGCTCCGTCCAGTTTGGCCGTCGATGAAAAGCAAGAGTAAGCGGTCATTGGTGGATCGGCGATCACAATAGGGACTGGGCTGATCGGTGGCGCAGGCACTGGCAGTGGCGATTGTGTTGCCGTTGATCACCAGTTGGTAACGGTTCCAGTTGGGGTTGCTGCCCCCGACCGCCCGCACGTTGATGTTGAGCACGGGGTTGTCAAAATTCCAGCGGCCCCGGTTTTGATCCAAGCTGACCCGGTTTACCGTGTTTCGGCGGAACTGGGGCGGGCGGCTTTGGGACCAGCCGCTGGGGCTGTTGTTGATGTAGACAAATGAAGATTCGGCCCAAGTGGAATCGTCTTGGGCGGTCAGATCGGCATAGCGCACCCGCCAGTAATAGACGGTGCTGTCGTGTGAGGCCAGGCTGGAAAACAAATTGGTGGTCCATTGGGGGGTCACATAACCAAACAGGACGGTGTCGCGGCGGGCGGCACTGTTGAACCGCGCCGAAGTGTCCAATTGGAAGCGGTAGCGCCGCTCACCCGAACCGGGATCGGAGTTTTGGGCCACAAAAAATACAGGTTGGCGGCTCACGACGCTGTATTCTTTGGGGGCAATGGCCAGCATGGTTCCGCGCAGCATCGTATAGTTGAGAATGGCAGTGTTGTTATTTTCGTTGGCCTCGTCGATCTGGTTGGTTGCGTCCACGGTTACCTCAAAAATATTGTTGCCCGCAATCCGATCCTGGGCATTGCGGGGGTTGACGATGGTGAAATAGATCGTGTCTTGGTAGTTGACGGGCGGATAGGTGCGGATTGGCAAAAACTCGGTGCTGAAATCGCTGAAAGTCCGCCGCACCGAAACCGTGAGCGGGGTGGGGCTGGTGAGGCCCAAATTGGTAACGGGAATGGCGATCCGGAACGAATCGGCTTGGGCCGTGATGGTGCTACGCTCGGTAAAGCTTTGCAAAAACAAGGTGTTGCTCGATACAGAATAATCGGGCTTGTTGAGTTTGAACAGTTGAATGGCCGGATCGCCCTGCAACAAAAACTGTTGGACATTGGCTACGTTCACTTCGCCGGGGAACCGGGATAGGTAGTCGCGCAGGAAGGTTTGCATGATAATGCCGATGGGCTGGTTGATCAGTTCCCGTTTGGCGAAGGCATTGTCATAAAAAGTTTGGGTATAAGCGCGCAGCGGCCCGGTGAGGCCCAAGTGCGAGTGGGCCAAAAAGAGGATGGCCCCTTTGTTGGGGGCGAGTATCCAGTCCTCGCCCAGGGAAATTGTTTGGCGGAAAGCATCGCCCGAACCGCAGCCGTTGATGAGCATCATGGGATAGCGGCCCTTGTTGTTGAAATTGAGGCGGGGATCGGAAGCCCGGCCGATGTCGATGTCGGTAAAGTCCAGCGCGGCGTGGCCATAGAAGGTGATCAGGTTCACTCCCCGGTTGATTTGGTCGGTCACATTGAGAAATTCCACATTTTCGGTTGTCCGTTTGGAGATGGTCTCTACCTTGGCCCCCAAAAAGTTGCCCCTGGCCACCTCGGCAAAGCCTTCCATATAGCGCCGGAAATCGCGGTTTTCATTGACGTTCAAGCCCCCGCTCAGGTGCAAGATGTTCTTTTTCCAGAGGGCAGCAGCATTGTACTCCATGCTCTCATATTCACGCACTTTGGCCAAGTAGTCCAGCACTTGCTGGGGGTTGTTGGCGGCCAAACGGCCCGTGGCCAGCGCGGGCACGTGATCGGGGAAACCGTTCAGCCCGGCGGTCAGCTCATGATCGGATGCCGGACCGCCCCAAGGTGGGATATTGGCCCAAGTGGCCAGCGAAGGCCCGTTCATAAAGTGGTTGATCTGCATTTGGAGGCCCTTGCCCAAGATGAACAGGAACTTGGGCCGACCCTGCGCAAGGGCAAAAGCCGCAAAACGGCGGATGGCCAGTGGGTTGGGTTCGCCATCGGAAAACTGGTCGTAAAGGTCATTGACATCCACCAGCAGGGGCTTGTAGTTGCCACCCGCCTCAGAGGCGCGGTAATCGGCATAGGCTTGGGCAGCGTTGGGCACTTGGCCCACTGGCCGGGCCACAAAAGGATGGGTGACGATCAGATAATCGGAGGATTGGACTGGCAAACGACGAAAAGTGACCGGCAGGATTTGACCCACGCTGTTCACCCGGTTGTCGGCCAGCAAGTTGCGCTGCACGGTGGTTTGGTCGACTGTAAAGTCCAAATTATTGCCCGACGCCACCGGGTTGATGGCCCGGATGTTCCATTCGTCGGTCAGGTCAAACAGGCGCACGCCACTGGCAGCGTTGGCGATCACCACCCGCGATCGTCCGCTGGGCACTTGGTTGAGCCAGAACTTGCGCAGCCCGGATCCTTGCAGGTCAAACCCCTGGGGGTAAAAAATCCTGACAAAAGCCAAACAAAGATCTTCATTGCCCCCCAGCACTTGGTTGACCCGGTAACCAGCAAAAAAATTGCCATTGCGGCGGGGCAGCACCACGCTGTCGGGCGTGGCTTCAATGTCCACGGTGCGGTAGTTGTTGAACTGTGCGCCCCCAATCGGGCGGCGCATGGAGTCCAGGGCCATCCCGGCAAAGAGATCCACGCTATGGGGGGTGTTGATCCGGCCCGCGACCCGCATGAGCAAGCGAAGCCGGGCGGGCGAGGCCGGGCTGGTCAGTACGTCTTCCAGCGCAAAATCGCGCAGGATGATTTGGGGCGAGGGCCGCCGGTTGGCTTTCACTGGGCCTTTGCCCTCGTTGTAGCTGGAGAGCAACGCGCCCAAGTCGGCATTGGTCACAAAACTGGTGGGATAGAGCTGGCCCAATGCCAAGTAAGAGTTGTTTCGCTCTGTGTCGTCCACTTGCTGGGTGTGGTTAATCTCGGGCCGGAGGCTGGCATCGGTCCCGGTCAGGATTCCTATGCGCTTGCCCAGGGCGTTCTCGTTGGCATTGATGGTCAAGAAGTAATAGGCCCGAAAAAATTCATACAGCCCAAAATTGGGCAGGGTGTAGTTGTTGGGTTCGGCAAAGAGGGCGCGGGCCAGATCACCACTGTTGCGCCGGCCATAAAACTCAACGTAATCCTGGGGATCGAAGCGGCCGTCGGCTTGGCCCACCACGGTAATGGCCATTTCCTTGCCCCGGAAAAAAAGTTGCAACCGGCGCGGATCGGCCGTGTTCACGGGCACGCCCGCGTTGAGCAGTTGCTGGTAGGAGATCCGGTAAATGCCCTCGTTGTCGATCGGGATTTTCCAGTGCGGTTGGGTATAGTTGATCCACTCATTGCCAAAAATTTGGTTTTGTCCCGGCTGGGCAACTGCAAGTTGCCCCAGGGCCCAAATGAGCAAAGTGGAGAAAAGTCCGAGTTTTTTCATCACATTGAAAAATTAAAAGTGCTGGTTTGCTGGTTTATTTTTTACTGGCCTTGGTCGCAAAACTCCCTTTGACCGAGAAAATGTGCGAATACATGACGGCATCGGAGCGCATCACATTGGTCATTGCGTAGTCGATGCTGAAGTGCAGGATGTTGAACCCGATGCCAAAACTGGGTTGTAGTTCGGTGTAGAAACTGCGGTCCAGTTGTTGGAGGCGCTGAAAATTACCGACGCCCCCCCGCACAAAAACTGTCTTTTTGAAATCGACTTCGGCCCCCGCCTGAAAGTCGCCGGAAAGGAACGAAGTGCGGAGGAAAGTATTGCGCTTGCCATCGAAGGTGAACGTGAGCCCGGTGGTGAGCAACAGGCCCACATTTTTGCCAAACTGGATTTCGCGGGCGGCTTCCACAATGGCACGGGGCAGGGTGATTTCAACGGCATTCTCGCTGATCTTGTTGTTGGTCCGCGAGAAAATACTGGCAATGGTTTCGGTATTGTAGTTCCAGATGTTGAAAGTGCCCGTTATATCGCGGCCCATGGCCCCAAAGTGCCATTTGCCCCGGGTGAGTTGGGCGCCCACATCGAGGCCAAAGCCCCAAGCCGAGGCGAAAGCGCCGGCCGATCGGTGGATGACCTTAAAATTAGTCCCGGCCCGCAGGCCTTTGATCAGGGTGCTCTCGCGGGCATAGGAAAACAGAAAAGCGTAAGAAGCTTCCGAAAACGAACCTACGTTATTATAATTGATATTGCCCACATTATCGATCAGGAACCGGGTATCGGGGATATTGTCGATCCCCATGCGGATCACCGAAAAAGCAATGGCCCCGCTCTCGTCCAGCTTGGTGGCGAAACCGCCGTAGTCGTAATTGGCAATCCCGCCAAAGTACTCTGCGTGCATGAGCGAGGCTTGGTATTTATCCTTGATGCGGATCAGGCCGGCTGGGTTCCAGTAAGCCGCCGTCACGTCGTTGGCCACCGCCGTGTAGGCTTTGGACATCCCCAAGGCACGTGCGCCCACGCCAATGGCCAGAAATTCATTGCTGTAGGCTGGTGCATCCACGTTTTGGGCTTGCACCAAAGACGCGCTGAGCCACCAGCAAAGAATGAGTAGGTTATATTTGTTCATACGGAGAAAGAAACATTTGACCATTATCTAGTCATCAAATAGAACGCACTTTTGTAATCCAATCACAAATTGCGGCCAAATGGGTTGGCATAAAAAAGGCAAATGTGTCGATTTAGCCGGCTTAACAATGTCTCCGGGGGCAAATCTTACATCGGCTCAAGGACGATGCAATTGACCGGGAGGGACAAAAGGCGACCTGCGATCCCAGAAAGATCAAGCCATTCGGCTGCGATAATACTGCAAACTGGCCACCAGTTGGGCCTCGGTGAGGGGAACATCAAAAACGGCCTCGCCCACTGATTGGAGCAAGCTGGCCAAGATCACTTGGCCTTCATTTTTCTTGTCTTGCAAGGCCAATCGGGCCATGGCGGGCAGTTCGGCCCCGGGCAGTTCGGCGCGGCCATAGATTTGGAAAATATACTGTTCAATGGCCCACAGATCGCGCTCCGGCAACAAACCTAGTTGAACCGAGAGCCAAGCTTCGGCCACCATGCCCACAGCGATGGCCTCGCCGTGGAGCAGCCGCTGATTGGGCTGGCAGTTGACCAAAAACCAACTTTCCACGGCATGGCCCACCGTATGGCCAAAGTTGAGGATTTTGCGCAGGCCCTTTTCGGTCGGGTCCAGGGCCACCACCCGCTCCTTGATCGCAATGGAATGGGCCACGGTTTCGGGCCAGGGCTGCTGGTGCAGCGGGGCTTGGCTCAGCACTTCCCATGCGGCCCGGTCGGCAATGAGCCCGTGCTTGATCACCTCGGCAAAGCCCGAACGCAGTTCACGCTCAGGTAAAGTGGTCAAAAAACGTACATCGACCAATACAAAGCGCGGTACTTGGAAAACGCCCAAGTGGTTTTTGAACCCCCGAAAGTCAACCCCCAGCTTGCCACCCACGCTGGCATCCACTTGGGAGAGCAGGGTGGTCGGGATCTGGACAAAGTCGATCCCGCGCTTAAAGGTGGCGGCGCAGAACCCGCCCATGTCCCCGATGACCCCGCCGCCCAGGTTGAGCAGTACCGACTTGCGGTCGAAATGGTGGTCGGTGAGCGCATCCCAGATCAGCTCGCAAGTGCCCAAGTGCTTGTGCTCCTCGCCCGCCGGAATCTCGATCAACTGGTGGGCGGGCAACCAAGGCTGCACCAATGGGTAGCAGTGCGCTTTGGTGTGCTGGTCGACGAGCACCGCCATCTGGGTCCAGGACGGCAGCTTGGCCAAGGCGGTTTGGCTAGACTCAATAAGTAGGATAGATGGCATCTTTTAAACCAAGGTTAAAATGATTTGCAATGACTACGCTTCCGGCTGGTGGCCAACCAATGGTGGTTGGGCCTTACTGGGTTTTCCGCCACTTTGCTCCTTCATTTGACCGGTTGGGCTGGTCAATGCCAAGCGGTAATGCGGTGCGCTGAGTGCCCCGGTTCAAATGGTTTTGGGCAAAGGTAGGTGCATGATTGGTAAAGTGGTGCATTTCCAAGCCGGTCCACTGCCCAAAAAAGGGAAGCAAAAAGCCCCTTTGCCAAAAATGTGCAAAAGGGCTTTTGAGCAATTCACCAACGAGCCTGATTATTCATAGATGCGGGCTTTGCATTTATCAAAACCGGCGGCCCGGAATTCTT